>NZ_AHHC01000095.1:0-17500 GCF_000242655.1 Pseudomonas sp. PAMC 25886
CGACCCGCCCGGGCGAGTGGCTGGAACACAGCCCGCTGCTGACTATCCTGCTGGCGTTACTGGCGGCCGGGTGGCTGTTCCATGAATTCTCGACCAAGCCGGCGATCAGCGCGATCTCGGGCCTCAACACCTACAACTTCCTGTTCCTGATGGTGGGCGCATTGCTGCACTGGCGCCCGCGCAGCTTCCTCGACGCCGTGGCCCGCGCGGTGCCGACCACCACCGGGGTACTGATCCAGTTCCCGTTGTACGGCTCGATTGCGGCATTGATGACGGTGGTGAAAGGCGGCGACGGTCAGACATTGGCTCACCATATCTCGACCTTCTTCACCTCCATCGCATCCCATGACACCTACGCGCTGTTGATGGGCGTGTATTCGGCGGTGCTGGGCTTCTTTATCCCGTCGGGCGGCGGCAAGTGGATCATCGAGGCGCCGTACGTGATGCAGGTCGCCAATGACCTGGAATACCACCTGGGCTGGGCGGTGCAGATCTACAACGCTGCCGAGGCGCTGCCGAACCTGATCAACCCGTTCTATATGTTGCCGTTGCTGGGGGTACTGGGGTTGAAGGCGCGGGATTTGATCGGCTTTTCGTTTGTGCAGCTGCTGGTGCACACGCCGCTGGTGCTGTTTTTGCTGTGGGCGCTGGGCACGACGCTTAAATATTTGCCGCCAGTGATGCCATAGGGCAGCGGCCAGTAACCTTTCTGATCAAACGCGTCGGGGTTGTCCCACTCACTACGGTGGCAACCCCTGATTTCTGCCGCCAACACCTTTGATTAACCTGATTCGGATAACGCCTCACCCCCCCAAGGAAAATCCGATGACGCCCCTATCCAAATCGCTGGAAGAGTTGATCAATGCTATTTACAAGGACGGCAACGTGTCGTTCGTTGAGTACCAGGGCCTGCGCGACAATGCCGATTGCCGCATGGCCACGGTTATCAAGGAGTTTGGCCTGCACAACAACGTGACGGCGTTCCAGAAAGCCATGGACGTGGCCATGCAACTGCTGCAGTCCTGCGTCATCGATGCCAAGAAAGCCAAGCTGACCGATACGGGCGAAGCCATCGTCAAGGATGCGCTGGCGTCCCAGGTGGAGTACTTGCGCGCCGGCAGCCAATTGGCACTGCGCTTGTTATGAGTGGCCTGTAGCGTTCAAGGCACTGTCTTCGTTCCGTCACATTGCATTGCTACCGTCCTGCGAAATATCTTGCAACATTCAACCAGCAGGGACTCCCAGCAATGAGCGACGAGCACGAAGACCGCCCTTCCCAAGACATTGAAGCCAAACCGCCAGTCGACACCAGCCGGCGGCGCTTCCTGGGAGGCGCGGCCGTGCTGGGCGTGGGTGCGACCCTGAGTGCCTGCGGCAATACCAGCGAGGCACCCGGCAAGCCGGTGGAGCGCCCGCTGACGCCGCAAGAGCTGGACAAGGCCCTGCACGAACAGGTTAAAACCGTGGTGGTGATCTACGCCGAAAACCGCAGTTTCAACAATCTGTTTGCCGATTTCCCCGGTGTCGAGAAACCCCTGTCGGCCCTGACCGCCGCCGAGTATCAACAACGCGACCGCGACGGCAGCCTGCTGAGCACGCTGCCCCCGACCTGGGGCGGCGTGTTGCAAATCGGCCCGCAGACCGTGGACGGCGTGACGTACCCCAGCGAAGTGCAATACCAGGAAAACCTGCCCAACGCCCCCTACGCCCTGAAGGGCCCGAACGGTGAAGACCAGCCCCTGAGCCTGGTCACCCGGGATTTGTGGCACGTGTTCTATCAGAACCAGATGCAGATCAATGGCGGTAAAAACGATGCGTTCGTCGCCTGGGGCGACTCCGGCGGCCTGCTGATGGGCCATTACGCCCAGAGTCGTTACGCCCTGCGCTTGTGGGACGTGGCGAAGGAGTTTGTGCTCTGCGATAACTTCTTCCAGGGCGCGTTTGGCGGATCGTTCCTCAACCACCAATACCTGATCAGCGCCACCCCGCCGGTGTACCCGAACGCTGCGCAATCGGTGGCCAAGGCACAGATCGCCACGCTGCAAAGCGACGACCCGACCGACCCGCGCCTCAAGCCTCTGGACAAATCCCCGGCCAGCGCCATGACCGGCCCGCCGCAATTCGGCCCCAGCGCACTGACCCCGGACGGTTTCGGCGTGAACACCCTGGCCCCGCCTTACTGGCCGACCTGGATTCGCGACCCCGAGCGCCCGGATTACTCCAAGCCCGACTTGCCTAACGTGCTGGTGCCACAAACCCACGAGCACATCGGCGACAAACTGTCGAAAAAGAACGTCGACTGGGCCTGGTACGCCGGTGCATGGCAAGCAACCCTGGATCAGTTCAAGGACTCGGGCGGCATTCCGAAGATTCCGAACTTCCAGTACCACCACCAGCCCTTCAACTACTTCAAGCAGCAAGGCCCGGAAAACCCGGCTGAGCGCAATAAACGCCTGCGCGATGGCGGCCTGGGGGATGACGCCAGCACCAACAAGTTCTTCGCCGATGCCCAGGCCGGCAAGCTTCCTGCGGTGACCTTCTACAAACCCCAGGGCAACCTGAATATGCACGCCGGTTACGCCGACGTCGCTTCGGGCGACCGGCATATCACCCGCGCCTTGAAGGTGCTGCAGGAAAGCCCGCAGTGGAAGAACATGGTGGTGATCGTCACGGTCGATGAAAACGGCGGCTGGTGGGACCACGTTGCACCGCCAAAAGGCGATCGTTGGGGCCCGGGCACGCGGATTCCGGCACTGGTGGTCTCGCCGTTCGCGCGCAAGGGCACGGTGGACCATACCGTCTACGACACCGCGTCGATCCTGCGTCTGATCACCCGGGTGTTCCAGCTGGAAACCCTCGACGGGCTCAAGCAGCGTGACGACGCCATGACCGCGCGCGGCCAAAAGCCCATGGGGGATTTGAGCAACGCCCTGCACTTCCCGGTGTAGACGCACTTACTCAAAAGCGACAAGCGCGCAGTTTTTCTACGCGCTTTTCCCGGTCAACCGCTACTGTGTGAAGGTGGGCATTCACCCCGCGCAGACGGGCTTTCGCTGACAGGGAACCATCCATGTTCAAACTCTCCAGGTTGTCTTTCACCCTGGCCGCACTGACCTTGAGTGCGGTCGTACAGGCTGACATCACCGTACCGCTGGGTACCCCGCAACGGGTCACCCAGTTGTTCGCTTACCCGAACAATTGCAACGTCATCTGTTTTCGTCCCTGGACGCTGGAACAGACCGTCGAGCACTACCTGAACCAGAGCCTGCAGCGAGACGGTTACAGTCGGGGCAAAGTCAGCGTCAAGACCGACCATGACCAAGTGCTTGCCACCTTCAGCGGGGTACCGGACGGTTATGGCCAGCCGTTGACCACCTTGCTCGACACGGCCGACCTGGCTTACCAGGGCGCCAGCAAACTCAACAGTGATGGCAAATGGCAGTTCAACTGGTACCTGTTCCTGCCGCTGGGCATGGCCCTGGAGAACCGCAAGAGCATCGAACTGCTGCACTTTCCGCCGGATTACTCCCTGACCCATTTCCAGGATTACCTGGAGTCGGCCACCACCGACCGCTGGGCGACCTTGCTCACCGCCAACGGCATCCCGGCGACCCAGACACCGGAATACCAGACCATCATCGACATCGCCCCGATCGCTGCCCCCGCCACGGCGGGCAAGGACCTGGAAGGCGTCTACAGCTATTTCACCGACTACCAGACACGCATGGTCAAGGAACTGAGCCTGCACGCGGGCGGCGCGCTGCCGATGGTGGCCTTCGGGGCGCCGGTGCGCAGCTGGATCAAGCAGCAATACGGGCAAACCGTAGCCGTACTGGGCCTGGCGCAGATCAGCCCGGCCGCCGGTAGCCAGGTCGCGGTGCTGGGGGCCAACCACCCGAGCTACATCTGGTATGCCGCCAACCCCGACACGTATGACGGTGACGAGCAAAAGGCCGATGAGGCCGGTTTAAAGGTGATGGGCCAGGATTTGAGCGCCGCCTGCTGGCAGGCCGCGATGGGCCAGAAGCCGGCCAGTGATCCGAATGTGCAGCTCAAAGGCTGCATGAACACCTGGCAGGTGACGCGCAAGGAGCAGACGTGCGAGCTGTTCTATACGTCGATCCGTGAACTGACGCCCGAACAAGCGAACGCCAAGTGCGCCCAACCGGCGATCAAAACCCAGTTGAGGCAATTGAAAAGCGCAGTGCCAGCACCGTCGGTAGATGCACCGGCACCTTGACCCGAGCTGCAGACAGGACATTTTCCTACATGAAAGATAGCCAATTTCTACTGTCATATTTGACAGTAGAAATTGGATCCCACTTCAGCGAGTCTTGAGCCGCGCCCATCCGCTGCAAGACTGGCAGTCCAGCCACCACCGACAGGTCGATGCAGCCCCCCTTGGAGAGTCATGAAAACTCAAGCCATGGATAAGGCTAACGCCTGCGTGAATGACTGCCTTTACCCGTTTGTGATGTTGCAGGGCGAACACGGCTACCCGTCCACCCGCGACTACGAGGTGGTGCGTACACGGGACGGTTCAGGCGAAGGGGTCAAGACCCGCGTCGCCTTTGACAGCCGCCTGTGCATTGCCAAGGTGTCCGGCTATGCGCTGAGCGAGCGACGCCTGCATACGTTGCAGATGTCCTCGCGCATCCACTTGTACGACCCATGGTTCAGCGGCCTGCTGTCGCATTCATGCAACCCGAACGTGTTCCTCGACATGACGTACCTGGAACTGTGGTCGGTTCAATCCGTTGCCGCCGGCGCCCTGCTGACCATGGATTACGCCCACACCGAGGACGTGTTGTTCCGACAGTTTCGCTGCCAATGTGGCGAGCTCAACTGCCGGGGCTGGATCACCGGCATGAACGAGCCTCTGAACGCCGAAGGTCAGCAGTTCATGGAGCAGTGGCGCCAGCGCAAAAGCCCTTAGACCGCACCCAGCGGGCGCAGGCGGTATTGCGGCGGCAACTGCTCGAAACCACTGATGGTGGTGTTCAGGCTTTTCCAGCGACCGTCCTTGATCCCGTAGATGCAGCCGTGAACCGACAGGCTCTGCCCGCGATGCCAGGCGTTTTGCACAATGCTGGTATGGCCGACGTTGGCCACTTGCTGGATCACGTTCAGCTCACACAGGCGGTCGACGCGTTCTTCTTCGGTGGGCAACTGGGCCAGCACGTCGCGGTTTTCGTAGTACAGGTCACGGATGGTGCGCAGCCAGCCGTCGATCAGGCCCAACTGGTTGTCCTGCATCGAGGCGCGCACGCCGCCACAGCCGTAGTGGCCGGTGACGAGGATGTGTTTGACCTTGAGCACGTCGACGGCGTACTGGATCACCGACAGGCAATTGAGGTCGGTGTGCAGCACCACGTTGGCCACGTTGCGGTGTACAAACAGGTCACCCGGCAGCATGCCGACGATCTCGTTGGCCGGTACGCGGGCGTCGGAACAGCCGATCCACAGGTATTCCGGGGTTTGCTGGCGGGCGAGCTTGGCGAAGAATTCGGGATCTTCCTGTTTGATCGCATCTGCCCAGCGTTCGTTGTTATCAAGCAGGTCTTGTAGTTCGTTCATCAGGGAAAGCCTCAGGAATGATGCGCAGTTTTGACACTCGACCGCCTGTCCGGGTCACGCCGGGAATAAAGATAGCCGGCGGGCAATTACTTGAATCTTGGGGAGCCATGCCTGTCCACACACTATAAGCCCCACAGTATGAGGAATCGCCATGACTGATTCACGACGTCCTTTCGGCGCCACCCAACCGGAGCCGATTGATGACAACGAAGACCGCATGGGTTCGATGCGGGAACTGGATTTTGACGAGGAAGAGCCCACGGCCGAGATCGGCGACGAGATTCCGCCCCGCGAGCGCGAGCATCTGATGCCCGACGAACGGGTGCGCGAGGCCGGGATGACCGGGGCGTCCACCGATGATCATGAATCCACCGATGATGACATGAGCCCGGAAACGCTGATCCGCGAGGATGGCGCACGGGACGCCCGGGAAGAAGGTGAAGGTGAACCGGCCGACTGGGACCTGAGTATCGTCGATGAAGATGAGATTGGCGGCGGCAATGGCCTGGATGAGGCCGAGCTGGCGGAGCGGGATCCGGTGGACGGAAACCGCTAGGCCAACGCGTTAATCCACCAGGGTGCAGGCCATCACGACCGCATCTTCGCGACCACCGACGGCGGGGTAATAATCCCGCCGGCGGCCAATTTCGTTGAAACCATAACGCTCATAGAGCCGGAACGCGCCGGTGTTGCTGTCGCGCACTTCCAGGAAACATTCCCGCGCCTTGGCCTCGTAGGCCCGGGACATCAGGTGCTCCAGCAAGCTCAAACCCAGGCCACGGCCCTGGTTTTCCGGCTTGACGGTGATGTTCAGCAAATGGGCTTCATCGAGGATGATCTGCACCACCCCGTGGCCCACCTGCTGCTCACCTTCAAACATCAGCCAGATCTGGTACTTGCCCAGGCCGTCGAGAAAAATCCCGCGGGTCCAGGGGTGGCTGAACGCTGCGTATTCGATCTTCAGTACGGCGTCGAGGTCCGCCTCGGTCATCGGGCGGAAGGATAAAGCTTCACTCATCGGTACTTTTCCAGCGCGCCATCAGCCGGCGCATGGCTTGCCAGACATCAGCCTTACGCTGTGGCTCTTCCATTAATAGTTCCAGGCCCGGCAGGGCCCAGACGGAGCCGAGGCCCTCGACCTGCAGTTCGCGGTACCAGGCTTCGGCGTTGGCTTCGCCGGCAAACCGCACGGCGGGCAGGCCGATCAGCCACAGGCACACACAGGGTTCGTCTTCCAGGCGCGCCGACACAAAACCTTGCACAAAATCCCGCGCGGCTTCCGGGCCCTGGTCCATCGTGCCCCGGACCAGCAGTGGCCAGCGCACCGGTTCGCCGACAATTTGCGGGCTGTCGGGCAGGCCGGCGGCGCGCAGCATGTCTTTAAGCAACAAATACGCGGGGTCGCGGCTCTGGAAGCGCTCGCCGGTGGGCAGCTCTACCAGCAACAGGCAACGCCCGGCCCGCAGCAGTTGCAGGGCGAAGCGCGGCGGCGGTACCACCGGGGCCTTGGCCACGGCAGGCGCCTCCTCGGCGACGACCGGCTTGGCCACCGGCGACGGGCGCGGGACTTCGACTTTTGGCCGAACCGCTGGGGCGTCTGCCACGGGTTTGACCAGAGGCACCGGCGCAGCCGCCTCCTCACCCGAAGGCTCGAAGGCCTCGAACGGTTCCGGGGCCTCCAGCAGCTCGGGCCGCGAGGGTGCGGCGAACGGTAATTCAGTGCGCGGCAGCCAGTTGACCACCTGCATGGCGGTCAAGTAAGCGCGACGTCGGGACTCGATAAGCAAAGGTCGGCCACTTGTGGATAACTAAAGAACAGGGATTCTACCGCCCTTCGACGAAGATCGCCCGCAGTTGATCGTTTTGCCGAGCGCCTCACGACCGGCTGTGGATAAATCCCGGCACCGATGCAGTACAATCGCTGCTTTTAATCGCTAACCAGCCGGCCATTCCGATGATCGAACCCAAGCGCGTCTTGCGCGCCCTCGCCGAACACTGGGCCCTGCTTGAGCCACTGTGCGAACACTTCGACCAAGGCACCCTGAGCCTCAGCGAATTGCGCGCGCAACTGGCCGCCCAACAACTGGACAGCACGCCACAGGACATCACCAGCCTGCTGGACGTGTGGATTCGCCTGGATATCCTGGTGCCTGTCGCCAAGAGCCCGAACCGTTTCGAGCTCAACGCACAGATCCACGACTTCCTGGCTTATCTTCGCAAGGAGCACCGGCTAGGCCTGTGCCTGGAAATCGAAGCCTACCTGCGCCACCTTGAGCGCCTGGCGGGTTATATCCAGGACGCCTTCGACATCCGTGACGGCCATGACCTGGCGCGCCAACTGCGCCTGCTGGACATGCGCGTGCGCGACGTGCTGAAAAAACTCGCCAACGACGAGCAAGCCCTTGCGGCCGTGGCCGACCGCGCCAAGACCAGCGACCGGCAGATCCCGTTGCGCCAGCGCTACGCCGAAGTACTGGCGACGTGGGACGAATACGTCGAGCCGATGATCCAGCTGGTGAACGCCGACGGCGCCTTCGAACAAGGCGTGCGCAAGGTCGAAAACGTGCTGCTGCGCATGCTCACCGAGCAGCAGCGCCTCGGCCACCTGGTGGACGACGACATGCTGCTGCGCACCCACGCGCGCATCCTCGAAATGCAGACCAGCGCCCAGTTGACCTTGCGTCACGCCCGTGAACTGCTGCTGCCACTGCGTGAAGAAGCGCGCCGGCACAACGCCGTGACCCGTGGCGCGGCCCTGGCCCTGTCGGCGATTCGGCGCAAGGGCCTGGACGCGGTGCCGCAAGCGGCGATGCCGATGTTTACCCGGCCGCAAAGCACCTTCCTCGGCAGTGCGAGCCAGGTCGAAGCCTATGTGTACGCCCTGGCCAACTTCGAACCGAAGCCGGCGCGCTTCCCCAAGGCGCACAAATCCCACAAGGGCGAAGCCCCTCGCGCCCCGCGCACGGTCAAGGAAATGCTCGAGCGCTGCGAAGACGCACTGCCGATGCCCGACCTGATGACCTGGCTGCTGGAGCAGGAGCCGGACGGCGCAACCGACGAGTTGCTGTATTGGTTTTCACGCCTGTCGCGGGAGAAACGCTTCAAGCGTGAACGCCTGGAACGACGGGATTACCACACTCACGAGCACCAGGTCAGCCTGTGCTCATTCGCCCTGCTCCCGGCCAGCGTTGATGCGCACGGGAATTCTGCGAGCACACCTAATGCATCTTGATCTATCCGAACTGTCCCAGCTGGCGCCGATCTTTCGCGAGCTGTTCAAGGGTTACCACGTCAGCCGCCGCGATCCGGAGCTGTACGCCCAACTGTCGAACTTCCAGGACCAGTACCGCACGCTGTTCAAGGCCCTGGGCTTTGAGCTGGTATGCGACACCCGGGGTTTCTACTACTTCGTGCCGGACTCCGCCGTGGCCGCCGCGCAGGTCAACAAGACCGCCCAGCGCCTGGCGTTGTTCACCTTCATCATCGTCGAGCACCTGGCCGACCAGGGCCGCGACCCGATCGCCGTGCTCGACGGTGGCAGCCTGGGCCGTGACGAGTTGCCGTCCCTGCTGGAAAAGTACCGTGACCTGTTTATCCAGGCCGAAGTGCAGACCGTTGAGGAGCTGGAAGAAAAAATCATGCGTCGTATGACGCAGCTGGGTTTTGCCAGTGAAGAGAACGGTATCTACCGCTTCCTGCCGCCGATGCACCGCTTCCTCGATGTGTGCCTCTCGGTCCAGCAGGACCGTGATCTGGCCGCGAGCATCCACAGCGTATTGCCGCTGCCGGCCCCGGTAATCATCGACGAAGACAGCGATGAAAAACTGCTGAAGACCGATGACCCGCTCGATCTCAGTGACTTCTCTGATGAGAGCGAAGAAGACGCCCTGGCCCGTGCCATTGCCGAAGAACAGGAGACCGACGCATGAGCAAGGAACGCTACGGCATTCGCCGCTTCGCCCTTTTGAACACGGCCGGTTACAGCCTGGGGTTGTTCCCGCTGGAAGAACCGCTGTCGGTGTATGGCGCGAACAACCTCGGTAAATCGGCTTCGATCAACGCCTTGCAGTTCCCGATTCTGGCGCGCATGTCGGACATGAGTTTCGGCAAGTACACCCTGGAACAATCCCGGCGTTTCTACTTTGCCACCGACACCAGCTACATCCTGGTGGAAGTCGCGCTGCCCCACGGCCCGCACGTGATCGGCGTGGTCGGGCGCGGCCCGGGCGGTGGTTTCGGTCACCAGTTCTTTGCCTACGCCGGCAAGCTGGACCTGGCGCACTACCAGAAGAACGACACCTGCCTGCGCCAGAAAGAGCTGTTCACCAACCTTGAGCGCGAAGGCCTGAAAGCCTATGAGCTGAAGCCCGATGAACTGCGCCGTTTGCTGGTGGGTGGCCACACGTCGATCCCGCTGGACCTGACCCTGATTCCGCTGCGCTCCACCAGCGAGCAGAGCCTGAAGACCTTCCGCGCGCTGTTTATCAACTTGCTGCACATGCGGGAAATTACCGCCGCCAAGTTGAAGCAGCTGTTTCTGGATGCGTTCGAACACAGCCTGCGTTCCGGCAGTGTCGATTACATCGCGGCGTGCGAAGAAGCCTTCCGTGATGTACGACGCATGGAGCAAGACTACAACTCGCTGGTGGCCGCCGGGCCTTTGGTGGAAGCGCTTTCCAATGGTGTGAAACAGCGGGAAATTCTGCGCGGCAAACTGCATCGCCTGTCGCCGCTGCTGGATTCGCTGCTGGGCACCTGGTCGGACTACGCCAGTGCGCGCAAGGAAGAGCTGACGATCCAGGCCGAGCATTACCGCAACGAGCAAGACGCGCTGCAGAACGACCAGCGCGGCGGCACTCAGGAGCTGATGCGCCTGGAGCGGGAAATCAGCGGCATTCAGCGTTGGCTCGGTGAGTTGTCGGTGCTCAAGCATCGCTTCGCGCTGGTGGATGACGTCAAGGTGCTGGAGCAGCAACTGCTGGCGGCCAAGGATGCCCACGATGAATTGGCCGGTGCCTTGGCGCAGTCGCGTCAGTTCAGCGCCGAGGATCTGGACGAGCGTCTGCGTGACCTGGAAAAACGCCTGAAGTCGGTGAAGCAGCAACTCGATCACGCCGACAACAACAGCTACGCCAAGCTGCGGGAAGAATTCTCGCAGCAGGATGTCGAGCGTCTGATGCGCCTGTTCAACAGTTCGCTGTTCAGCTTGCCGCTGGGTGAGCATGGCATCACGCTGGACGAGGACGGCCTGTGGGTGAAATCCCTGGAGCGGATCCTCGATGGCTTCAAGGGCGAACGCTTTGAAGTACCGGGGCTGGCCATCGATATCTCGCACATCGAGCCGCCGACGTTGCAGGCGCTGGCTGACCGCGCCGCATTGCGCGACCAGAAAGAGCGCCTGGAAAAAGAACTCAAGCAACTGAAAACCCAGCAAGCCGTGGCGGCCGACCGCGCGGCGAGCAAGACCCAGACCGAAGCGTTGTACCAACAGGTACTGGACGCGCAAAAGGCGCTGGAAGATTTCCGTCGTGCACAAACCCTGAGCGCCGAGGAAGGCGAGAAGCTGGAAAACCTGGCGCAGATGGAAGCCGCCCAGGACGAGTTGAAACGCTCCAGTGATGCGTTCACCGAACGCGTCCAGCAACTGTCGGCCAAGCTGCAACTGGTGGGCCGCCAGATTGGCGACATGGAAGCCAAGCAGCGCACGCTGGATGACGCGTTGCGTCGTCGTCAGTTGCTGCCGGCGGACTTGCCGTTTGGCACGCCATTCATGGACCCGGTCGACGACTCCATGGAAAACCTGCTGCCGCTGCTCAATGACTATCAGGACAGCTGGCAGGGGTTGCTGCGCGCCGACGGG
This sequence comes from Pseudomonas sp. PAMC 25886, assembly GCF_000242655.1. Taxonomy (NCBI): domain Bacteria; kingdom Pseudomonadati; phylum Pseudomonadota; class Gammaproteobacteria; order Pseudomonadales; family Pseudomonadaceae; genus Pseudomonas; species Pseudomonas sp. PAMC 25886. Next base: position 11,438 of record NZ_AHHC01000095.1, read on the forward strand.
CAGATCGACGCACTGTATGCACAGGTACGCCTCAAGGGCGTGGCCAAGTTCGACAGCGAAGACGATATGGAGCGTCGCCTGCACCTGCTGATCAACGCGTACGCGCACCGTACCGATGAAGCCCTGACCCTGGGCAAGGCACGGCGTGCGGCGGTTACCGATATCGCGCGCACCTTGCGCAATATCCGCAGTGACTACGACAGCCTTGAGCACCAGCTGGCGTTGTTCAACCGCGAGATCAACAAGCGCCAGGTGTCCAACCTGCAAAGCTTCCGCATCGTGCTCGCGCCGAACAAGGAAGCCCTCAAGCATATCGACCAGATCATCCACAGTGCCGGCCAATATGAAGAAGGCGAAACCCTCTCGGTGTTCGACCTCAGCCAAAGTGCCGAGCAGGACAACAAGAACGAGGAAGCCAAGGAGTACCTGGCGCGCCTGGTAGCGGCCAACCACAACCAGTTGGGCCTCAAGGACTTGTTCGAGCTGGCGTTCGAGATCACCAAGGTCAACGGCCAGCCGATCATTCACACCGACATCGATGGCGCCGCCTCCAACGGCACCACCATGACCATCAAGGCGCTGACCAACATGTACTTGTTGCTGCACTTGATGGACCGCGACCAGGCCGGGCGCGTGCGCTTGCCGTACTACCTCGACGAGGCCGCGGACATCGACGAGAAGAACCAGGCAGCGTTGCTGGAGACCAGCTTGCAGTTGGGCTTCGTGCCGATTCTGGCCAGTGTGAAGCCGCAGGTGTCCGCCCAGGTGGCAATTGACCTGGAAGGCGGCAGCGGGCCGAACGGGATCTACATCGATGAGGCGGACTGGAAGTACATTCGCCGTCACGATGTGGTGAAAGCGACCGTGAATGTGCAGGCGGATGAGCCGGAGCTGGATGAGGTTTAACCTGCCCCGCTGAAATGCAAAAAGGCCGCGATCTTTTGGATCGCGGCCTTTTTTTGTGGCTTGGATTGTGTGGGGCTGCCGAGGGCCTCATCGCGGGCAAGCCCGGCTCCTACACTTGGAATGCATTCTTCCTGACAATGCATCTCTAATGTGGGAGCCGGGCTTGCCCGCGATGGACGCGCCTCGGTCTATTTGCCGAGTGGGATTTTAGGGGCCCAGGTCAGCCATTCGTCTTCAAACTTATCGAACAGCGGGAAGGTTTGCTGCGGCCGAGCGGCGTTGCCCATACGCTCGCCGTCTGGCGTGGCAAAGGCGATACCGCCGGCGACCAGGGTCTCCAGGGACTCGGTACGCACCGTCGCGCCCTTGAACAGGCCGAAGTCGAGACCGAAGCCGCTGGTGTTCCAGAACCGGCTGCCGCTGCGCACCAGCGGCGCGTACTTGGGCTCGATCAGGATGTGGATCAGCACGCGGTCGGCGGTCTGGCCCAGTTCGTAGCCTGTGACCTTGCCTACGGTGACTTCGCGGTAAGTGACCGGCACACCTTCCTTCAACGAGCCGCGGCGTGCGGCGCTGAGTACCAGGCTGAGGCCTTCCTCCTGATGTACAGCCTCTGGTGGCTTGTCCAACGCGACAAAGCTCTTTTGTGGGCCGGCGTTTTTCGCTGACGGCTGTACTTCGATGTACTGGCCGGTCACCAGGGTTTCAAGGTTGGAGGTTTTCATCAGGCCCAGCTCAGGCTTGACCACCCAGAACTGACTGCCGGCCCGGGCGATGCGGTCGGCCACTTGAGTGATGCGCGCGCTGAGCAGTACCGATTGCATGTCGGCGCTCAGGTCGACGCTTTCGATCTTGCCGACGTCCAGGCCCTTGAAGCGCACCGGCGTACCTGGGCGCAAGCCATCGGCGCGGTCGACCTTGATGGTCACCAGCGTACCGTGCTGGTTGGCGGCCTCACGATCCGCGAACAAGCGGAAACGCGGAATGCGCTTTTTCAGCGGCACATTCTGCTCCGGGGTTTCGAAGGCGATACCGCCTGCCATCAGGCTGGCCAACGATTCGCTTTTCACCTGGATACCGCCAGTCAGTCCACCCGTCAGGGTCACGCCGCTGGCATTCCAGAAACGCGTCGAACCGTTGACCAACCCTTCGTATTCCTTCTCGATGTGGACACCGATCACCAGTTGCTTGGACTTGCGGGAGAACTGGTAGCTCTGCACGGAGCCCACCTTGACCTGCTTGTAGAGGATTGGGCTGCCGACATCCAGGGAACCGAGGTTGTCGGTGAACAGCACCATGTGCAGGCCGGGGGAACGCAGGTCCAGTGGCGGCGCTTTGGCCCGAGCCACGAATTCCCGTTGTGGCGCACTGCCCTTGTCGCCGGGGCGGATCGCGATGTAGTTACCTTTCACCAGGGCTTCCAGCCCGGTGATGCCGGCCAGGGAAATGGACGGTTTGACCACCCAGAATTGGGTGTCCTGAACCAGGTAGTCTTCGGCCAGCGGGTCGAGGGTCAGCTCGGCATTGGCGCTGGACAGGTCCGGGTCGATCTTCAGGGTTTTCAGGCTGCCGACCTGGATGCCTTTGTACATCACTGGCGTGCGGCCAGCCTGGAGGCCTTCGAAGTCGGTGAGTTTGACCTTGACCTTGATGCCCGCGGCGGCGGCATCGAAGTCTTCGTACAGGCGGAACGGCAGGCTTGGGTCGGTCGGCGGGCTGTCCTTGCGGTTCTCTGGCGTGGCGAAGGCGATACCGCCGGCAACGATGCTGGCCAAGGACTCACTGCGGACTTTTACGCCGGAGAGGTTGGCGTCGATGCTGATGCCGCTGGCGTTCCAGAAACGCGTGTGTTTGCGCACCAGGCTGGCGTAGGTCGGTTCGATGTAGACCTTGATCTCAACGGTGGTCTGGTCTTCGGAGAGCAGGTAGCTTTTGACCTGGCCCACCTGGATCTGTTTGTAGAACACCGGGCTGCCACGATTCAGCGAGCCGAGGCGATCAGCTTTGATGGTCAGGTGCAGGCCGGGCTTGGCGTCGGATAAAGGCGGTTCTTCGGACAGGGCTTTGAACTTGCGTGTGGGTTCACCATCGCCCGGGCTGGCGGCGATGTAGTTGCCGGAAACCAGGGTTTCCAGGCCGGTGATACCGGCCAGGCTGACACTCGGTTTAACCAGCCAGAAGCGGGTGTTGGTCTTGAGGTATTGCTCGACGTCCTTGTTCATCTCGATGGTGGCAATCACCCCGCGATTGTTACCTTCGTCGTCCAGGGCCAGGGCTTTGACCTTGCCCACGGACATGCCTTTGTAGACCACTTCGGTCTTGTTGGCCTGGATACCTTCGCCGCTTTCAAAGCGAACTTGAATCTCGATACCTTGCTGGTTGTAGGCACGCCATCCCAGCCAGCCGCCGATGATCAGGGCAATCAGGGGCAGCACCCAAATGGCCGACCAGTTGGAAGCTGGGCGGGTTTTAGCCTTAGGCAAATCACTCATGGTCGTCGTCCGACTCCGTGTTATCCCAAATCAGTCGGGGATCAAAAGTTACTGCGGCAAGCATCGTCAAGATCACCACACTGGCGAACGCCACGGCGCCGAGATTGGCCTCGACACTGGCAAGTCGCCCAAAATTTACAACCGCCACCAGGATGGCGATCACGAAGATATCCAGCATGGACCAGCGGCCAATGAACTCGATAAAGCGGTACATGATAATGCGTTGTTGCGCGGAAAGTGGCTGGTGACGTTGCACTGAAAACAGCAGCAGGCCGATGCCCACCAGCTTGAAGGTTGGCACCAGGATGCTCGCAATAAACACCACCGCAGCGATGGGGAACATGCCGTGCTGCATCAATTGGATCACGCCGGACATGATGGTGCTCGGATCGCCCTGCCCCAGGGAGCTGACGGTCATGATCGGCAACAGGTTGGCCGGGATGTACAAGATGGCCGCAGTGACCAGCAACGCCCAAGTGCGTGTCAGGCTGTTCGGACGGCGAGCGTGGACCAACGCACCGCAACGGGTGCAGGTTTGCTCGTCGGCGTCCGGGTCTTGTTTGTTCAACTCGTGGCATTCAGTACAAATCAGAATGCCCGCATCAATCGCCCGCATGAGCATCCTCTCCTGACAGCGCTTCCCAGATCTGGTGAGGTGACATCACCACCTCCAGCAGCACCTGGACCATTAACAGACTTACGAAGCAGGCCAGGCCCAGCCCGACGGTGATGGAGGCCATGTCAGCCAGTTTTACGATCGCCACCAGCACCCCCATCAGGTAGACCTCGAGCATTCCCCAATCCTTCAGGTGATGGTAGATGCGGTAGAACAGCAGGCCGTAGCTGCGGCCAATGTTCCAGCGGATGCTTAGCAATACCGCCAGTTGGCACAGGAGCTTGAGCAATGGAATGCCCATGCTGCAGAGGAACACCACCACGGCGACGCCTTGCATGCCGGTGTCGAACAGGCCGACAACGCCGGTCCATACGGTGTCCTGCGAAGACTGCCCGAGTAGATTGAGCTGCATGATGGGTAAAAAGTTCGCGGGGACGTACAACAACAGCGCGGCAAGCACTAAAGCCAGGCTCCGCTCCACGACGTTGTGGCGGTGCGCGTACAACTCGTAACCGCAGCGTGGGCATTGGGCCTTTTCACCACGGGCCAGCTCTGGCTTACGCATCAGCAAGTCGCACTCATGGCATGCCACCAGTTCGTCCAGCGGTAAGTCTGACACCTCAAGGGTATCAACCGGGTCGGGCATATAGGGCTCGGACTCTAAAAAAGATTAGGTGCCTATTCTAGTGTTCTGGTTCAGAAATAACTGTGCAAATTTGTCGGGGCGCCGCTGCAGATCAAGCATGGTGCTACGCGTAACTTTTCGACCGCCCAAAACAAAACCCCTGATTGCGTTAGCAATCAGGGGTTCTGGAATTTAATCTTGACGATGACCTACTCTCACATGGGGAAACCCCACACTACCATCGGCGATGCATCGTTTCACTGCTGAGTTCGGGATGGGATCAGGTGGTTCCAATGCTCTATGGTCGTCAAGAAATTCGGGTACTGAGTCGTGGCCAGTTGGCCTCGCTTCAGCAAATTGGGTATGTGACAGCTTTCGGTGTTTGCAAGAATCGAACTTTCGGTTCATTTCGTCTTCACACACCGCAATCTGGTGCCTTTTCAGGTCAGCAAATTGCTTGGGTGTTATATGGTCAAGCCTCACGGGCAATTAGTATTGGTTAGCTCAACGCCTCACAGCGCTTACACACCCAACCTATCAACGTCGTAGTCTTCGACGGCCCTTCAGGGAACTCAAGGTTCCAGTGAGATCTCATCTTGAGGCTAGTTTCCCGCTTAGATGCTTTCAGCGGTTATCTATTCCGAACATAGCTACCCGGCAATGCCACTGGCGTGACAACCGGAACACCAGAGGTTCGTCCACTCCGGTCCTCTCGTACTAGGAGCAGCCCCTCTCAAATCTCAAACGTCCACGGCAGATAGGGACCGAACTGTCACACGACGTTCTAAACCCAGCTCGCGTACCACTTTAAATGGCGAACAGCCATACCCTTGGGACCGGCTTCAGCCCCAGGATGTGATGAGCCGACATCGAGGTGCCAAACACCGCCGTCGATATGAACTCTTGGGCGGTATCAGCCTGTTATCCCCGGAGTACCTTTTATCCGTTGAGCGATGGCCCTTCCATACAGAACCACCGGATCACTAAGACCTACTTTCGTACCTGCTCGACGTGTCTGTCTCGCAGTCAAGCGCGCTTTTGCCTTTATACTCTACGACCGATTTCCGACCGGTCTGAGCGCACCTTCGTACTCCTCCGTTACTCTTTAGGAGGAGACCGCCCCAGTCAAACTACCCACCATACACTGTCCTCGATCCGGATAACGGACCTGAGTTAGAACCTCAAAGTTGCCAGGGTGGTATTTCAAGGTTGGCTCCACGCGAACTGGCGTCCACGCTTCAAAGCCTCCCACCTATCCTACACAAGCAAATTCAAAGTCCAGTGCAAAGCTATAGTAAAGGTTCACGGGGTCTTTCCGTCTAGCCGCGGATACACTGCATCTTCACAGCGATTTCAATTTCACTGAGTCTCAGGTGGAGACAGCGCCGCCATCGTTACGCCATTCGTGCAGGTCGGAACTTACC
>NZ_AHHC01000094.1:0-18131 GCF_000242655.1 Pseudomonas sp. PAMC 25886
GTCCCCCGCTGGGCTGCGTAGCGGCCCCAAAAAAAGCGGGAGCGCTACGCACTCCAGCGGGGGACAAGCCCCCTCACCACAGACAAGCCCCCTCACCACAGGACAGCCCCTCACCACAGGACAACCCCCATAGCCACAGGACAAGCCCGCTAGCCACAGGGTTTGATGTACAGCCTCACGCCAGGTTCTTGCCTTCCAGCGGCTCGCCAATCGTCAGGAAATGCCCACCCGCCACATGGTGCAAGGTACGCAGCGCATCCTGCCCTTCGAAATGCCAGCGGCCATCACTGAACACCCGCTCATCCGCCTCGGCCGCTACCACTTCGGCGAGGAACAAATCGTAGGTCTGCTGGTTATGCGGCTCCGGCAGCAACCGGCACTCCAGCCACGCTACGCAGCCTTCGAGCATCGGCGCATCAGTGTGTTCACCACTGAACGTCTGCAAGCCATACGCTGCGAACTTGTCGGTCTCGCTGCCGGTGGTGTTACCCACCGTCTGCACGATATCGGCCTGGGCCGCACACGGCACGTTGAGCACAAAGGTGCCGGCGCCTTCCAGCAGTTGCCGGGTCCAGGTGGCCTTGTCCAGCACGACGGCAACTTTGGGCGGTTCGAAATCCAGCGGCATGGCCCACGCAGCCGCCATGATGTTGCGCTGGCCGTTGTGCGCGGCGCTGACCAGCACGGTCGGGCCGTGGTTGAGCAAGCGGTAGGCCTTGGACAGCGGGACGGGACGGCGATGGTTTGGGCTCATGGACGAAAGGCTCGGAAAAAAAACCTACGATACCTCAAGCATGAGCCCCGGTGACTAGCTGCTCAGTTGATTGGCGAATTGCCCCACGGCGCTGACCACTTTCTGCGCACCGTCCTGGATCTCCACGATCACCGTGCCCGCCTCGGCCGCCAGGGCCAGGCCTTGTTCGGCTTGCAGGCGGCCATCGGTCATCAGCGCCACGGCGTCGCGGGCCATGTCCTGGTTCTGGCGCACCACGCCGACGATTTCCTCGGTGGCCTTGCTGGTGCGCGACGCCAGTTGCCGAACCTCATCGGCCACCACCGCAAAACCACGGCCTTGCTCACCGGCGCGGGCGGCTTCGATGGCGGCGTTGAGGGCCAGCAGGTTGGTCTGTTCGGCGATGCCGCTGATGGTCTTGACGATGCTGCCAATCACCTGAGACTGGGCGTTCAGCGCTTCGATGCCCTCGCCCGCCTGTTGCATGTGCTTGGCCAGGTCGCGCATCACGTCCACCGCCTGGGTGACCACGGTGGTGCCGCGCTGGGCGCTGCTGTCGGTTTGCAGCGAGGTGCTGTAGGCGATGTTGGCCGCGTCGGCCACGGCCTGCTCCTGGTTGACCTGGTCGGTGATCACCGTGGCGAACTTGACCACTTTGTACAGCCGCTCATTGGCGTCGAGTACCGGGTTGTAGGAAGCCTCCAGCCACACGGTGCGGCCATGACTGTCGATACGCTTGAAGCGGCCGGCGACGAATTCGCCGGCGTTCAGGCGCTTCCAGAACTGTTGGTACTCGACGCTGTTGGCGTCCTGCGACTCACAGAATATCCGGTGATGCTTGCCCTGGATCTGCGCCAGGCTGTAACCCATGCCGTTGAGGAAACGGTCATTGGCCGTCAGCACATTACCGTTGAGGTCAAACTCGATCACCGCCGTGGAGCGCACCAGCGCAGTGATCAGGTTTTCGTGTTCACGAGACGCCTCGATGGTGCGCGTCAGGTCGCTGGAGTACACCGAAAAATGCTTGATGCGTCCGTCCGAACTGCGCACCGGCTGCACGATGGAGCGCAGCCACGCCTCGTCGCCGTTGCCCCGGTTCAGGCGCACGGTACCGGCGAAGTGCTCGCCACGCACCAGGGCGTTTTTGAAACGCAGTTGAAACGTGTCCTGCTTGACGTGCGCCGGCACCATATCGTCGATCAAGCGACCTTGCAGTTGGCTTGCCTGGTAACCCATCTCCTGAAGAAAGATGGCATTGACCGACTCGATGCGCCCCTCGGGATCCAGTGTCAGGGTCATCATTTCACTGTCCAGGCTCTCCTTGACCTGCTGCAGGCTTGATAATTCTTCGCGAAGAGCAGACAGCTCCTGCTTGAGACGGGTGTTGAACATGGAGGCACCGGTGGGCAAATGAGGACGGGATCTGACCTGCATCGGCGCTACCGGCGTTTTCTTAAGAGCGCTTTAGCCCGTTGCTCAATTATATTTTTCGAGACCTCAACTGCCGTTGTTACGGCAGATACCCATGACCTGATACTGCAGCGTATTGAGTTTGCCGGTGGAGTCTTCATAGGTCATGCGCGACGGCACTGCGGTGCACGAACGGATCGGCGGCGTCACGTTAACCACCTTGGCAATGTCCAGCTTCATGCCGTAGCGATAGCTCTGGACGACGGGCGCAGGCAGGCCCTTTTTCGCGGCGTAGGCGGCCATCGCCTGCTCGTTGTTTTGCATCATCTGGGCGAAGGTGCGATCACCTCCGCCTTCAGCCATCGCGCCGACGGAAAAGATCAGGGCCAATGCCGCAACCGTGGTTTTCAGGGTGTTCATGAGGGCTTCCTCGTCTGACTTATTGAATTAAAAGTTCAGAGCAAGGGTAACTAACCAAGCCTGTCGTAAAGTTCACCGAAAGATTACTTATTGGTTATGTTTTATTGAAATTCCAAAATTGTAATCTGTGCGCCACCTCGTCGTTATCTCGTGTTTGCAACTATCTGCTTGGGCAACACCACAACAAGAATGCCCCATCGATAAGAAGCTAATAGCTGCCAAAACCGAGGAGCGCTACATGAGCACTAACCGCACACTTTCCGTTTCCATGATTGCCGCCCTGGCGGGCCTTGCACCGCTTCCAGGCATGGCCGTGGAAGACAAACCCGAAGGTTTTATCGAAGGCAGCACGCTGAACGTGCTGGCCCGTAACTTCTATTTCAACCGTGACGACCGCAAAGGCCAGTCGAGCCCCACCGGCAATGGCTACTCCGAAGCCTGGGCCCAGGGGTTTATCGGCAAATTCGAGTCCGGTTTTACCCAGGGGTCGGTGGGTTTCGGCCTGGACGCCTTTGCGATGTATGGCCTGAAACTCGACTCCGGCACCGGCCGCAGCGGCGGCAAGGGCTCGTTCGGCGTGCTGCCGGTGGACAGCGACAATCACCCCGAAGACGGCTACAGCAAGCTCGGTGGCGCGGTAAAAGTGCGCCTGCTGGATACCGTGATCAAGGCCGGTGATGTGTTCCCGCTGACCCCGGTGGTGGCCTACGGCGACTCGCGCGTATTGCCGCAAAGCTTTCGCGGCGTCACCGCGCAAAACACCAGTATCGAGGGCCTGAGCTTGCAGGCCGGGCACCTGGACGGCATGAGCCAGCCGACCCAGAGCGGCATGGACAAAGGCTTTGCGACCTTTTATGCGGGCAAGGTGGATTCGCCCTGGATCGGCTATGCCGGTGGCGACTACCAGGTGAACAAGCACCTCAGCGTCAGCCTGTACACCAGCCGCCTGAAGGATGCCTGGGACCAGTACTACTTCGGCAGCGCCGCCAGCTACCCGCTGAACGATGACGTGTCACTGTTTGGCGACTTCAACTATTACAAGGCCGTGGACGAGGGCAAAAAACGCCTGGGCGAGTTCGATAACAACATCTGGAGCGCCAGGCTCGGGGTCAAGGTGGGCGCCCACAGCCTGGCCTTGTCCCACCAGCGCAACAACGGGGACGACGACTTTGACTACCTGCGCATGTCCGACTCGATCTTCCTCAACAACTCGATCCAGTACAGCGACTTCAACTCGCCCAAGGAACGCTCGTGGATGCTCACCTATAACCTCGACATGCAGCCCTTCGGCATTCCCGGTCTCTCGTTCATGACCCGCTACGCCAAAGGCACCGGCGCCGACTACAGCAACGCCAACGCGGTGTACATGCGCCGGGACGCGGCCGGCGACCCGCTGACCGATCAACGCCGCTGGGAACGGGATATCGAGGCCAAGTACGTGGTGCAGGGCGGCAACTTGAAAGACCTGTCGCTGCGGTTGCGTCAGGCGACCGTTCGTTCAAGTGCGTTTGAGTCAGACCTGGAAGAAGTCCGGTTGATTGTGGAGTATCCGCTGGCGATCCTTTAAACCGTCACAACGGCAGGTGCTTACATTCACTTGCCGTTGACTAACATCTGTTCACAATTTGAAGTCTGTCAGAACTGTAATATGCGCCTCACCTTCTCGTTAAGTTGAACTTCATATACTGGACCCAACTAACGGCACACGCCTTAATTGGAGAACAGTCATGAAGCCATCTTACGTGTTATTGATCAGCTTTCTCGGCGCTACATCCACCGTCGCCCTGGCCGACGACGGTGCCGACCGTTCCCGGCAATTTCTCGCCGAGTTCCGCCAGCAACAGCAGCAGGTCCACGGCGAACAGTCCGTGGCCGAGGCCGCTCCCGCCGACGCACAGAAGCAGTCGATCTGAACGGCGCACACCGAGCACATTCATCTCTGAAGCTTTTGTGTAGCTCCTTTGGAAAGAGATGAATTTTTAACGCCCCGGATGGGGCGTTTTTTTTGTCCGCAGGATTGCAGCGCAACAACCAGTCACAAACTGGTTGATTGACCCTGAAGCTACTTCAGCCTTCAGGCTTCCGAAAATTCCAATCCCAGTCTCTCTCTATCAATAAAAGGTAAATCCCCATGCGTATCCTTGTGGTTGAGGACGAGCAAAAGACTGCTGCCTACCTGCAGCAGGGCCTGACCGAAAGCGGTTACGTGGTCGACTGTGCGGCCAGCGGCTTGGACGGCCTGCACCTGGCCGGGCAACACGCCTATGAACTGGTGATTCTCGATGTAAACCTGCCGGCCAGGGACGGCTGGGACGTGCTGGAGCAACTGCGCCGCGACAGCAACCAGCGGGTGATGATGCTGACCGCCCGTGGCCGGCTGACCGACAAGATCAAGGGCCTGGACATGGGCGCCGACGATTACCTGGTCAAACCCTTCGAGTTTCCCGAGCTGCTGGCCCGCGTGCGTACCCTGTTGCGTCGCAGTGAACACATACCGGTGCCGGACGTATTTCGTGTTTCGGACCTGGAACTGGACCCGCGCCGCCACCGCGCATACCGCGGCACTCGGCGCATCGACCTGACCACCAAAGAGTTCGCCCTGCTGCATGTGTTGATGCGCCAGTCCGGCGAAGTGCTGACCCGCACGCAGATTATTTCCCTGGTCTGGGACATGAATTTCGACTGCGACACCAACGTGGTGGAAGTCTCCATCAGCCGCTTGCGGGCCAAGGTCGATGACCAGAGTGACGTCAAGCTGATCCACACCATTCGTGGCGTGGGCTATGTGCTGGAGGCCCGCCAATGAGATCCAGCAGCCTGTCGATGCGCCTGGGGCTGACGGTGAGCCTGATGGGCGCGGGCCTGGTGGTGTTGCTCGCGACGCTGGCGTACCTGGCGCTGACCCACGAGCTTGAGAACCTGGCGCGCAAGGGCCTGGAAAGCAAGATGGAGCAGATCCAGCACAGCCTGGCCCTGGGCCTGGACACCCGCGCCATCCGGGCCCGCCCGCACTCGCTGATGGACCTGGTCATGGGGCATGACAATTTTTACCTGACCATCGTCGCCACCGCGCCCGATGACGCGGTGCTGCTCAGTGTCGGCGCCAAGCCCCAGGAACCGTTGCTGACCGACTTCGCCCCGCGGCAAAACCTCGGCTACCTGAACTGGGACGACAGCAACGGCAACCAAGTGCTGAGTGCCTCCAGCCTGATGCGCCTGGCCAGCGGCGAACGCGTGCGGGTGTTGCTGTCGCTCGACCGCATGGACGATCAGGCCTTGCTCAGTGCTTACCTGCGCTCCACGGTGATCGCCCTGCCGCTGCTGTTGCTGCTGATCGGCATTGGCGCCTGGTGGGTGGTGCAACGCGGGCTGGCGCCGCTGCAACAGTTCAGCCGCGTCGCCGCCAAGGTCACCACTCAGGACCTGACTCATCGGCTGGCTGTGGATAACTTGCCCAAGGAGCTGGGCGAGTTGGCGCAAGGCATCAACTTCATGCTGCAGCGCCTGGACGGCGGGGTGCAGCAGCTGTCGCAGTTCTCCGATGACCTGGCCCATGAACTCCGTGCGCCGCTGACCAACTTGATGGGCAAGGCGCAGGTGACGTTGTCCCGTGAGCGACCGCCCCAGGAGTACAAGGCGGTACTGGAATCCAGCACCGAGGAGATGGAACGCCTGGCACGGATCGTCTCCGACATGCTGTTTCTGGCGCAGGTCAGCCACCCGACGGCGCGGGTTTCGTTTGCGCCGGTGTCCCTGGCCGACGAAGCGCGCCGGGTCATGGAATTGTTTGCCTTGAGTGCCGAAGACAAGCACCTGACCCTGAGCCTCAACGGCGATGCCTCGGTGCATGGCGACCGCCTGATGATTCAGCGGGCGATTTCCAACTTGTTGTCCAATGCCATCCGGCATACCCGGCACGCCTCCACGGTGTCGTTGCAGGTGGAAACCCACGGGCAGCAGGTGTCGCTGTCGGTGGGCAACCCGGGCCCTGGGATTGAAGCGCACCACCTGCCGAACCTGTTCGAGCGTTTCTACCGCGTCGACAGCAGCCGCGCCCGCTCCGAAGGGGGGACCGGGCTGGGTCTGGCCATCGTGCGGTCGATCATGACCCTGCATCAAGGCCGGGCAGAAGTCAGCAGCGAGCCCGGAGGTTTCACTGTGTTTCGGTTGGTGTTTCCCCTGTAGTGGACCTGCCTGTTGTGGCAGGAACTTCTGTGGCGAGGGGGCTTGTCCCCCGTTGGGCTGCGTAGCGGCCCTAAAAAAAGCAGGAGTGCTACGCACTCCAACGGGGGACAAGCCCCCTCGCCACAGGACAAGCCTCTTGGTCCACAGGACAAGCCCCTCAGCCACAGGTTATTCGCCAGGATCCTGAAACTCTTCACGCCGATGCGCCCAGTGATACAGCGCCGGCAATACCAGCAGGGTCAGCAGCGTCGACGAGATAATCCCGCCAATCACCACCGTCGCCAACGGGCGCTGCACTTCGGCGCCGGTGCCGGTGGCCAGGGCCATGGGGATAAACCCCAGCGACGCCACCAACGCCGTCATCAACACCGGGCGCAAGCGCGTCAGGGCGCCTTCGTTGATCGCTACCGACAATGAGCGGCCCTCTTCCCGCAGGTTGCGAATGAAGGCAATCATCACCAGCCCGTTCAGCACCGCCACCCCCGACAGCGCGATAAAGCCCACACCCGCCGAGATCGACAGCGGAATGTCCCGCATCCACAGCGCCATGATCCCGCCGGTCAACGCGAAGGGAATCCCGGTGAACACCAGCAGCCCGTCCTTGAGGTTGTTGAACATCATGAACAGCAGGCCGAACACCAGCAGCAACGCCACCGGCACCACGATGCGCAGGCGCTCGGAGGCTTCCTTCAACTGTTCGAACTGGCCACCCCAGGTGGTCCAGTAACCCGCAGGAATTTTCACCTGGGCGTCGATGGCAGCCCCGGCCTCCTCGACAAACGAACCGATGTCCCGCCCACGCACGTTGGCGCTGACGATCACCAGGCGCTTGCCGTTTTCGCGGCTGATCTGGTTGGGGCCGAGCACCAGGTCCAGGCTGGCGACTTCCGACAGTGCGATAAACCCCAACTGTCCCGCCGCGTTGTTCGCCAGCGCCGGAATCGGGATCAGCAACCGCGACAAGCCTTCGATGTCGGTGCGCAGCGCGTCGGACAACCGCACGACCATGTCGAAACGCCGGTCGCCTTCGTACATCGTACCGGCCTGGCGCCCACCCACGGCAACGGCAATCGTGTCTTGCACATCGCCCACATTCAGGCCAAAACGCGCGGCCTTGTCGCGGTCGATATTGATGGTCAGCACCGGCAGGCCGGAGGTCTGTTCCACCTTCACTTCCGAGGCGCCCTGGAGGGTTTGCAAGGTCTCGGCAATTTCCCCGGCGGTCTTGTTCAACACCGCCATGTCGTCACCAAACACCTTCACCGCCACGTCACTGCGCACCCCGGAAATCAGCTCGTTGAAGCGCAGCTGGATCGGTTGCGACAACTCATACACGCTGCCCGGCACAATCGCACTGGCGCGCTGGATGTCGGCGATGATTGCCTCGCGGGACTTCTTCGGGTCGGGCCACTGGTCCTTGGGTTTGAGCATCACGTAACTGTCGGAGATGTTCGGCGGCATCGGGTCGGAGGCGATTTCTGCGGTGCCGGTGCGGGCAAATACCCGTTCGATTTCCGGCACCTCGGCCATCAAGGTTTTTTCCAGTTGCTGCTGCATGTGCACCGATTGCGTCAGGCTGGTGCCCGGCACGCGCAATGCTTGTTGGGCGAAGTCACCTTCGCTGAGGCTGGGGATAAATTCGCTGCCCATGCGACTGGCCACCAGGCCCGACGCAACGATGGTCAACGCCGCCAGGCCGAACACCAGCGGCCGGCGCGTCATCACCCAATCCAACACTGGCGCATAGACACGCCGTGCGGTGCGCATCACCAGGTTTTCTTCTTCCTTGACCTTGCCGGTCACGAACAATGCAATCGCCGCCGGCACAAAGGTGACAGACAGAATCATCGCCCCCAGCAGCGCGATCACCACGGTGAAGGCCATCGGGTGGAACATCTTCCCGGCAACGCCGGTAAGGGCAAAGATCGGCAGGTACACCACCATGATGATCAACTGCCCGAAGATCAGCGCACGCCGCGCTTCCTTGGCCGCCGCAAACACTTCATGCAGGCGCTCGCTGCGGGTCAACAACCGCCCGTGGCGCTGCTGGGCGTGGGCCAGGCGGCGGATGGCGTTCTCGACGATCACCACTGCGCCATCGACGATAATCCCGAAATCCAGGGCGCCGAGGCTCATCAGGTTGGCGCTGACCTTGTTGGTGAACATCCCGGTAAAGGTGAACAACATGGCCAGGGGAATGACCATCGCGGTGATCAGCGCGGCGCGGATATTGCCGAGGAACAGGAACAGCACCGCCACCACCAGCAGCGCCCCTTCGAAGAGGTTTTTCTTCACCGTACTGATGGCTTTTTCCACCAGGTTGGTACGGTCGTAGACGGTGACGGCGACCACGCCTTCCGGCAGTGAGCGGTTGATCTCTTCGAGTTTTTTCGCGACCGCCAGGGACACGGTGCGGCTGTTTTCGCCGATCAACATGAACACCGTACCCAGCACCACTTCGCGGCCATTTTCGGTGGCGGCGCCGGTACGCAACTCACGGCCGATATCGACTTGCGCGACGTTGCGCACCCGAATCGGCGTGCCGTCGGACGTGGTGATCACAATGTTGGCGATGTCGTCGATGGACCCGACTTGCCCCGGCGCGCGGATCAGCAATTGCTCGCCACTGCGTTCGATGTAGCCGGCGCCGACGTTGGCGTTGTTGCGCTCCAGCGCAGTGACCAGGTCACTCAAGGTCAGGTTATAGGCCGCCAGGCGCTTGGGGTCCGGGGCGATCTGGTATTCCTTGGCAAAGCCGCCGATGGTATTGATCTCGGCCACGCCAGGCACGTTGCGCAGTTGCGGCTTGATGATCCAGTCCTGGATCACCCGCAGATCGGTCGGCGTATAAACTGAGCCGTCTTCCTTGCGCGCGCCGTCTTTCGCTTCCACGGTCCACAGGAAAATTTCCCCGAGCCCGGTGGAAATCGGCCCCATCATGGTTTCGATGCCATCCGGCAGTTGCTCGCGGGCCACCTGCAAGCGCTCGTTGACCAGTTGGCGGGCGAAGAACAGGTCGGTGCCGTCCTTGAAAATCACCGTGACCTGGGACAAACCCGAGCGCGACAGCGAGCGGGTCTGCTGTAAACCCGGCAGCCCGGCCATGGCGGTTTCAATCGGAAAGGTGATGCGCTGCTCGGTTTCCAGCGGCGAAAACCCCGCCGCCGCCGAGTTGATCTGCACCTGCACGTTGGTGATGTCGGGTACCGCGTCGATGGGCAGTTTCTGATAGCTGGCGATGCCGACACCGGCCATCAGCAGCACCGCCAGCAGTACGATGATGCGCTGCTCGATAGCGAATTGGATAAGGCGCTCAAACATGGGAAATCACTCGCAGGATCAATGGGCGTGCTCGGCCGAGGCCTTGCCCAATTCGGACTTGAGGATGAAGCTGCCTACGGTGGCCACCTGCGCTCCGGCGTCGAGGCCCTGGCGCACTTCGACAAAACCGTTTTCGCTGACGCCCAATTCGAGATGGCGAGTCATGAAGCCGTCGGGGGTTCGCACGAACACCGAGGGTTTGTCCTCGACGGTCTGGATTGCTTCCTGCGGCACCGTCACCTTGGCCTGATACGTATCGGTAGCGACCTGCACGGCGACGAACAGGCCTGGGCGCCACGAGTCGTCAGGGTTCTGCACCGTGACGCGCACAGTGGCGGTGCGGGTCTGCTCCCCCAGCAAGTTGCCAACATAGGCCACGGTGCCGAGCACTTCGGTGCCCATTTCCGAGGAGGTGACCTTCACCGGCTTGCCGACCTGGACCTTGTTCAAGTCTTTGGGAAACACGCCGAAGGTGACCCACACCTGGGACAGGTCCGACAGGGTGAAGGCGTTGCTGGTCTCGCTCACCACCTCACCGACGCCGAGGTGTTTTTCCACCACCACGCCGTCGAACGGCGCACGCAGTTCGTAGCGATTACCGCCCACCAATACGGCGCTGCCGCTCAGGGCGTTCATCTTTTGCCGGGCGTTGTTCAGGGCGATTTCGGCCTCTTGCAGCGCCTGACGCGCCAGCAGGTAATCCTGTTCGGCGGAGATCTTGTCCTGCCACAACTGGCGCTCGCGCTGGAAGGTGGTGCGGGCGAGTTCGACCCGGCGCTGGCTGGCCGCCAGTTCGCTGCGCTGATCGGAAATCTGCTGGCTGGCGATCACCGCCAGCAGCTCGCCCTTCTTCACCGACTGCCCGAGGTTGACCTTCACCGACTCCACCACGCCGGCGGCACGCGGCACGATGTGGGAGGTACGGTCTTCGTCGAAACGCACCTCGCCCGGCAGTGACAGCACGGTGCTGATCTGCCGGGATTGGGCGGGCGCGAGTTGAATGCCGGCGGCCTGGATTTGCTGGTCGGTCAACTCAAGTTTGCCTTCTTCTTCCGCCTCTGCCGCACCGCTGAGGGTCGGCCACGCCAGCATCAGCGCAACGGCCAGCGCCATCCTGTGTTTGTTGTTCATGGAACGCTCCTGAAAAAATCAAAACCGGGCGAGGTCGCCGTAAATCCGTTCGATGCGCACCCAGGCGTCAGTCGCCTGAGCGGTGGCCGTGAGGTATTGGGTACGGGCCGCAATCAAGGTGCGCTGGGCGTCGAGCACGTCGAGGAAATTGAACTTGCCCATTTCGAAGCCACGGGTGGCGCTGTCCACCGCGCTTTGGGCGGCGGGCAGGATCTGTTGGTTGAACGAGCGCACTTCGGTATTCGCGGTTTGCCACAGGTCCAGGGCCTGGCGAGTCTCGGTGCGCAGGCGCAGCTCGGCGGCGTTGCGCAGGTCGCGGGCCTGGTCGGCGCGGCGGCTGGCGGCGAGTACGTTGCCCTGGTTGCGGTTGAACAGTGGGATCGGCATCGACACCCCCACCACGTTGACCCGCTCACGTACGCTGGCGTCGTATTGGCTGCCGATGGACACGTCGAGGTCGGGAATGCGCTGGGCTTTTTCCAGGCCCAGGGCCGCCTCCCCCTGGACGATTTGCAGTTCGGCCAGGCGCAGTTCGGCAGTTTGTTCCAGCCGCCCCAGCAACTGCGCGGGCGACGGTAATGTCGGCGCCGCCTGGGACTGGGCGGCCACGGCCTGGAAGTCGGTGCTCGCCGCACCGGTGCTGGCGGCGAGGCGACGATAGGCGTCGGTCAGGCCCATTTGCGCGCGGTTGAATTCCAGGCGAATTTCCGAGAGCTGCACCTGGGCGCGTGTGGCTTCCACCGGGGACGATTTACCGGCGATGACACGGCCATTGGCAACCACCAGGCCGCGCTCGGCCAGTGCCAGTGAGCGTTGGGCCAGGTCGAGGCGTTCCTGGGCCCGAAGCGCGCCGTAGTAACCGTCGATGACCTCTGCCCGCAGCACGTTGCGGCGCTGTTCCAGGGTCAGAGCGGCGGCTTCCTGGGCGCGGGTGGCCACGTCAATCCGGGCGCCGCGCTTGCCACCCAATTCCAGGGTTTGGCTCAGTTTGACGGTGGTGGTGCGTGAGTTGCGGCGGGTGTCTTCGGCGTCCCAGGAAGCGACCGGGTTGGGGATCAACCCAGCCTGCTGGCGACCGCCCTGGGCGATGTCGATTTCCCATTGGGCGGCGGCCATCTCCGGGTTATTGGCGAAGGCGGTTTGCAGGGCCGATTCGAGGGTCAGGGTTTGCGCCGACGCCTCTTGAACCGTCGCAGTGGCCAATAAAAAGACAGTCGACAAGGCGCCTGCCACCCACAGTAATTTGCGTATGAACGTTGGCATAACAAGAGTTCCATGCCCATGAATTAACAGGTGGGCAATGTAACTTTCGGTACTTATCAGAGGAGTGGCCAGAACATTACAAATCCGTTAGCAACGGCTCTGCCACGGGCTTTTGCTTTAAGCTTCGGCCAACTTTTCCACTGCCCGGCTGGATCCTCGACATGCGTATTCTGGTTATCGAAGACGAACCTAAAACCGCCGATTACTTACATCAGGGGTTGAGCGAAAGTGGCTATATCGTCGACTGTGCCGCCACCGGTGCCGACGGCTTGCATTTGTCCCGCCAGCACGCCTACGACCTGGTGATGCTGGACGTAAACCTGCCGTTGATGGATGGCTGGGACGTGCTGCAACGCATCCGCCAGAACAGCAGCACGCGCATCATGATGTTGACCGCCCAGGGCCGCCTCGCCGACCGGATCAAGGGCCTGGACCTGGGCGCCGATGATTACCTGGTCAAGCCGTTTGAATTCCCCGAATTACTGGCGCGGGTGCGCACCTTGATGCGCCGCAGCACGCACTCGCCGGTGCCGGATGTGTTGCGGGTGGCCGACCTGGAACTGGATCAGGGCCGCCACCGGGCATTTCGCGGCTTGCAGCGCATCGACCTGACCACCAAGGAATTCGCCCTGCTGCACTTGCTGATGCGCCAGAGCGGCGTGGTGCTGTCCCGCACGCAAATTATCTCGTTCGTGTGGGACATGAATTTTGATTGCGACACCAATGTGGTGGAAGTGTCGATCCGCCGCCTGCGGGCGAAGATTGATGACCCGTTCGAGCGCAAGTTGATCCACACCCTGCGCGGCGTGGGTTATGTGCTGGAAGACCGGGAGTAGTCCTCAGGCGTGCACCTCGTCATGCTCGTCGTGGTGAAAGCCGTCGCCCTCCACCTGAATGGTGGCGTGGGAAATATCGAATTGTTCATGCAGTAATTCCGTCACCTGGCTGAGGATCTGTTGCTCGGAGCCTTGCGCCGAATCCGCCACCAAGTGAGTACTCAGCACATTTTTGCCGCTGGTGAGCGCCCAGATATGCAGATCGTGTACGTCCTTTACTCCGGGCACACCACGAAGCGCCTGCTCGACCTTGTCGATATCGATGCCGTCCGGCACGCCCTGCAACAGCACGTTCATGCTTTCCTTGAGCAGGGTCCAGGTGCGTGGCAGCACCCAGAAGCCAATCGCCGCAGCCACCACCGAATCCACCCAGCCCCAGCCGGTGTACATGATCACCAGCGCCGCGATGATCACGCCGATGGAGCCGAGCATGTCGCTCCAGACCTCCAGGTAAGCGCCCTTCACGTTGAGGCTTTCGCCGCTGGCCGCACTCAGCAACCGCATGGAAATCAGGTTGACGATCAGCCCCAGCACGGCGATCACCAGCATGCCGGTGGACTGGATCTCGGCGGGAGCCTGCAGCCGTTGATACGCCTCATAAAGGATGTAGAACGCCACGGCGAACAGCAGCAGCGCGTTAAACGCCGCCGCCAGAATCTCGAAACGCGCATAGCCAAAGGTGCGCTTGCGGTCGGCGGGGCGCTTGGCCACCTGGATCGCCACCAGGGAAATTGCCAGGGCCAGGGCGTCGGTCATCATGTGAGCGGCGTCGGACAACAGCGCCAGGCTGCCGGTGATAAAGGCACCGATCACCTCGGCAAGCATGAAACTCGAGGTCAGCCCCAGGGCGATCCATAACTTGCGTTCGTGGCCGGCGCGTACTTGGGCGTGGCTGTGTCCTGCGCTCATGAAATGTCCTCGTGGGTCGTCGTCCGGTTGATCATAGAGCTATAGGCCAAAACCACCGGCATGGGTTACGAAATTGTCATCACGTCGTCAGGCGGGCGTTACGCGGTGCGCACCAAAATTGAACATGAACGCTCTGGAACCGTTCTATCAGGTATGCTTTTCGAGCAGGAAACAAAAAGAAACACATTAGCCAACCTGTTCGATAAGGAGTCCCGTTTTGGAGTTATCGACTGCCGCGTGGATGGTTCACGACACCCGCCTCATGTTCTGCGTTCTGCTGGCCATCGCCAGCATCATTGTGTTGATCAGCGCCACCAAGCTGCCGCCGTTCCTGTCGATCCTGATCGGCACGTTTATCGCCGGTGTCGGTGCTGGCTTGCCGCCGGAAGAAGTGGCCAAGGCGTTCAGCAAAGGCGCCGGGGCGATCCTCGGTGAAGCCGGGATCATCATTGCCCTGGGCTCGATGCTCGGCGCGTTGATGGCCGAGTCCGGGGCTGCCGACCGTATCGCCACTACCCTGCTCGGCCTGGGCAAGGGCAAGTCGTTGCCCTGGGTCATGGCGCTGGTGGCAATGGTGATTGGCTTGCCGCTGTTCTTCGAAGTGGGCCTGGTGATGATGGTGCCGATCATCTTTGTGATGGCCAAGCGCTCGAACCAGCCGCTGCTGAAAATCGCGATCCCGGCGCTGGCGGGCATGACCACCCTGCACGCCCTGATGCCTCCGCACCCAGGGCCGTTGATTGCAGTCAGCGCCTTGCACGCCGACCTGGGCCTGACCATGTTGCTGGGCTTTTGCCTCGCCGTGCCGGCCGTGATTCTGGCCGGCCCGTTGTACGGCAACTGGCTGTCCAAGCGCATGCACGTGGATGAGCCGGCCGACATTGGCGCACTGTTCAGTGCACCGCCCAAGGCGCCGCGCCAGCCGAGTTTTGGGGTGTCGCTGCTGATTATTCTGTTGCCGGTGATCCTGATGCTCGGCAGCACCCTGGCCAAGGTCGCCATGTCGCCGGAAAGCCCGGTGGCGCTGACCTTGAAGTTCCTCGGTGAGCCACTGATCGCGCTGGGCCTGGCGGTGATTGCGGCGGTGATTTGCCTGGGTTGGGCCAGCGGCATGCCGCGGGCCGATGTGGGCAATACCTTGCGTAAAGCGCTGGCGCCGATCGCGGTACTGTTGTTGACCATCGGCGCGGGGGGCGGGTTGAAGCAAACGTTGCTGGATGCCGGCGTGAGCCAGACCATCAGCAAAGTGGCCGAAGGCGCGCACATGCCGTACCTGTTGCTGGCTTGGCTGATTGCCGTGGCGCTGCGTCAGGCCACCGGTTCGGCGACCGTTGCCACGACGACAACGGCGGGCATTCTGGCGCCGATGATGGCGGGTCTGGCGGCGACACAAAGCTCACTGGTGGCCCTGGCGATTGGTGCCGGCTCGGTGTTCTTCTGCCACGTCAACGACGCGGGCTTCTGGATGGTGCGTGAGTACTTCGGCTTGCAACTGAAGCAGACGATTTGGGTGTGGTCGGTGTTGCAGACCATCGTGTCTGTCGTCGGCCTGGTCGGCACACTGCTGATGTGGCACTTCCTCACCTGAGGATCTGATGATCGTTCCCACGCTCCGCGTGGGAATGCAGCCCGTGACGCTCCGCGTCACAAGAGCCGACGCGGAGCGTCCAGTGAGGCGTTCCCACGCTGAGCGTAGGAACGATCAGGTGGGTTGGCGCTTGCCAAAATGCGCCGCACTCACTGCGCCCACCGCGCCCATCACCACGCAATACACCACGCAGATCCAAGGGCTGGCAGGCATCAACGCGATCAACATCAGCGGCGTGGTACTTGCCCACAGCGCATACGCAATGTTGTAGGTGAAGGAAATCCCCGACACGCGCACCTGCGCCGGGAACAGGCTGACCATCACCGACGGCACGGCCCCCACCACCCCGCAACTCAAACCGGCAATCGCATACGCCGCGCCCAGCCACACGCCGCCCGAAATCAGGCTGGCATACAGCACGGCAATCCCCACCGGCAGCAACAGGCTGTAGACCAATACCGCGCGCCACGCGCCGATGCGGTCCACCAGCAGGCCGGCCAGCACGCAACCGATATTCAGGAACACGATGCCCAACGCACTCAGGGCGAAGGTGTGGCTGGGGCTCATGCCGAAGGTTTTCTGCATCATGGTCGGGGTGATGACGACCAATACCACCACGGCTGAGGTGAGCACGCAGGTGAGGATCATGGCCGGCAGCAGCGCGTTGCGGTGTTCCCGCAGGACGGTGCGCAGGGGTAATTCGGCGCCAGCCTGGCGGCGGGCCTGCATCTGCAGGAACACCGGGGTTTCGCTGAGCCAGCGCCGCAGCCAGACGCCGATCACGCCAAACACGCCGCCGAGCAGGAACGGGAAGCGCCAGGCGTAGTCGAGGATTTCTGCCGGGGTGAAGACTTGCGCCAGCAGCGTCGCGGTCAGCGCGCCGAGCAGGTAGCCGAAGGTCAGCCCGGCTTGCAGGAAGCCCAAGGCATAACCACGATGGTTGTCCGGGGCGTGCTCGGCGACAAATACCCAGGCGCTGGGCACTTCCCCGCCCACCGCCGCGCCCTGGAGGATGCGCAACGCCAGCAGGATCAAGGGCGCGAAATAACCAATGTGTGCGTAGGTGGGCATGATCCCGATCAGCAGGCACGGCAGCGCCATCATCAGGATGCTCAGGCTGAACACCCGTTTGCGGCCCAAGTGATCGGCGAAATGCGCCATCAGGATCCCGCCCAGCGGGCGCGCGAGGTAGCCGGTGACGAAGATGCCGAAGCTTTGCAGCAGGCGCAGCCATTCGGGCATTTCCGGCGGGAAGAACAGTTGGCTCAGGGTCAGCGCGAAAAATACGAAGATGATGAAGTCGTAGATTTCCAGGGCCCCGCCCAAGGCAGCCAGGCCCAGGGTTTTGTAGTCGGAGCGGGAGAAACGCTGCGCCTGTGGATAAGAGGTGGCAGTCATGTGCAAGCTCGGCAGACAAACAAAATGGCCTGCAGGTTATGAGCTGGGCCGGGTGATGGCAATCACGCTGGATATATTTGCTTTACTCATTGATCAATGAAGATAACTACATTCCCAAATGAATAACCGTAGAGGAACATGCAGCAAAACTGCCGCCCCCATAATAAATACAAATAGAGGTACTGAACGTGGCCGATGCTATCGAAGAAAGCCGCTACGCCCGATTTGCCCTGCGTTGTTCCAACTTCGCCGAGCGCTGGTTCCCGGACTCCTGGGTGTTTGCCGCCCTCGCCGTGATCATCGTCGCCGTGGCGACCCTGGGCATGGGCGCCGCGCCGACCGAGGCCGCCAAGGCGTTTGGTGACGGGTTCTGGAGTTTGATCCCGTTCACCATGCAAATGGCCTTCGTGGTGATTGGCGGTTATGTGGTCGCCAGCTCCCCGCCCGCTGTGAAATTGATCGATCGCCTCGCACGCATCCCGAAAAACGGCCGTTCTGCCGTGGCCTGGGTGGCGCTGATTTCGATGGTCGCCTCGTTGCTCAACTGGGGCTTGTCCCTGGTGTTCGGCGGCTTGCTGGTGCGGGCACTGGCCCGTCGTACGGATTTGCGTATGGATTACCGCGCGGCCGGTGCTGCGGCCTATCTGGGCCTGGGCGCGGTATGGGCGCTGGGGCTGTCGTCGTCGGCGGCGCAGTTGCAGGCCAACCCGGCGAGTTTGCCGCCGTCGATTTTGTCGATCACCGGGATGATCCCGTTTACCGACACCATCTTCCTGTGGCAATCCGGCGTGCTGTTGCTGGCACTGATCGTGGTCTCGCTGATCATCGCCTACGCCACTGCTCCCGGGCCGAACTCCGCCCGTGACGCCAAGGCCTGCGGTGTCGACCCGGCCTTCAACCTGCCCAAGCCACAGCCGCCGACCCGCCCGGGCGAGTG
>NZ_AHHC01000093.1:0-166185 GCF_000242655.1 Pseudomonas sp. PAMC 25886
CGCCATCGCCGGCAAGCCGGGCTCCTACAGTTCCAGATGATCCAGCAGGCGCGGGTCCAACGGGTCCAGCGGCCGACCGAGCATGGCCTCCGCCGCCCGCCACAGTTGATCCAGGCCGCTGGCCAGTTCCTGTTTGCCGGTGGCGCCCAGCAACAGATAGGACGCGCCCTGGAAGTCTTCGACCTTGAGCCGGAACACCGCCAGCACCTGATTGATCGCCGCGATTCGGCGCAGGCGTTCGCGCCGGCGCGGCAGTTCATCGCCCAGCGGATCGCTCCAATGCAAGTCTTCGCCCAGCAGGCCGCAGAGTCCGCACATGCTTAGTGCCCGCTCATGGCATGACATCGCCGGAGTTCGGGCCGAGGGTCTGGCCAACGAACAGATTACCGCCGGGCTCACTGGCCAACAGCACGGCGGTGGGCGCCACTTCGTCTGCCAGGCCGAAACGGCCCAGGGGCAACTCGGCGGCCTTGGCGCGTTTCCAGGTGTCGCTGATGCCGCCTACCAACGGCGTCTCAATCGGCCCGGGCGCAATGGCGTTGACCAGCACATTGTCCTTCGCTACCTCCAGCGCCAGGGATTTTGTGAAGCCGATGACGCCGGCCTTGGCCGCCGCATAGTGTGTCAGCTCGGCGCCGCCCTTGATGCCCAGTTGCGAGGCGACGTTGATGATCCGGCCCCAGCGCTGGGCGATCATGTGGGGCAACGCACGCTGGCTGGCGACGAACACACTGGTGAGGTCGACGCGCAGCATGTCGTTCCACATATCGATGGTCAGGTCGACGCAACGGGCCTGGGTCAGCATGCCGGCGTTGTTGACCAGAATATCAATGCCGCCGTAGTGGGCGACGCAGGCATCGACGCTGGCCCGGGCGCCGTCGACGGTGCCGACGTCGGCCACGCATTCGAGGACTTCGACGCCGAGGTTGCGGCAGGTGATGGCGGTTTCGGCGAGGGTTGCGGCGTCGCGGTCGGCCAATAACAGACGCACGCCTTCGACGGCGTAGGCGCGGGCGATGGCGGCACCGATACCGCTGCCGGCGCCGGTGATCACGGCGCGGCGGTTATGCAGTTGGGACATACAAAAAACTCCTGATGACAACACTGGACCTGTGGTGAGGGGGCTTGTCCCCCGTTGGGCTGCGCAGCCGCCCCAAAAAAGCGGGAGCGCTGCGCACTCCAACGGGGGACAAGCCCCCTCGCCACAACAAGCCCTCACCGCTTAAGCCTTCATTTCCACGCTGCGTGGGTCAGTCCGGCCAGCGCACGGTCAACCCACCATCAATCACGATGCTCTGCCCGGTCAGGTAACTCGATTCCTCACTGGTCAAGAACCGCACCAGGGACGCCACTTCATCCGCCCGCCCTACCCGGCCCAGCGGAATCGCCCGCGCGGCTTTCGCCAGCCCTTCCGGGCCGAGTGAGTTCTTCGCATCCAGCGACTGCGGCGTCTCGATCAACCCCGGAATCACCGCATTGCAGCGAATCCCCAGCGGCGCCAATTCCACCGCCAGCGACCGGCACAACCCCGGCACACCGGCCTTGGCCGCTGCGTAGTGCGCGTGGTCCTGCCAGCCATACACGCCACCGGCAATCGACGAAATCGCCACCAGCGCGCCGCCTTCCTGCATGTGCCGGGTCGCCGCCCGGAAGGTGCGCATCACCCCGGTCAGGTCGACGTTGAGCATCTCGTTCCACAGCTCGTCGGTCATCTCCAGCAACGGCGCACGCCGCAACAACCCTGCGTTGGCCACCGCGTAATCGAGGCGACCAAAATGCTGGATCGCCTGCGCGGCCAGGTTATCCACAGAGGCGGTGTCGCCCACGTCCAGCGGCAGCATCAGGCATTCACCGCCGGCTTCTTCCACTAGTAAAACGGTGTGGTGCGGGTCGTGGGGATCGGCCGGGTAATAGCCGCCCACCACCGCCACGCCGCTGCGGGCATACGCCACCGCCAGGGCCTGGCCGATGCCGCTGGCGGCACCGGTAATCAACGCAACTTTACGACTCATCAACTGACTCCTTACTGGACGGTTTCCGGACGCACATGGCGTGCGGCAAACATCAGTGCACCGGACAAAAAGCACGGCACTGCGCCAAACCACAGCGCGGCGGTCTGCCAGTCACTACCGGCCGACAACACTTGGGTCGCGCCAAACCCGGCGACCACCGCACCAATCGGCCCCATGGCATGAATGATCGCGCCGCCGGTGGCACGGATGCTGGTGGGAAAACTTTCGCTGATGAAAAACAGCGCCGCCGAGTACGGCCCGATCAGGAAGAACAGGCCCAGGCTGTAGAGCCCGACCACCATCGCCATGTTGCTCGGGCCAAACAGCATCCCGGCAAACGACAGCCCGCCGAGCATCCAGCCCAGGCCGATCACGTTGCGGCGACCGATCTTGTCGCCCATCCAGCCGTGGCTGAGGTAACCGCAGTAACCCACCAGGTTCGACAGCACGAGGATGATCAGCGAGTTCTCGAACGAGATGTGGTGCACGCTGACGATCACCGATGTACCCAGCACGCTGAACACCTGGATCGCCGCCCAGTTGAGCAGCAGCGCCGCACCAATCACCAGGGTTGCACGGCGTGCCGGGCCACGGAATGCGGCCTTGAGGCCGGCCTTGCTGTGTTCGTCATAGTCCACGCCGTAGGTCACGGCGACGTTCTGCGCTTCTTTCACCGAGCCGCTTTTGCGCAGCTCGCTGATGCGCTGGTGAATCTGGAACTGCGGGCTCTCCTTGAGCTTGCGCGCCATGACCGCGATGACAATCGCCGGAATCGCCGCAAACACAAAGCAGCCCTGCCAGCCAATCACCGGCAGCAACAGCGCGGTCAAACCGGCGGCGATCAACGCGCCCACCGGCCAGCCGCCCTGCACCAGGCTGTAGATAAAGCCGCGACGCTTGGCCAGTTTCGGGTCATCGGAGGCGGCGTACAGCTCGCTCAGATAGGTCGCGTTGACGGTTTCCTCGGCATAACCCAGGCCGCCCAGCGAACGGATCAGGATCAGCGACGACTTGCCCCACGCGCCGCCAATGGCGGTCAGCGCCGAGCAGATCGCCGAACCGGCCACGGTGAAAATAATCCCTTTGCGCCGGCCCAGTTTGTCCACGATCGGACCGATGGCCAGCGCTACCACGGCGGTGCCTACCGCCACCCATGTCGCAATCTCCGCTTGCTCCACTTCACCCCAGTTAAAGTGCCGCCCGATTTCCGGCAGCAAGGTGCCGAAAAGAATGAAGTCATACACCGCAAACACCCAGGCGAAAAACGCGATCCAGGTGGCGAAACGCACTTCCTTGGGCGTCAGTTGCCGGGGTTTCCAGCCAGTCAGATCAAGCTTGTTGTAGATAGACATGAATCGCGCCTCGGGAGGTTGGCCAGGGGTTGGTTACAGGTATCAGGTACGCGGTTGGCGGCGGATAAAGTCATCGGCGATTTCGTCGAAGGTGACGAAGCGCACACCGGCATGGCTCTGGATGTGTTCGATCAGGCGCTCAAGCATCAGCAGCACTTGCGGGCGGCCGGACACGTCGGGGTGGATGGTCATGGTGAACACCGCGTGCTCGTGCTCGCGGTAGACCCAGTCGAACTGGTCGCGCCACATTTCTTCCAGGTGACGCGGGTTGACGAAGCCATGGCTGTTGGGGGCTTTCTTGATGAACATCATCGGCGGCAGGTCGTCGAGGTACCAGTTGGCCGGGATCTCCACCAGGTCGGTTTCTTCGCCGCGCACCAGGGGTTTCATCCAGGTGTCGGGGTGCTGGCTGTAGTCGATCTTGGTCCAGCTGTCGCCCTTGCGTACGTAGTAGGGGTGGAAGTCGTTGTGCATCAGGCTGTGGTCGTACTTGATGCCTTTTTTCAGCAGCAGCTCGTTGGTGACCTTGCTGAATTCCCACCATGGCGCGACGTAGCCGGTGGGGCGTTTGCCGGTGACGTTGGTGATCAGTTCGATGGACTTGTCGAGAACGATTTCTTCCTGCTCGGCCGTCATCGCAATCGGGTTTTCGTGGCTGTAGCCGTGCACACCGATTTCGTGGCCGGCGTCGGCGACCGCCTTCATTTGCTCGGGGAAGGTTTCCATCGAGTGGCCGGGGATAAACCAGGTGGTGCGCAGGCCATAGCGCTCGAACAGTTTGAGCAGGCGTGGCGCACCGATTTCACCGGCGAACAGGCCACGGGAAATGTCGTCCGGGGAGTCTTCGCCGCCATAGGAACCGAGCCAGCCGGCGACCGCGTCAACGTCGACGCCAAATGCACAGAGGATGTCTTTAGCCATGATGTGTCTCCTTAAAAAATGAGTGCTGTTTCGGCTGCCAGGGCAGCCCGAAGCAGGCGCGCGTCTTCGCCGCTGGGGGCGCTGAGCAGCAGGCCGGTGGGCAGGCCCAGGGCATCGCGGCCGCTGGGCAGGCTGACGCCGGGCATGTCCAGCAAGCTGCCGGGCATGGTCAGGCGCAGGGTGGCGAGGTTGGTGCTGACGAACAGTTGATCGTCGGCTTCCAGTGGCGCCAGGGCCGGGGCCACTTGGGCCACGGTGGGGGTGATGAGAATCGCGCCGTCGAGTTCGTCGACAAGCTGCTGTTGCAGGCGCCGGCGCGCTTCGTACAACGCCAGCAGTTGGCTGGCCGGCAGCGTGCGGGCCGCTTCAAGGCGACGGCGTACCCGAGGGTCGAGCTGGCTGGCGTCGGGGCTGTCGAGCAGGGCTTCGTGGAGCGCGAAGGCTTCGAAGGAGCCGAGCCAGCCCTGGTGCTGGATCAGGTCGAGGGTGGCCTGGAAGGTCTTCGAGGGGCGCACATCAATCAGCGCGCCTTCGGCTTTCAATCGGTCCACGCAATACAGCAGGTTGTTGCGCACGCCGGGCTCGACGCGGGCGTCTTCCAGCACACTTTGCTCAACCCAAAAACGCTGGCCATTGAGGCTGCGGGCCTGGCGTGGCTGGCGCTGGTCGCGACCGTTGAGCAAATCATCAATGGCCAGCGCATCGCGCACACTGCGGGTCAGCGGGCCGAGGCTGTCGAGGGTATGGGCCAGCGGGAAAACGCCGTCGCGGCTGTAACGCCGGCAACTGCTGCGATAACCCACCACGCCATTCAGTGCCGCAGGAATACGGATGGAGCCCGCGGTGTCGGTGCCCATGGCGATTGGTACGATATCGGCCGCTACGGCGACCGCCGAGCCCGACGACGAGCCACCGGGGATCCGCGGTTGATCGATGCCGCTCGGATTGTGCGGGGTGCCGAAGTGCGGGTTCAGCCCAAGGCCGGAGTACGCCAGCTCGCTGAGGTTGGTCTTACCCACGCTGACCATCCCGGCGCGGCACAACAGGCCTACACTCGGCGCATCCAGCAAAGCCGCCGGCGCGTCGCGACGATGGGCCGCGCCTGCCGTGGTAATGCTGCCGGCCACATCAAACAGGTCTTTCCAGGCCAGGGGCACGCCATCGAACACGCTCAATGGCTGGCCGGCACGCCAGCGGGCAGCCGACGCTTCGGCCTCACGCCGAGCGCGCTCGGCGGTCAGGGAGATGAATACGCTGGGGGCCTGGCTCGCGCGAGCGAGTGCCTGTTCGAGGGCGTGCACCGGGTCGCTGCGACCGCTGGCGAAATCCTCGGCCAGTGAAGTGGCGTCTGACATGGGAATGACCTTCTGAAAACGTACATATTAATAAAATGTACATTTTACAAAGGCAGCTTTCGTGCCAGTCTCTCAGGGGTGATGTTTGAAGCATCTGGCACTTTGGGTCAGACCCACGGGATAGATGGGTTGTTGACATCAAAAGAAATATTCGGCGGCGTTCAATACTCGCCCACAATGAAATAATGTATCTTTTATTAATAAATACATTTTGGTGCAGAAAAGTAACAACCACCCTCTGAAGGCCCCAAAAAAGTGCCACCGACGTGGCGCAGAGTGACAGGCGCAACTATGAGAGAATCCCCGGCCACCGACCCGTTTGCTCCAGAGAACCCGATGAAAGCAGTGTCAGCCTCGGCTTCCCGTTACGCGATGATTCACCAGGTTTTGCGCGACGCCATCACCCACGGCACTGCCCGTCATGGCCTGGTGTTGCTGGAAGCGCCGCT
The DNA here is from genome assembly GCF_000242655.1 of Pseudomonas sp. PAMC 25886. Taxonomy (NCBI): domain Bacteria; kingdom Pseudomonadati; phylum Pseudomonadota; class Gammaproteobacteria; order Pseudomonadales; family Pseudomonadaceae; genus Pseudomonas; species Pseudomonas sp. PAMC 25886. The sequence continues at coordinate 6,090 of NZ_AHHC01000093.1, forward strand.
GGCCGAGCTGTTCGGCACCAGCCGGGTGCCGGTGCGCAAGGCCCTGAACCTGTTGCATGACGAAGGGCTGATTTGCCGCTTCGATGGCCGCGGCTACCTGATCAACCCCGAAGGCCTGGACCTGGAACCGCTGCGACTGCCCTTGAGCCACGCACACCTGGGCCTCAACGGTGAAGATGAGCTGGTGGACACCCGGCCACTGGGGGAGCGCATCGTCGAGGAAATCGGCGCAGCGCTGTCGACCTGCATCGCTTTCGGCCATTACCGCCTCGACGAACAGGCCGCCGCCGAGCACTACAACGTCAGCCGCGCAGTGGTGCGTGAAGCCCTGATGCGCCTGCGGGACCGTGGCCTGGTAGAAAAAGAACCCTATTCCCAATGGCTGGCCGGGCCGCTGACCGCCCGGGAAGTCACCGAAGACTACGAACTGCGCGCCTGCCTGGAGCCCGAAGCCCTGCGCCAGAGCGCGCCGAACCTCGACCGCGACCTGCTGCAAGCCATGTTGCAGCGCGTGCTCGACGCGCAGAACAGCGCCCATTGCAGCCTGGAAGAGATCGAGCAGATCGAGGAAGACCTGCACCAGCACTGCCTCGCGGGCCTGCAAAACCGCAAGATCGCCGCGCTGATCCGCCAGGGGCAGAGCCCGATGATCATCAGCCGGATTTTCTACCGGCTGCTGGGTATCGGCGCCGATCCGGCGATGCTGGCCGAGCACCGGCTGATCCTTGAGCTGTTGCTGCACGGCGCCTTCGACGCCGCCGCGCTGAACCTGCGCGAGCACCTGCAACGGGCCCGGCAGCGCATGTTGCAACGCTTGAAGGTGCTGTCGGTGCTGCCCGAACAGCCGTTGCCGGCCTACCTGCACAAACTCAGCTGAAGAAACGCTCCCACATTGGTCCAGCAGCGTTTCGAAAATAGTGTGCAATTTGTTGCTAACCGCCCTCACCCATTGAAACCACTGCCGACCCGCCCCATCTAACCTGCATACTTCCTTATGCAGGTGCCCCATGAGCGACCAGCAAGAATTCCCGGACATCGACCTCGACGACTACGCCGACCCGGAAAACGCTGAACACACTTCCGCCAACACTGGCTTGGCGCTGCCTGGGCAAAACCTGCCCGACAAGGTCTACATCATCCCGATCCACAACCGGCCTTTCTTCCCGGCGCAAGTGTTGCCGGTGATCGTCAATGAAGAGCCGTGGGCCGAAACCCTGGAACTGGTGAGCAAATCCGAGCACCACTCCCTTGCCCTGTTCTTCATGGAGACGCCTCCTGAAGACCCGCGCCACTTCGACACCTCCAGCCTGCCGCTGTACGGCACCCTGGTGAAGGTGCATCACGCCAGCCGTGAAAACGGCAAGCTGCAATTCGTCGCCCAGGGCCTGACCCGCGTGCGGATCAAGACCTGGCTCAAGCATCACCGCCCACCGTACCTGGTGGAGGTCGAATACCCGCACCAGCCGACCCAGCCGACCGACGAGGTCAAGGCCTACGGCATGGCGCTGATCAATGCGATCAAGGAACTGCTGCCACTCAACCCGCTGTACAGCGAAGAGCTGAAGAACTACCTCAACCGCTTCAGCCCCAACGACCCGTCGCCGCTGACCGACTTCGCCGCCGCCCTCACCTCGGCCACCGGCACCGAGCTGCAGCAAGTGCTGGACTGCGTGCCCATGCTCAAGCGCATGGAAAAAGTCCTGCCGATGCTGCGCAAGGAAGTCGAAGTCGCGCGCCTGCAAAAAGAAATCTCCGCCGAGGTGAACCGCAAGATCGGCGAGCACCAGCGCGAGTTCTTCCTCAAGGAACAACTCAAGGTCATCCAGCAAGAGCTGGGGCTGACCAAGGACGACCGCAGCGCCGACGTCGAACAGTTCGAACAACGCCTGGTGGACAAGGTGCTGCCGACCCAGGCGCAGAAACGCATCACCGAAGAAATGAACAAGCTGTCGATCCTGGAAACCGGTTCGCCGGAGTACGCGGTCACCCGCAACTACCTGGACTGGGCCACCTCGGTGCCGTGGGGCGTGTATGGCGAGGACAAGCTCGACCTCAAGCACGCCCGCAAGGTGCTCGACAAACACCACGCCGGCCTGGACGACATCAAGAGTCGCATCCTCGAATTCCTCGCGGTGGGCGCCTATAAAGGCGAAGTCGCCGGCTCCATCGTGTTGCTGGTAGGCCCGCCGGGCGTGGGCAAGACCAGCGTGGGCAAATCGATTGCCGAGTCCCTCGGCCGGCCGTTCTACCGCTTCAGCGTCGGCGGCATGCGTGACGAGGCCGAGATCAAGGGCCATCGCCGCACCTACATCGGCGCCATGCCGGGCAAGCTGGTGCAAGCGCTCAAAGACGTCGAAGTGATGAACCCGGTGATCATGCTCGACGAGATCGACAAGATGGGCCAGAGCTACCAGGGCGACCCGGCTTCGGCCCTGCTCGAAACCCTGGACCCGGAACAGAACGTCGAATTCCTCGACCACTATCTGGACCTGCGCCTGGACCTGTCCAAAGTGCTGTTCGTGTGCACCGCCAACACCCTGGACTCAATCCCCGGCCCGTTGCTGGACCGGATGGAAGTGATTCGCCTGTCGGGCTATATCACCGAAGAAAAAGTCGCCATCGCCAAGCGCCACCTGTGGCCCAAGCAGTTGGAAAAAGCCGGCGTGTCGAAAAACAGCCTGTCCATCAGCGACGGCGCCCTGCGCGCCCTGATCGATGGTTACGCTCGCGAAGCCGGTGTGCGCCAGTTGGAAAAACAGCTGGGCAAACTGGTGCGCAAGGCCGTGGTCAAGCTGCTGGATGAGCCGGACTCGGTGATCAAGATCGGCAACAAGGACCTGGAAGCCTCCCTGGGGATGCCGGTGTTCCGTAACGAACAGGTACTGTCGGGCACCGGTGTGATCACAGGCCTGGCCTGGACCAGCATGGGCGGCGCGACCTTGCCGATCGAGGCGACGCGCATTCACACGCTCAACCGGGGCTTCAAGCTCACCGGGCAACTGGGCGACGTGATGAAGGAGTCGGCCGAAATTGCCTACAGCTACATCAGCTCGAACCTGAAGTCGTTTGGCGGTGACCCGAAGTTCTTCGACGAAGCCTTCGTGCACCTGCACGTGCCGGAAGGCGCCACACCGAAAGACGGCCCGAGCGCGGGCGTGACCATGGCCAGTGCGCTGCTGTCGCTGGCGCGTAACCAGCCGCCGAAAAAAGGCGTGGCCATGACCGGCGAACTGACGTTGACCGGGCATGTACTGCCGATTGGCGGGGTGCGCGAGAAGGTGATTGCGGCGCGGCGCCAGAAGATTCACGAGTTGATCTTGCCGGAGCCCAATCGCGGGAGTTTTGAGGAGTTACCTGAGTACCTGAAGGAAGGCATGACGGTGCACTTTGCCAAACGCTTTGCGGATGTGGCGAAGGTGTTGTTCTGACCGTTATGTAGCGCCTGAACTGGCCCCTGTGGTGAGCGGGCTTGCCCCGCTCACCACAAGCAAGCCCGCTCACCACTATTAAGTGGTGTTTGCCTTCCTGTCACACCTTGTCTCATCTTCGGTTATGCTCGCCCTTCGTCGCCAAACAACGGAGCCCCCATGACCGCTGCCCGCCTGCTTCTCCCCCTGAGCCTTTGCCTGCTCGCCGCCTGTGCCAGTGCGCCGAAGCAAAACGTCACCGTGGAAAAACAGAGCGCTTGCCCCCTGCAACTCAAAACCGGGCAAAACCTGATCCTGACCCTGCCCAGCAACCCCACCACCGGTTACCGCTGGGCCATCCAGGACTCGGCCGGCGGCGTGCTGCGCAGCCTGAGCCCTGAGGTCTACAGCAACACCGAAGACACCGGCGTGGTCGGCAGTGGCGGTCAATCCACCTGGCGTTTCCAAGCCTTCAATGCGGGCCAGGGCCGGCTGCGCCTCACCTCACAACAACCCTGGGAGCCGGAAGCAGAACCGGCCGAAACCTTCGACTGCGCCATTACGGTGAACTGATATGCCATGGATGATCCTTGCGTTGATGGGGGCGGTAACCTTTATCTACGGCCTGAGCACCCACGCCACCCTGCTCTGCCTGTTGGTAAAGCCGTTGCCGGTGCTGGCGTTGCTGGGCTGGCTGCATGATGCGCCGCCCACTGACTATCGACGCTGGATCAGCCTCGGGCTGATTTTTTCCCTGGTGGGCGACGTGCTGCTGGCCTGGCCCGGCGACTTGTTCATCTTCGGCCTCGGTGCGTTTTTGTTCGCGCACCTGGCGTACCTGAAAGCCTACTTGAGCGACTGCCGCCGCCCGGCGATTTTGCCGCTGGTACTGGCGCTGGTGGTGGGCGCGATCTTGCTGAGCATCCTGATTTCCCATGGCCTGGGCCCATTGCTGGTGCCGGTGGTGGTGTATGCGCTGGTGATCAGCGCGATGCTCTGGCGAGCGCTGGCACGGTTGGGCAGCGCAGTGCCCAAGCGCTCGGCGTACCTGGCGGCGGCAGGCGCGGTGTCGTTTGTGTTTTCCGACACGCTGATTGGGATCAATCGGTTTGTGGTGGCGTTTGAAGCGGCGCCGTATTTGCTGATCGTCAGCTATTGGCTCGGGCAGTGGGGCATTACCGCATCGGCGTTCCATCAGACAACCCGCGCATCCGAAGGCCAATTTGGCTAAAATGCCGGCCTTTTCCCCCTCGTCGCCGGAACAGCCGTGAGCAAAGAACCCGATCGCCTATTCGCCCAGCCCCTGCCCCAGGTGCCGGACTTCGCCTTCAACGAAGACGTGGTGCGGGTTTTCCCGGACATGATCAAGCGCTCGGTGCCCGGTTACCCGACCATCGTCGAAAACCTCGGCGTGCTCGCGGCGCAGTTTGCCCAGCCCAATAGCGTGCTCTACGACCTCGGCTCCTCCCTCGGCGCCGTGACCCAGGCCTTGCGCCGTCACGTGCGCACCGACGGTTGCCGGGTGATCGCGGTGGATAACTCGGCGGCGATGGTCGAGCGATGCCGCGAATACCTCAACGGCCAGGACTCGATGTTCCAGGAGTTGCTGCCGGTGGACGTCATCGAGGGCGATATCCTCGCCCTGCAATTCCAGCCGGCGTCCGTGGTGGCGCTGAACTTCACCCTGCAATTTATCGCCCCCGAACAGCGCCTGGCTTTGCTCTCGCGCATTCGTCAGTCACTACTGCCAGGCGGCGCGTTGATCCTCTCGGAAAAGCTGCGCTTCAATGATTCGGAAGAACACGCACTGCTCACCGATTTGCACATCGCCTTCAAACGCGCCAACGGCTACAGCGAACTGGAAATCGCCCAGAAGCGCAGCGCCATCGAAAACGTCATGAAGCCCGACAGCCTCGAAGAACACCGCGAACGCCTGCTGGCGGCCGGGTTCTCGAAAGTCGTGCCGTGGTTCCAGTGTCTTAACTTTGCCTCGTTGATTGCCTTGCCATGATTGATCTGTCTCCCCTCGCCCGCCATCTGGTCGGCACTCCCCTGGCCGTATGGGCCCAGGGCCTGCAAGCGCAACTCGATGCAAAGATGGAAAAGGGTCACGGCGACTTGGAACGCTGGCAAAGCGCACTGGACGCGCTGCCGAAGATCATGCCCAGCGAAATCGACCTGCTGAACGGCCTGGTACTCGACACCGATTGCGACGACGACACCCGCGCGCAAATGCGTACCGCGCTGATGGGCCTGTGCCCGTGGCGCAAGGGCCCGTTCGATCTGTTCGGCGTGCACGTCGACACCGAATGGCGTTCGGACTGGAAATGGTCGCGGGTCGCGCCGCACCTGGACCTCAAGGGCAAGCGCATTCTCGATGTGGGTTGCGGCAACGGTTACTACATGTGGCGCATGCTCGGCGCCGGGGCCGACAGCGTGATTGGCGTCGACCCGAACTGGCTGTTTTTCTGCCAGTTCCAGGCGGTGCAACGCTACCTGTCAGCGCCTAAGGCCTGGCACCTGCCGTTCCCGTTTGAAGACCTGCCGCCGAACATGGAAGGCTTCGACACGGTATTTTCCATGGGTGTGTTTTATCACCGTCGTTCGCCCATCGAGCATTTGCTGGCGTTGAAGGATTGCCTGGTAAAGGGTGGCGAACTGGTGTTGGAAACGTTGGTGGTTGAGGGCGATCAGCAACAAGTGCTGGTGCCGGAAGACCGCTACGCGCAGATGCGCAACGTGTGGTTCCTGCCGTCGGTGCCGGCGCTGATGCTGTGGCTGCGCCGTGCCGGCTTCAGCGATGTGCGCTGTGTGGATGTGAGCGTGACCACGGTCGAGGAACAGCGCGGCACGGAGTGGATGAAGTACCAGTCCCTCAGCGACTTCCTGGACCCTGAGGATCACAGCAAGACCGTCGAAGGGCTGCCGGCGCCGATGCGTGCGGTGATTGTCGCGAAGAAATAAGACTGCTGTTGTGTTGAAGAAATAAGACTGCTGTTGTGGCGAGGGAGCTTGCTCCCGCTGGGCTGCGAGCGGCCCCAAAATCTGGGGAGCGCTGCGCACTCCAGCGGGAGCAAGCTCCCTCGCCACAGGGTATCGCGTCAGCCTTTGGCGCGACGTGCCTTGAAGAACTCGCTCAACACCGTCCCGCACTCTTCGGCCAGCACCCCGCCTTCATACAGCACCCGATGATTGAGAAAGCCCTGGGTAAAAAACTGCCCCTGGCTTTGCACGATCCCCGCCTTTGGCTCCAGCGCGCCGTACACCACCCGGGCAATCCGTGAATGCACGATCAGCCCGGCGCACATGCTGCACGGTTCCAGCGTGACGTACAGCGTACTGCCCGGCAGCCGGTAATTGCTCACGGCCTGGGCGGCCGCACGGATCGCGACCATCTCGGCATGCGCACTGGGGTCGTTGCCACTGATGGGGCAGTTAAAGCCGCGCCCGATGATCTCTCCATCCTGCACCAGTACCGCGCCCACCGGCACTTCACCCAATGCCGCGCCTTGGGCAGCCAGGGCCAGCGCTTCACGCATGAAGTCCTGATCGCGGCTGCGGTCGATAATCGCCGTGGGGCGAAACTGGCGCATTACGCCACCTCGATGGCGGCCATCAGGCCGGTTTCCATGTGGTCGATCACATGGCAGTGGAACATCCAGACACCCGGGTTATCCGCCACCAGCGCCACCCGGGCACGTTCGTTCTTGCCCAGCAGGTAGGTGTCGGTGAAGTACGGAATCACCTTGTGGCGGTTCGAGGCGATGACCTTGAAACTCATGCCGTGCAGGTGGATCGGGTGTTGGTACTGGGTCATGTTCTTCAATTCGAAAATGTAGCTCTTGCCCTTTTCAAGCTTGGCGATCGGGCGGTCGGCGCAGGTCTTGTCGGTGATGTCCCAGGCCTGGCCGTTGATCTGCCACAGGCTCGGTGGCTTGCCATTGTCCACGTTCACCGAGACCGATCCAACCCATTCGAAATTGAAGTTGAGTTTCTCGGCATTGGCCAGGTCCGGCTCGGCAATCGGGTTGGCGGGCATCGCGGGCGGCCACTCGGTGGGCGCGTCGATGCTGGTCACCGAGCGGAAGGTGCCCAGGCGCACCGGCCCATTGCGGATCGACAATTCTTCACCGGCGGGAGGCGCCTTGATCGCCAGGCAAATGCGCATGCCCGGGCCCAGCCAGTATTCCTTGCCCAACGGGCGCGGTTCGACGGGATTGCCGTCCAGGGCATAGATCTGCGCTTCAACGTCGGGGATGTTGATGCGATAGGTCAGGGTGTTATCGAGGTTGAGCAGGCGCACCCGGGTGATCTGCCCGGCTGGCAAATCGATCACTGCCTGGGACACGCCATTGATGGTCGACAGGCGTCCGGCGGTGCCGCCCCGGGCTGCTTCGCGGGGAATGCTGAAGGCGACAAAGGCGCCCTCTTCGTCCACGTGCCAGCTTTTCAGGCTCAGGGTGCGTTCGTGTTTGAAACCAGTGGGTTCGCGCTCTTCGATGATCAGCGGGCCCACCAGGCCACGGCCCAGCTCTTCGCTGCTGTTCACGTGGGGGTGATACCAGTAGCTACCGGCATCGGGCACGCGGAATTTGTAGTCAAAGTATTCGCCCGGCAGCACCGGTAGCTGCGAGACGTACGGCACGCCGTCCATTTCCAGTGGCAGGCGAATGCCATGCCAGTGGATGGTAGTGGCGACCGGCAGGTGGTTGATAAACCGCACCCGCAGCCACTCACCCTGGCGCACCCGCAACTCGGTGCCTGGCGCCGATGGGCCGAATGCCCAGGCTTGGGTCTTGTGCCCCGGCACCAATTCCACGTCCAGCGGTGCGGCGATCAACTCGTAATCGTGCCCCGCCTCGGCCTCGGCGACTTTACCCAGCCAATAGCGGTAGGCGCCACCGGCACCAACGCCCACCACGGCAAGACCGGCAAGACCACCAAGGATTTGTCGACGGGAAAACGATTGGGACACAACAACCTCACGTATCTGCCGCGGGTCCGAGACCCGCAAAAGGCAGATACCATACACCGGCATCACCTAAACAGTAAGGGTTCGCATTGCCACATGTGGGGAACGAGGGTTGTGTGGGAGCGGGCTTGCTGTGGTGAGCGGGCTTGCCCCGCGTTGGGCTGCGAAGCAGCCCCATCAATCGGTGGTGAACCCGACGTGGGACAAGCCCCCTCACCACAGCCCGCTCCCACATTGGATCTTCAGCGCTTTTTTAATGTTTGGCAGCAGCCAGAATCAAGGCTTTCATCTCGGCGACGGCACCTTTGAATCCGACGAACAGCGCATGGGCCACCAGCGCATGGCCGATGTTCAGCTCATTGATGCCCTTGATCGCGGCCACGGCTTCGACGTTGTGGTAGTGCAGACCGTGGCCGGCGTTGACGATCAGGCCTTCGCCCAGGCCGCATTTGACGCCGTCGATGATGCGCTGCAATTCATCAGCGACTTCGGTCGGCGTGGTGGCGTCGGCGTAACGGCCAGTGTGCAGTTCGATGGCCGGGGCACCGACACGGCGCGAGGCTTCGATCTGGCGCTCGTCGGCGTCGATGAACAGCGAGACTTCACTGCCGATCTTCGAGAGGCGTTCCACCGCGGCCTTGATCCGCGCTTCCTGGCCGGCCACATCGAGGCCGCCTTCGGTGGTCAGTTCCTGGCGGGTTTCCGGCACCAGGCAGATATGCGCCGGGCGGATACGCTCGGCGAATGCCATCATTTCTTCGGTGACGCCCATTTCGAAGTTCATGCGGGTTTGCAGCACGTCCTTGAGCAGCAGTACGTCGCGTTCCTGGATGTGGCGGCGGTCTTCGCGCAGGTGCACGGTAATGCCGTCGGCACCCGCTTCTTCGGCGTCCAGCGCGGCCTTGACCGGGTCCGGGTAACGGGTGCCCCGGGCCTGGCGCAGGGTGGCTACGTGGTCGATGTTCACGCCGAGAAGAATGCGATTGCTGGTGGTCACGAAAAGCGCTCCTGAAGAGGGAAGGAATCGCTGCACAGCATACACGGGGATGTCAGGGCTTTCGAAACAACTCGCGACTGACCAATGGCCGACCGCCCAAATGCACGGCCAGGGCCTGGCGCATCAGGCGCTTGGCGGCGGACAACGCGCCGGGGGCGGTCCAGTCGGCTTCGCTCATGGCCAGCAACTCGGTGCCCTGGAACAGGCCGGGTTGCAGCAGGTAGACGCGCTCCAGGCCCGCGTCGACTTGCAGGCGGTACATGCCGTCGGCGGCGATAGGGTCGCCGTGCAAGTCGTTGCTCAATTCGAAGCCGTAGCCAAGGTCGTCCAACAGGCGCCATTCGAACGCGCGCAACAGCGGCTCCAAAGGGCGGCCTTCGGCGAGGGCGAGCAAGGTGGCGGCATAATGATCGAAGACGCCGGGGTGCGGGTCTTCGGCGGGGAGCAGGCGAATCAGCAATTCGTTGAGGTAGAGGCCGCTGAACAGCGCCTCACCGTTGAGCCAGTTGGAGGCACCGGCGGCCTCCATGCGGCCAACGTTCTTCAGCTCACCGCGTCCGCGAAACTCCACTTCCAGGGCCACAAAGGGCCGCGCCAGGGTGCCGGCCTTGCCGCGCGCACTGCGCAAGACAGCGCGCAGACGTCCTTGGGGTGTGAGGAAGTCCACCAAGGCGCTGGTCTCGCGGTAGGCGCGGCTGTGCAAGACGTAGGCGGGTTGGCCGGTGGGTGGGGTGGAGGACATGAGACGGGAGCTTTTCCTGTGGCGAGGGGGCTTGTCCCCCGTTGGGCTGCGCAGCAGCCCCAAACAAAGTAGCTGCAGTCTTTCAGAAAGACCTCATTGTTTGCTTTTAGGGCTGCTTCGCAGCCCAACGGGGGACAAGCCCCCTCGCCACAACAAGCCCCTCACCCACAAATCCGGTCAGGGCTTACAGGTCGCCGTAACCCAACGAACGCAACGCACGCTCATCATCAGACCAACCACCCTTAACCTTCACCCACAGGTTGAGCATGATCTTGGAATCAAACAGCAATTCCATGTCCTTGCGCGCTTCGGTGCCGATGCGCTTGATGCGCTCGCCCTTGTCGCCAATGATGATTTTCTTCTGGCCGTCACGTTCAACGAGGATCAGCGCGTGGATGTGCAAGGTCTTGCCCTGCTGCTTGAACTCTTCGATTTCGACGGTGATCTGGTACGGCAGCTCGGCGCCCATCTGGCGCATGATTTTCTCGCGTACCAGTTCGGCGGCGAGGAAACGGCTGCTGCGGTCGGTGATCTGGTCTTCCGGGAAGAAGTGCTCGTTCTCCGGCAGGTAACCGGCGATCACACGCTCCAGGGCTTCGAGGTTGTGCCCGTGCTGGGCCGAGATCGGCATGATCTGGGCGTTCGGCAGTTGTTCCTGCAGCCAGCTCAGGTGCGGCATCAGCTCGGCTTTGTCTTCGATACGGTCGGTCTTGTTCAACGCGACGATCAACGGGCCGGTGACGTACTGCACGCGCTCCAGAACCATCTGGTCTTCGTCGGTCCACTTGGTGCGGTCGACCACGAAGATCACCACGTCGACGTCTTTCAACGCCGCCGAAGCGGTTTTGTTCATGTAGCGGTTAAGGGCCTTTTCGCCGCCTTTGTGCATGCCCGGGGTATCAACGTACACCGCCTGGACGGCGCCTTCGGTCTTGATGCCCAGCATGTTGTGGCGGGTGGTCTGAGGCTTGCGTGAAGTGATCGCCAGCTTCTGTCCCAGGATGTGGTTCAGCAACGTGGACTTGCCCACGTTCGGACGGCCGACGATGGCAACATAGCCACAGCGAGTTGCGGTTGAATCAGTCATGGCCATTCTCCACGCCCAGGGCAATCAGTGCTGCAGCGGCCGCTACCTGTTCGGCAATACGACGGCTCACACCCTGACCTCGGCTTTTTTCATTCAGTAAGGTGATTTCACATTCGACGAAGAAGACTCGGCAATGCGGCTCACCCTGGATATCCACCACTTCGTAACGCGGCAGGTCGCAACCACGGGACTGCAGGAATTCCTGCAGGCGGGTCTTGGGATCTTTGTTGGTGTCTACCAGCGTCAGGCTTTCGATCTCGGTCGACAGCCAGGCGACGACGCGCTCTTTGGCCGCTTCCATGCCCGCATCGAGGTAGATCGCGCCGATCAGCGCTTCAAGGGCGTCGGCCAGGATCGACTCGCGACGGAAACCGCCGCTCTTCAACTCGCCGGAGCCCAGGCGCAGGTAATCACCCAGGTCGAAACCACGGGCCAGTACGGCCAGGGTCTCACCTTTCACCAGGCGCGCGCGCAAGCGCGACAACTGGCCTTCGCGGGCCAAGGGGAAGCGATTGAACAGGGCTTCACCGGCGACGAAATTGAGGATGGCATCACCGAGGAATTCCAGGCGCTCGTTGTTACGCCCGGCAAAACTGCGGTGTGTAAGGGCAAGGATCATCAATTCCTGATCCTTGAAGGTGTAGCCGAGCTGACGCTCGAGACGGCTTAGAGAAACGCTCACGGTTTACCCACATTCAGTTCGAGGCACCGGTGGCCTGCGACGATTAACGCTGTGTTCAAATTCAAATCCTGGTGGTTGCTGCATGGAGCCGGACTTTGTCCAAGCCCCAGAAAAGCATTCGGCGCTGTGTTCACAGCGCCGCATGGATTACTTGATCAGCCCGACCCGCGAGAAGTTCGGCAGGTGGCTGAGCTTGGGTTCCGGCCAACTCATCCAGACCGCGAAGGCCTTGCCGACGATATTCTGGTCGGGGACCATGCCCAGCAGGTCCTTGGGAATATTGGGGTCATCCCAGTAGCGGCTGTCATTGGAGTTGTCGCGGTTGTCGCCCATCATGAAGTAGTGCCCGGCAGGCACTGTCCACTGGTTGTCAGGCGGCGAACGGTAGCGGCTCATTTCCTTGCGGATTTCGTGCTCTACCGCTCCGAGTTTCTCCTGGTACAGCTCGGCGCTGCCCAGGGTGTTCGGCTCGGAACCGATCAGTTTTTCTGCCACCGACTCGCCGTTGACGAACAGGCGCTTGTCGCTGGTGTAGCGAATCACGTCGCCCGGCAGGCCCACTACACGCTTGATGTAGTTGACGTTCGGGTCGCTTGGGTAGCGAAACACCATCACATCGCCGCGCTGCGGGTCACCGATCTCGATCACTTTCTTGTCGATCACCGGCAAGCGGATCCCGTAAGAAAACTTGTTCACCAGGATGAAGTCGCCCACGTCCAGGGTAGGTTTCATCGAGCCCGACGGGATCTGAAACGGCTCCACCAGGAACGAACGCAACACCAGCACGATGAACAACACCGGGAAGAACGACTTGCCGTATTCAACCAGCATTGGCTCTTTGTTCAGTTTCTCGATCACCGCCACATCGGGCTGGCTGACGCTGCCCTGATAGGACGCGATGGCTGCCCGGCGACGCGGGGCGAAGAACACCAGATCGAGCAACGCCAATAGACCGCAAACGGCAACGGCGATGACCAGCAACAGCGGGAAATTTAGTGACATAGGACCTAACTATCCAACCTGAGCACCGCAAGGAAGGCTTCTTGTGGAATTTCCACGTTGCCCACTTGCTTCATGCGTTTTTTACCGGCCTTTTGCTTCTCGAGCAGCTTGCGCTTACGGCTGACGTCGCCGCCATAGCATTTGGCCAGTACGTTCTTTCTGAGTGCCTTGACGGAGGTCCGTGCAATGATCTGCCCGCCAATGGCGGCCTGGATCGCGACGTCGAACATCTGGCGCGGAATCAGTTCTTTCATCTTTTCGGTCAACTGGCGACCTTTGTAGTGCGCGTTGTCCTTGTGCACGATCAGCGCCAGGGCATCCACCTTGTCGCCGTTGATCAGCACATCCAGCTTCACCAGATTAGCTGATTGGTAACGATCAAAATGGTAATCCAGCGAAGCATAGCCGCGGCTGGTGGATTTGAGACGGTCAAAGAAGTCGAGGACCACTTCGTTCATCGGCAAATCGTAGGTCACTTGCACCTGGGTACCGAGGAAGAGCATGTCGTGTTGTACGCCACGCTTTTCAATACACAGGGTAATGACGTTGCCCAGGTGCTCTTGCGGCACAAGAATATTGGCCCGCACGATCGGTTCGCGCATGTCCTCGATGGAAGACAGATCCGGAAGCTTGGACGGGTTGTCGACGTAAATCGTTTCACCGGTTTTCAGCGCCAGCTCAAAAATAACCGTCGGCGCGGTGGTGATCAGGTCCAGGTCGTATTCGCGCTCGAGGCGCTCCTGGATGATTTCCATGTGCAGCATGCCCAGGAAACCACAGCGGAAGCCGAAGCCCAGGGCGTCGGAGCTTTCCGGGGTGTACTGCAACGACGAGTCGTTGAGGGTCAGCTTCTGCAGGGCTTCGCGGAAATCCTCGAAGTCGTCGGAGCTGACCGGGAACAGGCCGGCGTAAACCTGCGGCTGGATGCGTTTGAAGCCCGGCAGCACGTCGACGTCGGGGGTGGAGCTCAAGGTCAGGGTGTCACCTACCGGTGCACCGTGGATGTCCTTGATACCGGCGATGATGAAGCCCACTTCACCGGCTTTCAGATCAGCGGTCGCGGTGTGCTTCGGGTTGAATACGCCGACGCTGTCCACCAGGTGGATCTTGCCGGTGGATTTGACCAAGATCTTGTCGCCCTTCTTCACACGGCCGTGGCGCACGCGTACCAGGGAAACAACGCCCAGGTAGTTGTCGAACCAGGAGTCGATGATCAACGCTTGCAGCGGATCTTCGTAGTTGCCGGTGGGGGCTGGAATGGTCTTGACCAGGCGCTCGAGCACTTCGTCGACACCCAGGCCGGTCTTGGCGCTGCACTCGACGGCGTCGGTGGCGTCAATGCCGATGATCTTCTCGATCTCTTCCTTGACGCGGTCCGGATCGGCCTGTGGCAGGTCGATCTTGTTCAGCACCGGCATCACTTCCAGGCCTTGCTCGATGGCGGTGTAGCAGTTGGCTACAGACTGGGCTTCAACACCCTGGCCCGCGTCCACCACCAGCAACGCACCTTCACAGGCCGCAAGCGAACGGCTGACTTCATAGGTGAAGTCGACGTGGCCCGGGGTGTCAATGAAGTTGAGCTGGTACTTGATACCGTCTTTGGCGGTGTAATACAGAGTAACGCTGTGGGCCTTGATGGTGATCCCGCGCTCGCGCTCGAGGTCCATGGAGTCCAGCACCTGGGCTTCCATTTCACGCTCGGCAAGGCCGCCGCACATCTGGATGAATCGATCGGCCAGCGTCGACTTGCCATGGTCAATGTGGGCGATGATGGAGAAATTGCGGATATGACTCAAATCACTCACGGATCAACACTCAAAAAGGCTGCAGGCAGACTGCCCGCTGAAAAATAGCCGGGAATTGTACCTGATGCGCAGACCAGACGTCATCCATGGTGACCAAGAACAAAAATGCCCCGATCGTTCGAGCGGGGCATTTTTTGTTCATAAGCGCGGGCTCAACCTGCCCGGCGCAACAGCCAGAAGCCGGCCACGGCGCAGATCGCGGTCGGCACCAGCACCGCAAACAGCGGCGAGAAGCCGAATACCAGGCTGGATGGCCCCAGCAAGTCCTGGGCAATACGGAAGGTGAACCCCACCAATACGCCGGTAAATACGCGCTGGCCGAGGGTTACCGAGCGCAGCGGGCCGAAGATGAACGAGATCGCCATCAGTACCAGCGCAGCGGTCACCACCGGCTGCAACACCTTGACCCAAAACGCCAGCCAGTAACGACCGTTGTTCAAGCCCTGGTCCTTGAGGTAGTGGATATAACCCCACAGGCCGGAGATCGGCAGGCTTTCGGGGATCATCACCACGGTGTTCAGCAATTCAGGCTTGAGGGAAATATCCCACTGCTCCGTCGGCACATTGATCACTTCAGTGCTCGACGCCGCGCCCTTGCCGATATCGCGGAAATAGGTGGTGCTCACCTCGCTCAGTTGCCACTTTTCGTCGGCGTACTGCGCACGTTTGGCGAAGCTGGACGACAGCAGGTGACGTTCTTTATCGAAGTGGTAACGGGTGACACCGATCAACAGGCCGCCCGGTTGCACGGCGTTGATGTGGATGAATTCACCACCCTGACGGTGCCACAAGCCATGCTTGGAACTCTGCGCATCACCCGAGCCCTGGGCCAGGGCACGATTGGCCTGGGCCGCGGATTCGGCCGGAGGCGCCACGTATTCACCGATCAGCACGCTGACCAGCATCAGCAACAGCATGGGCTTCATGACCGCCCACACGATGCGGCCGATGGAAACACCCGCCGCACGCATGATGGTCAGTTCGCTGTTGCTGGCCAGGCTGCCCAGGCCGATCAGGCAACCGATCAGCGCAGCCATCGGCATCATGTCGTAGAGACGACGGGGCGCGGTCAGCGCCACGTAGCTCAGAACGTCGGTGACGGTGTAGGTATCGCTGACGTTGCCGACCTCATCAATGAAGGCGAACAACGAGGCCAAACCCAGAATAATGCCCAATACCGCAAGGATTGCGACCAGGACGCTGCTACCAATGTAGCGGTCGAGCTTAACCACGAGCCATCTCCTTCATGCTGCGACGACTCTGCATCTTCAAGCGCAACGGTTCCCAATAAAGCAGGCCCAGGCCAATCGCCAGGAAGATCCCGTGGACCCACCACAGCCCAAGGGCCGGCGGCAGCTTGCCCTTCTCCAGGGAGCCGCGGGCGGAAATCAGGATGGTCAGGTAAGCCATATAAAGCAGGATCGCCGGCAACAGCTTGAGGAAGCGGCCCTGGCGCGGGTTGACCCGGGACAGCGGCACGGCCATCAAGGTCACGATAAACACCAGCAGCGGCAGGGAAATCCGCCATTGCAGCTCGGCAATCGAGCGCAGTTCCTTGCTGCCGATCAGGTCTGGCGTCGGGATCGCGTCACGGTCGGTGACTTCGTCGCTGACATCCGGCCGGGCCAGCATCACGCCATAGGTGTCGTATTTGATTGCGCGGTAATCGGCCTGCCCGGGGCTGCCGTCATAGCGATAGCCGTTTTCCAGGATCAGGTAACGGCTGCCGTCCGGACGCACTTCCTGCCGGCCGCTGTCGGCCACCAAGATCGAAATGCCACGGTCTTTCTGGTTCTGACCGAGGTTTTTCTGGGAGATGAACACACCGCCCAGGTTGGCACGGTCATCCGACAGTTGTTCGGTGTAGGTCACCCGGGTGCCGTCGTTGAGCGCTTGAAAGCGGCCCGGCTCCAGGGTGTCGAATTCGGTCATGGCGTCTTGTTTATTGAGCACCAACTGGAACTGCAAGGCTCCCTGGGGTGCCAGGCTCAGGCTCAACCAGGCCACGACCAGCGCGATACCGGTGGCAGGAACCATGGTCATGGCCAGCAAACGTTGCTGGCTCATGCCGGTGGCCGACAGTACGGTCATTTCGCTTTCAAGGTACAAGCGACCATAAGCCAGCAGGATCCCGAGAAACAGGCCCAATGGCAGGATCAGTTGCAAGAAACCTGGCAGGCGAAAGCCCATGATCAGGAACAGCGAGCCCGGATCCAGGGCGCCCGAGGCAGCCTGGGCGAGGTATTTGACGAAGCGACCACTCATGATGATGACCAGCAATACCGCACTCACGGCACTCAGGGTCAACAGGACTTCGCGGGACAGATAACGGAAGACGATCAAACCAGACACTCCAGGGTTGTCAGGCTAAGGCGGCCAAACAAGCAAGCATATCGAGTCGACCCATTGCTGCAGGCCGGCTAAAAAGATGCCGCATTATCCTGTGATTGACCGCACCTGTCACGGAGCTTGCTCATACGCGTGCACAAAGCTGTCCGCAAGGGTTGTCAGGCTCGGCCGGCGAGGTTCAAACTGCGGCCTTTGTCGCGGGCGGCCTACAGGCTGCCAAGCTTACAAGCCGGAGTACAGACTCCTGGCTCACTGACCTTTATAAGGGACCCGAAAATGGAACTGGTTGTAAAAAGCGTTAGCCCCGAAACGTTGAAAACCGCCACCCTCGTGGTCGCTGTCGGCGAAGGCCGCAAGCTGGGCGTTGCCGCCAAGCAACTGGACGAACTGAGCGGCGGCGCCATCAGCGCGGTCCTCAAGCGCGGCGACCTGGCCGGCAAAGTGGGCCAGAGCCTGCTGCTGCAAAGCCTGCCTAACCTTAAAGCCGACCGCGTATTGCTGGTGGGCGTGGGCAAGGACGCCGAACTGGGCGACCGCCCGTTCCGCAAGATCATCAGCGGCATCCTCAACACCCTCAAGGGCCTGGGCGGCACCGATGCAGCCCTGGCGCTGGACGAAATCGTGGTCAAGGGCCGCGACAGCTACGGCAAGACCCGCCTGCTGGCCGAAAGCCTGCTGGACGGCGAATACGTCTTCGACCAGTTCAAGAGCACCAAAGCCGAACCCCGCGCGCTGAAGAAAGTCACCCTGCTGACCATCAAGGCCGCCCAGGCTGAAGTCGAACGCGCCGTGACCCACGCCCAGGCCATCGCCGGCGGCATGGCGTTCACCCGTGACTTGGGCAACCTGCCACCGAACATCTGCCACCCCACCTACCTGGGCGAACAAGCCAAGGCGCTGGGCAAGGAATTCAAGGGCCTGAAAGTCGAAGTCCTGGATGAGAAGAAGATCAAGGAACTGGGCATGGGCTCGTTCTATGCCGTGGGCCAGGGCAGCGACCAGCCGCCACGCCTGATCGTGATGCAATACAACGGCGGCAAGAAGTCCGAGAAGCCCTTTGCCCTGGTCGGCAAAGGCATCACCTTCGACACCGGCGGCATCAGCCTCAAGCCGGGCCTGGGCATGGACGAGATGAAGTACGACATGGGCGGCGCCGCCAGTGTCTTCGGTACCCTGCGTGCCGTGCTGGAACTCAAGCTGCCGATCAACCTGGTGTGCATCCTGGCCTGCGCCGAGAACATGCCAAGCGGCGGCGCGACCCGTCCGGGCGACATCGTCACCACCCTCAGCGGCCAGACCGTGGAAATCCTCAACACCGACGCCGAAGGCCGCCTGGTGCTGTGCGACGCCCTGACCTACGCCGAACGCTTCAAGCCGCAAGCCGTGATCGACATCGCCACCCTGACCGGTGCCTGCGTGGTCGCCCTGGGCGCCCACACGTCGGGCCTGCTG
The DNA here is from genome assembly GCF_000242655.1 of Pseudomonas sp. PAMC 25886. Taxonomy (NCBI): domain Bacteria; kingdom Pseudomonadati; phylum Pseudomonadota; class Gammaproteobacteria; order Pseudomonadales; family Pseudomonadaceae; genus Pseudomonas; species Pseudomonas sp. PAMC 25886. The sequence goes on from NZ_AHHC01000093.1 coordinate 24,585, forward strand.
GGCAACAACGACGAACTGATCGGCCAACTGCTCAGCGCCGGCCAGGCGGCTGACGATCGCGCCTGGCAACTGCCGCTGTTCGATGAGTACCAGGAACAGCTGGACAGCCCGTTCGCCGACATCGCCAACATTGGCGGCCCGAAAGCCGGCACCATCACCGCAGCCTGCTTCCTGTCGCGTTTTGCCAAGAACTTCAACTGGGCTCACCTGGACATCGCCGGCACTGCCTGGACCAGCGGCGGCAAGGACAAGGGCGCCACTGGCCGTCCGGTTCCATTGCTGACCCAGTACCTGCTGGACCGCGCCAAAGCCTAAACGCCCCGCCCCTTGTAGGAGCCGGCTTGCCGGCGATGAGGCCCGTCAGCCCTGCGCTGATCCCACGGACGCCATCGCCGGCAAGCCGGCCCCTACACAGGCGGGTGCGGCTACTCAGGAACCGCAATGACCCAAGTCGACTTCTATATCTTGCCCAGCGCCGATCCTTCCGCGCGCCTGGACTTTGCCTGCAAGCTCACCGAAAAAGCCTGGCGCATGGGCCATCGCATCTACCTGCATTGCAGCGACGCCGCCCAGCGTGACGACCTCGACGCCCGCCTGTGGCGTTTCAAGGGCGAAAGCTTCGTGCCACACGGCCCCGCTGAATCAGAGCCGGAAGGCCTGGTGGCGCTGGGTTTGGGCGACAGCTGTGGCGATCACACCGACCTGCTGGTCAACCTCGACCTGAAAGTACCGGCCTTCGCCAAAGGTTTCGCCCGTGTGGCGGAAGTGGTGGTGGAAGATCCGGCTATTCGTCAGGCCGCGCGGGAGAGTTTCCGTTTCTACCGCGAACAGGGCTATTCTCTGCAAGATCACCGGCTACAACGACTTTGAGCACATGATGGATACTCCAAACCCGCTAAAAGACTCTGACCACTTGCTGGATGACCTTGAGTCGATCCGCCAACTGCTCGGTGATGATGACCTGCAACCACCGCTGCTGACCGATGCGGTCAACGGTGACGTCCAAATTCCTTTGCTATTCGATATGGTCGGTGGCAAGCCCGTGGCGCCGGAACCTGTCGAAACGCCCGTGGTGCAAGCTGTGCCCGCTGCGGCTGTTGCCGTACCTGCCGCCGAAAAAGCCCCCGACGCCCTGCTGCTGCACCTGGACAACGAACTGCGCGCCGCCGCGCAACTGATCATGCAAGACGTGATCGACGATTTTGCCCCGCATATCGAAACCGAGATCAAGCGCCGGCTGGATGCGCGCATGGAGCGGTTGTTGAGCCAGTATCAGAACTGAGCTTCCATAAAGGAGCGGGCTTTCTCGCTCCTACCCCTGCGCTCCCTCCCCCGCTATACTTGCCGGCTTTCCTGAATTAATGCCAACTAGGGTCCCGCCGCGCATGGATAAGACCTACCAGCCGCACGCTATTGAAACTTCCTGGTACCAGACCTGGGAGTCCGAGAATTATTTCGCTCCGCAAGGCGCGGGCGATTCCTACACCATCATGATTCCGCCACCGAACGTCACTGGCAGCCTGCACATGGGCCATGGCTTCAACAATGCGATCATGGATGCCCTGATTCGTTTCCGCCGCATGCAGGGTCGCAACACCCTGTGGCAGCCAGGCACCGACCACGCCGGTATCGCCACCCAGATGCTGGTGGAACGCCAACTGGAAGCCACCGGCCAGAACCGTCACGACCTGGGTCGCGAGAAATTCCTCGAGAAAATCTGGGAATGGAAGGATCAGTCCGGCGGCAACATCAGCCGTCAGATCCGTCGCCTGGGTTCGTCCGTCGACTGGAGCCGCGAGCGCTTCACCATGGACGACGGCCTGTCGGAAGCCGTGAAAGAAGCCTTCGTGCGCCTGCATGAAGACGGCCTGATCTACCGCGGCAAGCGCCTGGTCAACTGGGACACCAAGCTGCACACGGCGATTTCCGACCTTGAAGTGGAAAACCACGACGAGAAAGGTTTCCTGTGGAACCTGAAATACCCGCTGGCTGACGGCGCGAAGACCGCCGAAGGCAACGATTACCTGATCGTCGCCACCACCCGCCCGGAAACCATGCTCGGCGACGCCGCTGTCGCGGTTAACCCGAACGATGAGCGCTACCAGGCGCTGATCGGCAAGTTCGTTGAGCTGCCGCTGGTCGGCCGCCGCATTCCGATCATTGCAGACGACTACTGCGACCCTGAATTCGGCACCGGCTGCGTGAAGATCACCCCGGCCCACGATTTCAACGACTATGAAGTCGGCAAGCGCCACAACCTGCCGCTGCTGAACATTTTCGACAAGAACGCCGCCGTTCTGCCGGCCTGCCAAGTGTTCAACCTCGACGGCACGCTGAACGAAAGCATCGACGGCAAGATCCCGGCCGAATACGCCGGCCTCGACCGTTTTGAAGCGCGCAAGCAGATCGTTGCTGCCTTCGACGCTGCCGGCCTGCTGGTGAGCGTTGACGACCACGGCCTGAAAGTACCGAAAGGCGACCGCTCCGGCACCGTCATCGAGCCTTGGCTGACCGACCAGTGGTACGTGTCCACCAAACCTCTGGCCGAGCCGGCGATTGCTGCCGTGGAAGACGGCCGCATCGCGTTCGTGCCAAAACAGTACGAAAACATGTACTTCTCGTGGATGCGCGACATCCAGGATTGGTGCATCAGCCGTCAGCTGTGGTGGGGCCACCGGATCCCGGCCTGGTACGACGAGTCGGGCAAGGTCTACGTTGGCCGCGATGAAGCCGAAGTGCGTGCCAAGCACAACCTCGGCCCGGACGTGGCGCTGCAACAGGATAACGACGTGCTGGACACCTGGTTCAGCTCGGGCCTGTGGACGTTCTCCACCTTGGGCTGGCCGGAAAAAACCGAGTTCCTCGAGAAATTCCACCCGACTGACGTGCTGGTGACCGGCTTCGACATCATTTTCTTCTGGGTTGCCCGGATGATCATGCTCACCATGCATTTGGTGAAAAACGACGACGGCACCCCGCAGGTACCATTCAAGACCGTGTATGTGCACGGCCTGGTACGTGATGGCCAGGGCCAGAAGATGTCCAAGTCCAAAGGCAACGTCCTGGACCCGCTGGACATAATCGACGGCATCGACCTGGAAACCCTGGTGCAGAAACGCACCTCGGGCCTGATGCAGCCGAAACTGGCGAAGAAGATCGAGAAGCAGACCCGCGACGAATTCGCCGACGGCATCGCCAGCTACGGCACCGACGCCCTGCGCTTCACCTTCTGCTCGCTGGCGTCCACCGGTCGCGACATCAAGTTCGACATGGGACGCGTCGAAGGCTATCGCAACTTCTGCAACAAGATCTGGAACGCCGCGCGCTACGTGCTGGATAAAGGCGAAGACTGCGGCCAGAACGGCGAGGCCATCGAGTTGTCCCTGGCGGACCGCTGGATCATCTCCCAGTTGCAGCGCACCGAAGCCGAAGTGACCCGTCAACTCGACCAGTTCCGCTTCGACCTGGCAGCACAGGCCCTGTACGAGTTCATCTGGAACCAGTATTGCGACTGGTACCTGGAACTGTCCAAGCCGGTGCTGTGGGACGAGAACGCGCCGATCGAACGTCAGCGCGGCACCCGTCACACCCTGGTCCGCGTACTGGAAGTGGCCCTGCGCCTGGCGCACCCGTTCATGCCGTTCATCACCGAAGAAATCTGGCAGCGCCTCGCGCCGCTGGCTGGCAAAGACGGCAAGACCATCATGCTGCAGCCTTGGCCAGTGGCCAACGAAGCACGCATTGATGAGGCCGCCGAAAGCGACATCGAATGGCTCAAGACCTTGATGCTCGGCACGCGCAACATCCGCGCCGAGATGAACATCGGTCCGGGCAAGCCATTGGCGGTGTTCGTGAAGAACGCCAGCAGCGAAGACCAACGCCGTCTCACCGAGAACGATGCGCTGCTGAAGAAGCTGGCGAAGCTGGAGTCGATCACTGTATTGGCCGCAGACGCCGAAGCACCGCTGTCCGCCACCGCTCTGGTGGGCGAGATGGAAGTGCTGGTGCCGATGGCGGGCCTGATCGACAAAGGTGCCGAACTGGCGCGCCTGGACAAGGAAATCCTGCGTCTGCAAGGCGAAGTGCAGCGGGTGGGCGGCAAGCTGTCCAACGCCGCGTTCGTCGACAAGGCCCCGGCTGAAGTCATCGACAAGGAACGCGCCAAACTGGCCGAAGCCGAACAGGCTTTGGGCAAGCTGGCCGAGCAGCACGCACGGATTTCCAGCCTGTAAGGGGCAACCCGTGTGAAAAAAGAGACCTTCGGGTCTCTTTTTTTTGCCCGCAGAACACTGCTATTTCTCTTTGGAAACCCGATCATTGTGGGAGCTGGCTTGCCTGCGATGGCGTCGCCTCGGTCCGACAGGTACACCGCGTCGCCTGCATCGCAGGCAAGCCAGCTCCCACATTTGACCGAGTTCGACCAAGGAATGTGTGACAATACCCGCCACTTTTGAAACAACCCCAGAATCGACGCAGCCCATGACCGCCCCCAGCACACCCAAAGCACCGCGCAAGAAGCCAAAATCCACGACCCCGGCCAAGCCCGTCGTTCCGCGGAAAGAGGCCACCTTGCACCCGCGTAACCGCCACCAGGGCCGTTACGACTTCCCGGCGCTGATCAAGACCACGCCAGAACTGGCGCAATTCGTGATCATCAACCCGTACGGCAAGGAAAGCATCGACTTCGCCAGCCCCGACGCGGTGCGGGTGTTCAACCGGGCGTTGCTCAAGGCGTTCTATGGCATCAATCACTGGGACATCCCGGCTGACTACCTGTGCCCACCGGTCCCGGGCCGTGCCGACTACGTGCACTTCCTTGCCGACCTGCTGGCCAGCGTCAACGAAGGCGTGATCCCTCGTGGTGCGCCGGTGAAGGTGCTGGACATCGGCATGGGCGCCAACTGCGTCTACCCGTTGATCGGCTACAGCGAATACCGCTGGCACTTCCTCGGCTCGGAAGTCGACCCCACCGCCGTGGCCGCCGCCAAGGCGATCGTGCAGTCCAACGGGCTGAACAAGGCCATCCAGTTGCGCCAGCAAACCAACCCCAAGCAGATCCTGCTGGGCCTTCTGGAGCCGGGCGAGCGGTTTGACCTGACCATGTGCAACCCGCCCTTCCACGCCTCCATGGATGAAGCGACCAAGGGCAGCGAGCGTAAATGGCGTGCACTGGGCAAGGCGGATCCGAAACGCAAGTTGCCGGTGCTGAACTTCGGTGGCCAGTCGGCCGAATTGTGGTGTGAAGGCGGTGAAGCGCGGTTTGTGACCCAGCTGATCGCTGAAAGCGCGCATTTCCAGCATAAAGTGCTGTGGTTCAGCACCCTGGTGTCAAAGGCGTCGAACCTGCCGGCGATCCAGACTGCGCTGAAAAAAGCCGGTGTGCTGGAGAGCCAGGTGGTGGAGATGTCCCAGGGCCAGAAGCAAAGCCGCTTCGTCGCCTGGACCTTCCAGACCCCGAGCGAGCAACAGGTGTGGCGCCAGCGTTGGGCGCGTAAAGACTGATAAATCGCGGGCAACAAAAAACCGCGCCCGGATCACTCCGGAGCGCGGTTTTTTTTGCTGCGTCTTACTTGTTAACAGCGTCGGTCAGGCCTTTGGCCACAACCAGCTTGATAACTTTCTTGGCAGCGATTTCGATGGCAGCGCCAGTCGAAGGGTTACGGCCAGTACGGGCAGGACGCTCGGTCACTTTCAGTTTGCCAACGCCTGGCAGAGTGATTTCGCCGCCGTTTTCCAGCTGATCAGCAACGATCTGGCTCAGTTGGTCCAGCAGAGCGCGCACGGTGGTTTTCGGTGCGTCTACAGCTTCAGCCAGATCAGCGATCAGTTGGTCTTTAGTAATAGCCATTGTGGTGTTCCTTCCCTATCAAATTCATTTGGATTGCAGAGTGCAGTGTCAGCCATCGAGCCCTGCCATCAAGGCCTGGCACCCAAGGGCTATAACCACGAAGATCGGGGTTATAGATACCTGAAACCGGGTTTGGTTCGACCTGACAAATGCTGAATGCACGCTTAACGCCCAGACTGCGCGTAAGACGGGGCAAAACTAGCACAGAGACGGGGAAATATCCGCCTCAACATACCCATTTGGTCAGCTTTATCGCTCTAAACCGTGAAAAAAAGGCATATGGACCGTCGGAGGGTGCCCAAAATGCCCTCCGAACAGCGCCATCCCCAGCGGGTGCGGTACACTGGCGACTTTTTCCGGGAGCCTCACCACTCCCCTTCAACCAGCCGAGAAGCCCATGCCGATCCGTCATTGCATCGTCCACCTGATCGACAAAAAACCCGACGGCACACCCGCAGTTCTCCACGCCCGCGACTCCGAGCTTGCCGAGTCGGCTGCGATCGAGAACATGCTTGCCGACCTCAACGAGAGCTATAACGCCAAACAAGGCAAGGCCTGGGGCTTTTTCCATGCCGAGTCCGGCGCGCACCCGTTCAGCGGCTGGTTGAAGGAATATTTCGACGGCGGCAAGGATTTCACCGCCTTCAGCCGCATCGCGGTGGAACACCTGCAAAAGCTGATGGAAGAGTCCAACCTCTCCACCGGCGGCCACGTGCTGTTTGCCCACTACCAACAGGGCATGACCGATTACCTGGCGATCGCCCTGCTGCACCACAGCGAAGGCGTGGCGGTGACCGACCAACTGGACGTGACCCCGTCGCGCCACCTGGACCTGGGCCAGTTGCACCTCGCCGCGCGGATAAACGTCTCCGAGTGGCAGAACAACAAGCAGTCCAAGCAGTACATCTCGTTTATCAAGGGCAAGAACGGCAAGAAGGTCTCGGAGTACTTCCGTGACTTTATCGGCTGCCAGGAAGGCGTCGACGGCCCGGGCGAGACCCGCACCCTGCTCAAGGCCTTCAGCGACTTTGTGGAAAGCGAAGACCTGCCGGACGAGTCCGCCCGCGAAAAAACCAAGACCCTGGTGGACTACGCCAGCAGCCAGGCTAAGCTCGGCGAGCCAATGGGCCTGGAAGAGCTGTCGGGGCTGATCGACGAAGAGCGGCCAAAAGCCTTCTACGACCACATCCGCAACAAGGATTACGGCCTGTCGCCGGAAATCCCGGCGGATAAACGCACCCTGAACCAGTTCCGCCGCTTCACCGGGCGCGCCGAAGGCCTGTCCATCAGCTTTGAAGCGCACCTGCTGGGCGACAAGATCGAATACGACGAAGCCGCCGGCACCTTGATCATCAAGGGCCTGCCGACCCAGTTGACCGACCAGCTCAAGCGTCGCAACTGATGCTGGGCGGGGTTCTGAAGAAAGTCCTGCTGGTATTGCTGGTTGTGGTGGTTTTCCAGAACTGGGGCAAGATCGAGCGGCTGTTCAACCCCTCGCAGGTAGTGCCGGAGCAGACACGCGCAGCGGCGCGCGTGGTGCTGTATTCCACCGAGTGGTGCGGCTACTGCAAACAGATCCGGCGCTTTCTGGATTCCAAAGGGATTCCCTACCAGGCGTTTGATATCGAGAAGGACGCCCAGGCGCGCAAGGCGTACGAGGCGTTGGGGGGTGGCGGGATTCCGTTTGTGGACGTGAACGGCACGCTGATTCGGGACTACAACCCGGAAGCGATCATGGCGGCCTTGAAGTAATCCAGCCCCACCCAGTGTGGGAACAGGCTTGTGTGGGAGCTGGCTTGCCTGCGATAGCATCACCCCAGTGCAACTGACTGATCGAGGCGCCTGCATCGCGGGCAAGCCCGGCTCCCACAAAAGCCCATTCCCACCCAGGAAGGTGTGGGGCTTAGAAATTGGCCTCCAGGGAAACCATCGCCGTACGCTCTTCGCCCACGTTGTAGTACGCCGAACTGGCCGCCAGGCCATTCACCGGCGCCGAGTTGAACGACACGGTACGCGCCGAGCTCAGGTATTCCTTGTCGAACACGTTGAGCATCGAGAACCGCAGCGCGGCCGATTTGAAGACCTTTTTGTCCACCGGCAGGTAAATACCGGCGTTGAGGTCAAACACCGTGCGCCCGGAGATTTTCTCGTTGTTGGTCAAGTCGCCGTAGAACGCACCGACGTACTTGCCGGCAATGTTGCCGTAGTAGCGCTTGTCGTCATACCCGAATACCAGGTTCAACATGTTCTCCGGGACGTTGGCCAACTGGTTGCCCTTGGTCGGCAACAGTACGTTCTTGCTGACAAAGTCGTCTTGCTGCTCGGACTTGGTGTAGGTGTACGACGCGTAATAGTTGAAGTTGTACGGCAGCAGGCCGCTCCACTCCAGCTCCAGGCCTTTGTTGGTCACGTCACCCACGTTGGCCATCACGTAGTCACCGTTCAAGTCGGTGGTCGACAGCTGACGGTCCTTGAAGGTGATGTAGAACAGGGTGGCGCTCAGGGCCATTTTCTCTTCGGTGTAGCGCCAGCCCAGCTCCTGGTTCCAGCTCAACTCGGGGTTGAGGTTGAGGGAGTCACCCTTGTTGTACAGCACGTAGTTCTGCGGGGTACGCATGTTGCGGGTGACGTTGTAGAACGCCTGGTTGCTCTCGTCGACCTGGTACTTGGCACTGAAGTTAGGCAGGAACTGATGGTAGCGGGCGTTACGTTTTTCCGGCTTGTCGTACAGGCTGCCGAGGTTGTCGCCGTCACGCTCGACGTACTGGTACGCCAGGCCGCCGACAAAGCTCAGGTCTGGCGTGGCTTGCCAGCTGTCCTGCACCCACAGTTTCTGGGCCGGGGTGACGGTGTATTGATGACGACCCTGGACAGTCTTGCCGTTCTTGTCGACCACCTGGCCGCCGCTGTTGTAATCGCCCCAGACGTCGTCCGGTGCCCCCTCGCTGTTGATCCCGATATACGGCTGGGTCTGGCGCTGGCGAGCGCGCTCGTACCAGTAGCCGTAGTCCAGGCTGTGCTCCTCGTTGATGTCCCATTTCATTTTGACGGTGACGCCAGGGCGCCAGGTCTCGGTCCACGAGGGGCGATAGTAGTTGGCCGACTTGAGGTTGCTCAGGTCGTAGTTGCCGGCCTTGTCGGACTTCGGCCCCAGGTTGGTCGCGGTCTGGCCGCTGAAGCTGCCGCCGTTGCCCCAGTAGTAGTAAGGCGCAACCGTCAGGGCCAGGTCATCACGCAGGCGCCAACGCTGGGTGAAGGTGGTCATGACACTTTCGAACGGGTTGCGGTTGAGCTTGTAGGAGGACGACAGCAAGCCGTTCTTGTAGACCGGCGTTTCCGCGTAATCCAGACGGCGACCCTGTTGCTGGAACTGGCTCTTGCTCAGGGTGTTGTAGTTGTAGTTTTCCTGGGTGTTGTACTTCATGGTGAAGTTGCTGGTGTTGCCGTTGTCGTCTTCGAACAGCGTGCTCCACTCCACCTTGTCGCCGCGCAGGGTGCCCTTGCCGCGCCACTTGTCGCCCTCGGTGTGAGAGGCCGACACCCAGGTCTTGAAGCCGCCCAGGTCGCCGGTGTTGATGCGGGCGAAGGACTTTGTCAGGTTGTTCGAGCCCATGGACTGCTTGACGAATAACCCTGGCTCTTTGGTCGGCCGGATCGTGACCATGCCGATGTTGCCGCCGCTGGAACCGATGTGCGGGCCGTCCGCTTCGGAGGAACCCTGGGTGACAAACACTTCGCCGACGTTTTCCGGGTCGCCCAACTGGTTGGCGTACACGCCATAACTGCCGGAGTCGTTGATCGGTACGCCGTCCATGGAAACCCCGACCTGGTCGGAGTTCATGCCGCGCATGGTGAAGCTGGTGCCGCTCATGCCGCTGGCGTCATCGTTGGAAACGTTGATGCCCGGCGTGTACTTGAGCTTGTCGATGGCGTTGGCCGTCGGGGACATTTCGTCCATGGCTTCCTTGGTCACGGTGGACCGGGCCTTGGCACTTTCTTCCTGAATCATGTGGCCGGTACCCAGGGTACGTTCGCCGGCGACGTGCACCGAACCGACGTCCTGGGAGTCGTCTGCCAAAACCAGCGGCGCAAAGCCGCCCAGGCCCGATGCTAAAAGCAGGGCATAGAGTTTGTTGTAGGTCACGAGTAGATCCCTTACATGCATCTATCTGTTGTTATGGGGGAGGTATTGGCGATTTCGGCCGGGTGAACAGCGCCGCCAATCTTCCTGACCACCTGCTCAGGAATCCGAGGATCATCCGTGCATCACGTAACGATTTGGTTACAGGTTTTGGCGATTGCGATGAAGGTTAAATGAAAGGTCCGCAAACACGGATGTGCCAAGGCAGGGGGATTTTCAAGGGAAATCGGTGCAAGTAATGACAGCGCTACGCCATTGCAGCGTAGCGCTCTGTATCTAGCGCAATACGATCATCCGACCGAGCAGCGAATGTTGTTCGAACCCCAACACCGCCTGCAGGGCATTGAGCACCGCCTGGGGGTCCTTGCTCGGGAAACTGCCGCTGACACGCCGGGCGGCGAGGTCGTCATTGAGCAGGAGAATACGCCCGGGGTAGTAACGACCGAGGTCTTGCACCACATCGGCCAGGGGCGCCTTGTAATAATTGAGCCAACCGTCACGCCAGGCCAGTCGCGATTCGCTGTCGACCGCGTGCAGCTCATCGGCGACACCATCGGCGTAGGCCACTTGCTGGCCGGCCGTCAGAATCTGTTGCTGGCCATCTTTGGACGGCGTCACGCCGACCCGCCCGGACAACACCGTCACCTGGGCGCCCGCCGGCTGCAGGCGCACTTCGAATTGCGTGCCCAGCACCCGCGCTTCGCCACTGCCGGCCTCGACCACAAAGGACTCGCCGGTGTGGGTCACGCTGAAAAAGCCGGCGCCACGGCGCAGCTGGACATGGCGCTCGCCATGCTTGAAATCCACGGCGATGGCGCTGTCCGCGTCCAGAGTAACCTGGCTTTGGTCGGCCAGGGTGACGGTCTTCACCTCCCCCGGCGCGGTGACGTAATCGGCACCGAAGTCATCAACCCAGCGCGACGGCTGCCACCCGGCCCCCATCGAGAGCATCACAAGCAGGCAGGCGGCCATCGCCAGCGCGCCGGACCAGCGCCGCACACCGGAGCGCTTCGAGGTGTTCATCGCGTTCAAGTAGCCCTGCAACGCCAAGGCGTCCTCACCGGCCAACTTTCTCGCCGGCACTTCACTCAATTCCCACAGCACCTGGGCCTGGGCGTAGGCCTCCACATGCGCCGGGTCGGCCCGCAGCCAACGGCTGAAGGTGGCCTGGTCGCCGCTGCTGGGCTGGTCGTGCAACAGACTCAGCCACGCCAGTGCGGCCTGTTCCTGGTCGGGCGTCGGGGTGACGCTGGCAGTGGAATTCACGGTGCTTTCCTTGGCGATGGTTCGCGAAGGCTGGCCTTGCAGGCTTCGAGGGCACGCATCATATGTTTTTCCACGGCACTTTGGGACAGCCCCATGGCCTTGGCGATTTCCGCGTACTTGCGGCCATGGATGCGGTTGAGCAGGAAAATCTGCCGGGTACGTTCCGGCAGGCTGCGCAAGGCCGCTTCGACATGGCGCAAGTCATTGCCCGCTTCCAGCGCGGCCTGGGGTTCGGAACCCTGGTTGTCTTGCTGCTCGGGCAGCCAGCCTTCACTGCTGCGCACCCGGGCGCCTTCGCTGCGCAGGTGGTCGATGGCGATATTGCCCGCGCAACGCAGCAGGTAGGTGCTGAGTTCCTCGACCTGCACCAGCGGCCGGCGCCAGAAACGCAGGAACAAATCCTGCACCAGGTCCGCCGCCGTCGCACGGCAACCCACACGACGGCTGACCAAGGCTTCCATCTGCGAACGCTGGGACAGGAACACCTGCAGAAAATGCGCCCGCCCGCCTGCCGCGTCTGCGTGCTGTTCGTTGGGTTCGGGTGGCGTGGTGATCATCAAGGATGAACTCAAAGGGTGGCGAAGGCCGCAACCGGGCTGGCCAGCAGGCCGACGCCCGCCAGAATCAAGGCCAGCCTTGGCCGATACGGCAACAGCAACACCAGCAGCAACCCGCTGAGCATCAGTACCGCGCACCACTCCACCAAACCCTGGCTCCAGCCAGTCGCGCGCACCGCCGGCCAGATCGACACGATCAGCAGCAGCCACCCGCCCACGCGCAAAACCAGGCGCCGACGGGGCGAGGGTTTACTGTGCAGCAGTTCGCCATGGTGGCGGTCCATGGACAGGCACAACGCGGTAAACCCTGCGTAACACAGCAGCAGCGCCAACAGCATTCAGTTCACCTCGCCCTTGAGGGTCAACGGCCGGGCGCGTTCGGCCTTGGGTTGGGCGATGCGGCGGTGCTGCATTTTCCAGGCAGCCCAGGCGAGGAACACGCCGCTGCCCAGGCACGTCAGGTCGAAACCGGCCATGGCCCAGTCGCCGTTGGCCAGCGACACACCCAAGTGCTGCGATGTGGTCAATGCGTTGAGCACCGGCACACCGATAAACAACATCGCGCCCACGCTCAATTGCTCGACCCAACCGCGGCGCCCCTGGCGGACAATGGCGTGCAAAACGCTCAAGCCCCAGGCAATAAAGAACGCGTTTACTTCCCAGTCCGAGCGCCCGACAAAGCTTGCCGGCAACAGACGATTGGCCCAGAAAAACACCGCGATGGCGATCATCAAGCCCGACATGCTGGCGATGTTCAGCACGTCCACCAGCCGCAGTTCAAACGGCATCACCCCGGTTTTGGTGTGTTTGAGCTGACGCTTGCCCAGCCACATCACCAGCCCGGTGCCGATCATCGCCGTGCCCGCCAGGCCGCAGATGAAATACAACCAGCGCAATACCGGGCCAGCGAAATGGCCCATGTGCAAGCCGTAGAAGCTGCCGCCGATCGCCGCCGGCAACGACTGCTCGCCGCTGACCCGCAACAGCTCGCCGGTGGTGCCGTTGAATGAGACGGTGCTGCCAAAGTCGTGCACCACGCGATCCGACCCGGCGCGGAACACATTGACCGAGGCATTCACGTCGCTTGGGTTATTCACCACCAGCCGTCCGACATGGCCGCCGGCCCACTGCTCGCGCGCCTGTTCGTACATCGGGCCCAACGGCAACAACTGCCCCGGCTGGCCAAGGGCCGGCGCATTGTCGGTGGCCGGGAACACATCATTGAAGAACGCCCGGGTGTCGTTGCCGTAAGAAGCGAGGATGCTCGCCGGCATCACCATGCTCATGAAAATCACCAGGCTGCTGTAGGTGATCATCAAGTGGAATGGCAGCACCAGCACACCCACGGCGTTGTGGCCGTCGAGCCAGGAGCGCTGGCCCTTGCGCGGGCGAAAGGTGAAGAAGTCCTTGAAGATTTTCTTGTGGGTGATGATCCCGGTGATCAACGCCACCAACATCACCATCGCCGCAATAGTCGACAGCCAGCGACCCCACGGATACGGCATTTGCAACTGGAAGTGGAAGCGGTAGAAGAATTCGCCACCCCTGGTTTCCCGGGCCTGGACCTGCTGGCCGCTGACGGGATCGAGGAGTTTTTCGACGAAGTTGCCGCGCTTGCCTGGGTCGACCTTGTCTTGCCACATCACCGACAAACCCGGCTCACGGCTGCTCGGCAAGGTAATAAACCAGCGCGCGGCGTTGGGCGCCTGTTGCTGCAAATACGTTTGGGCGGCGGCCAGGCTACGGGCGTCGTCGACGGGATGCGCCTGCACTTCGGGCTGCATCCAATGGGTAATTTCGTCTTTGAAATACGACAAGGTGCCCGTCAGAAAAATCGCAAACAGCAGCCAGCCAAAAATCAGCCCGGCCCAGGTGTGCAACCAGGCCATGGCCTGGCGAAAGCCCTCTTTCATGTGCGCGCCATCCAATACGTCAACCCGGCGAATGTGGCCAGGATAGCGCTGGGCAGCAACACGCCGAACCAGGCACGCCAGGCGGTACGGCAGGCAAAACACCAGATCACCGCCAACAGATAGAAGACAAACGAACTGAGCATGCCACTGATCACTGCATCGGCGCGGCCGGTGGGCAGCCACAACGTCATGCACACGCTGGCCAGCGAGGCCAGCAGGTAACCGCCGACCACCGCTGCCAGCACGCGAGAAGTCACGGCCAGACGGTAGGACACGGGAAGTGAGGTTTTGCGTTTCATGCACAGGGCACCAGGTTCGTCAGTGCGCAATATTAATGATAAATATTCTCATAAGCAAAAGAGAACGCATCCCTGGCAATTGCCGAACCGTCCTACTCGCCCTACAATGCGAACAATTCTTGTTCTCTAAAGCATGCGCATGCTGCCGGAGTGTTCGCGTTGCAGCCGTCCAACACCGTCGAAGTCCTGTACCACGACCATCACCACTGGCTCACTGGCTGGTTGCGACGCAAGCTCGGCTGTCCGGAAAGCGCTGCCGACCTGGCCCAGGACACCTTTATTCGCGTGCTCACTGCACGGGACGCCCCGACGCTGATCGAACCCCGCGCCTTCCTCACCACCATCGCCAAGCGCGTGCTGTTCAACCATTACCGCCGCCAGGACCTGGAGCGCGCCTACCTCGACGCCCTGGCGCAAATGCCCGAGCACGTGGCGCCGTCGGAGGAAGAGCGGGCAATCATCCTGCAAACCCTGATGGAGCTGGACCAACTGCTGGATGGCCTGGCGCCCTTGGTTAAACGCGCGTTCCTGCTGTCCCAGCTCGACGGCCTGACCTACGCGCAAATCGGCGCGGAACTGGGGATCTCCATCGCCACGGTCAAGCGCCACCTGAATAAAGCGGCCATGCGCTGCTACTTCGCCTTATGAGCTTCTCTACCCACGTCGCCGAACAAGCGGTGCACTGGCTGATGGAAATGCAGCAGGGCCCGCTCAACCCGCGCAAACAGGCAGCCTGGCAACAATGGCTGGACGCCCACAGCGAACATCAGCGGGCCTGGGAGCAAATCCAGCGGGTGAACCAGCGGTTGCGCGGGATGCCCTCGCCCCTGGCTCACGCCGCGTTGAATGCGCCGAAATCCGGCAGCCGCCGTCAGGCGCTGAAACTGTTGCTGATCCTCGGCGCCGGCTCGGCAGCGGCCTGGGGCCTGCGCCAGCAACATATCCTGCCGCCGTTGAGCGCCGATTACCGCAGCCCCATCGGCCAGCGGCGCAAGTTCCAATTGGTAGATGGCAGCCAGTTGCAGCTCAACACCGGCAGCGCGGTGGATGTGCACTTTGATGGCCAGCAACGCTTGATCCGCTTGCTCGAAGGCGAAATCCTGCTGACCGCCAAACCCGGCAACACCCCACTGCGGGTGATTACGACCCAGGGCTTGCTCAGCGCCCAGGCCGCGCGGCTGAACGTGCGGCAGTTCA
This sequence comes from Pseudomonas sp. PAMC 25886, assembly GCF_000242655.1. NCBI lineage: Bacteria > Pseudomonadati > Pseudomonadota > Gammaproteobacteria > Pseudomonadales > Pseudomonadaceae > Pseudomonas > Pseudomonas sp. PAMC 25886. The sequence continues at coordinate 39,806 of NZ_AHHC01000093.1, forward strand.
ACGATCACACGCAGCTGGCGGTGTTTGATGGGCACGTTGACGTGATGCCCAACACCTATAGCGGTTTGCCGCTGTCGGTGGAAAAAGCCCATCAGGTCAATTTCACCCGCAAAGGCTGGGACACCGCCCGCCCCACCGATGCCGGCAGCGGGGCCTGGGCCGATGGCATGCTGGTGGCGGCCCACATGCGCCTGGAAGATTTCCTCGCCGAACTGAGCCGTTATCGCCGGGGCCAGCTCAACTGCGACCCGAAAGTGGCCAACCTGCTGATCTCCGGCAGTTACCCGCTGGACGACAGCGAGCGGATTCTGGACCTGCTGCAGGTCAGCCTGCCGGTCAAGGTCCGGCGGTTTACCCGCTACTGGGTGACCGTCGAAGCCCGTGCCTGAATTATTTTCAAAACCCGTGAGCCGTTTTCCAGCCCTCGCGTGACAGAGAAGGAAAGCCCCCTTGACCCTTCCTTCTCAGGACCGCACTTCATGCCCCAGCAACCGACCCGCCTGACGCCCCTCGCCCGCACCCTGCGCCACTTGTTGCTGGGGGCCAGCCTCAGTTTCAGCGCCGTGCCCTACGTGATGGCGGCTGATGCCAAGCCCTACCGCATCGCCCCCACGTCGCTGGAAGCGGCATTGAATCAATTTGGCCGGGAAGCCGGCGTACTGATTTCGTTTGGCTCGCAGGTGACGGCCGGTGTGCAAAGCCACGGCCTGTCGGGCAACTACACCGCCGAGGAAGGCTTGAATGCCTTGCTCAAAGGCACCGGCCTGCAAGCCCGCGCCGAGGGCAACAATGCCTTCAGTCTGCAACCGGCCAATGCCCCGGCCACCCTTGAGCTGGGCACCTCCAACGTGGTGGGTGACTGGCTGGGAGATGCGGCGCAAACCAACGTCTTCGAACACCCGGGCGCACGGGACGTGATCCGCCGCGAAGAATTCGAACGCCAGGGCGCCACCCAGGCCCGCGACGTGCTCAACCGCATTCCCGGGGTCAACGCCCCGGAAAACAACGGCACCGGCAGCCACGACATGGCGCTGAACTTCGGCATTCGCGGGCTCAATCCTCGCCTGGCCTCGCGCTCCACGGTCTTGATGGACGGCATCCCGGTGCCGTTCGCGCCGTATGGCCAGCCACAGTTGTCGTTCGCGCCCATCAGCATGGGCAACATGGACGCGGTGGACGTGGTGCGCGGCGGCGGCGCCGTGCGTTATGGCCCACAGAACGTCGGCGGCATCGTCAACTTCGTCACCCGCGCGATTCCCGATGCGCCGACGGTGAAAGGTGGCCTGCAGACCGAAACCAGCCCGTCTTCCAGCCACGACGGCTTCAAAACCACCGGCAACCTGCTGGCCGGCGGCACGGCAGACAACGGCCTGGGCGGCGCGATCCTGTATTCCGGCACCCGTGGCGGTGACTGGCGCGAAAACAGCGACACCCGCATCGACGACCTGATCCTCAAGGGCAAATACCAGCTGGACGACGCCAACAGCTTCAACGCCATGGCGCAGTACTACGAAGGCAAGGCCGATATGCCCGGTGGTTTGAGCACCGCGGCCTACAAGGCCGACCCGTATCAGTCCACCCGCCCCTACGACCAGTTCTGGGGCCGCCGCACGATGTTCAACGCGGGCTATCGCTACCAGGAAGACCGCCGGGAATTCACCGTCAACAGCTTCTTCACCACCACCCTGCGCAGTGGTTACCTGGACCAGGGCAGCTTCCTCTCCCTGTCGCCCCGCGAGTATTGGGTACGCGGCCTCGAAACCCGCTTTGCCCAAGGCTTCGACCTCGGCCCAACCAGCCACGAAGTGGGCGTGGGCTACCGCTACATCAACGAAGCCGGCCACGAACTGCGCTACCGCACGCCGATTGCCGCCAACCAGCAACTGCCCACCACCGACAGCCGCAACGACCGCGACACCCGGGGCAGCACCGAAGCCAACGCATTCTTCGTCGACGACCGGATTGATATCGGCAAGTGGACCATCACCCCGGGCATCCGCTACGAGATGATCGAGTCCCAGCAAACCAACAACCTCAGCAACGTCAAATACAAGGGTGACTACAACACCGCCCTGCCGGCGTTGAACGTGCTCTATCACCTGACCGATGACTGGAACCTCTACGCCAATACCGAAGGTTCGTTCGGCAGCGTGCAGTACAGCCAGATGCCCAATCGCGTGACCAGCGGCGAAGTGAAGCCTGAAAAGGCCCGTACCTGGGAACTCGGCACGCGCTATGACAACGGCACCTTGCGCGCGGAAATCGGCGCGTTCCTGATCAACTTCGACAACCAGTACGACAGCAACCAGACCAACGACACCGTGATCGCCCGTGGCGAGACCCGTCACCAGGGCATCGAGTCCAGCATCAACTATGCCCTCGACGGCTTGAGCCCCGCGCTCGCCGGTTTTGATGTGTACGCCACCTACGCCTACGTCGACGCCACCATCCGCGAAGACGGCCCGAACAAAGGCAACCGCGTGCCCTTCTCTTCCAAGCACAAAGGCACCCTGGGGGTGGGTTACACCGAAGGTCGCTGGAAGTTGAATGTGGACAGCAGCTACCAGAGCAGCCAGTTCGCCGACAACGCCAACACTGAAGCGGAAAGTGCCGATGGCAGCACCGGACGCATCCCTGGCTACATGCTGTTCAGCAGCCGCGCGGCGTACGACTTTGGCCCGCAGCTGTCGGACTTGAACGTGGCGGTGGGTGTGAAAAACATCTTCAACAAGCAGTACTACACCCGTTCGTTTGACGACAACAACAAGGGCAAATACGTCGGTGAGCCGCGCACGCTGTATGTGCAGACGTCCATCGCGTTCTGATCAACTGCCCGCCAGGCACGACGGTGTGCCGGCCACCAACGCGTCGATGGCACAGCGGGTCTTGGCCGGCATGTGCGTCGCCGTGGGCCAGATGACATGGATCGGCATCGGCTGCTCGCGGTGGCCCGGCAGTACCGCCTGCAGTTGCCCGCGCAACACGTAGTGGGCGATCAGCCAACTGGGCAACCAGGCCAGGCCGATCCCGGCAATGGCGGCATCGGCCACGGCCTGCAGGTCATCGAGGATCAACGGCGAGGCCACCCGCTCCCGGTGCGAGGCATTGCTGCGATAGGCAATGCCCCGGTGCCCGGCCAGGTCCTCGATGGAGTCGATTCGGGGTGTGCGCTGCAAGTACGCGGGTGACGCCGCCAGGGCAATCGCCTGTTCGCCCAGGCGGCGGGCGCTCAGGCGGTCGGTGTCGGGCAACGCGCCGATGCGTACCGCCAGGTCGAAGCCTTCCTGGGCCAGGTCGATCAACCGGTCGGAGAAGGAAATCTCGATCTCCAGTTGCGGAAAACGGTCCATCAGCCCCCACAACGCCGGCGCCGCATAGTGGTGACCGAACGCCAAAGGCAAGCTCGCCCGTAACCGTCCACGGGGTTGCTGGCGGCCACTTTCCAGCACGGATTCGGCGGCTTCCAGCTCGGCCAGCGCGCGCAGGCAATGTTCGTAATAGGCCTGCCCGTCTTCGGTCAAACGCTGGCGCCGGGTGGAGCGTTGCAACAGCGACGTGCCCAGCCGCGCCTCCAGGCGAGCCAGGCCCTTGCCCACCGCCGAGCGCGTGAGGTTCAGCCGTTCGGCGGCCTCCGTCAGATTGCCGCTCTCGACGATCTGCAAAAACAGTTCAACACCATCAAAACGCGGGGTAGCCATGGTCGTTTGTCGCCCTTAATTCCCTTATTACAGGAAGAAGTATCGCCAATAAAGAATCCTATTCCCGCAAAAATGACACCTTCCCCCATCGAAAGGAAGAGGCCATGCCATCCGACGCCGTTGTATCCGCCATCAGCCCGCCGCGTACCGCCAGGGACGGCCTCGCGCTCACCGCCGTGTGCCTGGTGGCGCTGATGTTCGGGCTGGAGATTTCCAGCGTGCCGGTCATCCTGCCCACCCTTGAACAGCAATTGGGCACCGGCTTCCAGGACGCCCAATGGATCATGAACGCCTACACCCTGGCCTGCACCAGCGTGCTGATGGCGGCGGGCACCTTGGCCGATCGTTTCGGCCGGCGGCGCATGCTGGTGCTGTGCCTGTGGGTATTCGGGCTGGCGTCGCTGGCCTGCGGGCTGGCCAACGACGCCTCCACGCTGATTGCGGCGCGCTTTGTCCAGGGCGTGGGTGCCGGGGCCATGATGATCTGCCAGTTCGCGATCCTGTCACACCAGTTCAGCGAGCCGGCGGCGCGGGCACGGGCCTTTGCGGTGTGGGGCGTGATCGCGGGTGTGGGCTTGGGTTTCGGGCCGATGGTGGGCGCGTTGATTCTGGCCGTCGCGGATTGGCGCTGGGTGTTCCTGGTGCATGTGCCGCTCACATTGGTCACCCTGGCCTTGCTGCGCATCAGCGTGCAGGAATCCCGTGACCCGGCGGCCCATCGCCTCGACATCGCCGGCATGACCACCCTGACCCTGGCGGTGTTTGCCCTGGTTTATTTCATCACCCAGGGCACCGCGAGCGGCTTTGCCACCCCGGCCATGCTCGGCTGGGCCGGACTGTCGGTGGCCGGCTTGCTGTTGTTCGTGGTGATTGAGCGGCGCAGCCCTCACCCGATGTTCGACTTCTCGGTGTTTCGCATCCCGCGCTTCAACGGCGCGCTGATGGGCTCGATCGGCATGAACTTCAGCTTCTGGCCCTTCATGATCTACCTGCCGCTGTATTTCCAGGCCGGCCTGGGTTACGACACGATGCTCACCGGCCTCGCCCTGCTCGCCTACACCCTGCCCACGCTGGTGGTACCGCCGCTGGCCGAACGCCTGGCCCTGCGCTACGGCGCCGAACGCATCATCCCGTTGGGCCTGGGCTTGATGGGCGTGGGGTTTATGGCCATGGCCGCGATCAACCATAGCGACCAGCCCAGTGTGGTATTGATCCTGATCGCCTGTGGGATTGCTGGCAGCGGCTTGGCGCTGACCAACTCGCCCACCACCAATACCACCACCGGCTCGGTGTCGTCCGACCGCGCGGGCATGGCCTCGGGCATCGACTTCAGTGCACGGCTGATCACCCTGGCGCTCAATATCGCGTTGATGGGATTGGTGTTGATCCTCGGGATCGCACATTACCTGGCTGGCGCATTGCCCGACACCGCACAACTGGCCACCCTCAGCCAGGACATCGCTGCCGGCAAGCTGGAGGTGTTGCCCCAGGGCCAGGTGATCGCCCAGGCCGCGCTGCGCAACGGTGCCGGCTGGGCCATGGTGTACGCCGGTCTTGGCGCGTGCGCACTGGCGGTCTTGAGCCGCAGCTTTTTCCGGCACAGCCCGCACTGACCTTTTGCGCATAAAAAACGGGCCTGCATCTGCAGGCCCGTTTTCAGTGGGGTTGAAAAAGTATCAGCTATTAGCCGTTAAGCGCAGCCTGTTCGTTTTCCAGGAATTCCTCTTCAAGCTCGGCCTCGTCGGCCTTGGTGTTGGGCAGGCTTTGACCCGCGGCGCGTGGTTTGCCGCGCAGTTTGCCGTACAGATGCTCCAGCGCATGCTCCAGCTTGGTGGCCGCACCATCGATCGCCTGTTCCAGCGTATCGGCTTTATGGAGGACCGAAATCGGTTGATGGCCTTTTGGCCGTGCTTCCAGTCGGCAACTCAGATCATGTGGACCGGGCTTGTCACCGTTTTCGTCCCGCAGATAAACCTCGACGCGGGTCAGATCTTCTTCATAACGTTCGAGCGTGCTCTCAATGGTGGTACGTACCCACTCCTCCAGTCGGATGCTGCTTTCAATATGGTTATCGCTATTGACTTGGATTTGCATAGTTTTCCCTTATTTCAGCTAGCTCGCGGAAGGCCATTCCTGCTTCACCGGATGGGTGAAAACCATGACCTCCTGATTACACAATTGAGCAGACAGAGGAACATTTCAAGCCCTTTGCAAAGATAAATCCCACATTACAAATTAACCCTGACTACAACCAAAAACGCTGTTAGGGTGGGGAGTTGGTTACATCTTCTTACCGCCAACTTCCTTACAATTGCCCCTCTCCCAACGGGTGCAATCCGCGAAAAATCCCGGCTTCCTCCACCAGCCAGTCATGCACCGCCCGCACGCCCGGATGGCTCAGCGCGCCAGGCGCATACAGCAGCACGTAACGTTTGTGATTGGGCACCGCCAGGCCGAACGGCACGATCAACGTGCCACGCTCCAGTTCATCATTGAGCAAGGTGCGCCGGGCAATCGCCACGCCCATGCCGGCAATCGCCGCTTCGATGGTCAGGTGGTTACGGTTGAAGGTATGCCCGCGCCGCACGTCGGCAGCGTCGTAGCCGATGGCATTCAGGTAAAACTCCCACTCTGCGTACTCATAACTCCCACGCCAGGCGGTAATGTCGTGCAACAGCGGGAAATGCACCAGGTCAGCGGGGCCATGCAGCGGCGGTCTCCCGCGCAGCAGGCTGGGTGCGCACACCGGGAAGATCTGCTCGTCCAGCAGGGCTGTGGATAACAACCCGGGGTAGCTGCCGTCGTTCAGGTCGATGGCCAGGTCGAAGTCGCCCTCGTGCAGGGCGATGCTGCTGTCTTCGGCCACCATGCGCAGTTGAATATCCGGGAAGCGCTGCTGCAAACGCGGCAGGCGCGGGGTCAGCCATTTGCCGAGAAACGACGGAATCGAGCGTAGGCGCAACGTACCGCTGATCATCCCCGCATCCAGCCGCTGCAACTCGGCATCGATGCTGCCATACGCCTCGCCCACGGTGATCGCCAGCCGCTGGCCCTCTGCACTCAGCTCAACCCCGCGTGCGCGTCGGTGGAACAGCCGGAAGCCCAAACGCTCTTCCAACTGGCGGATTTGCTGGCTGACCGCGCCCGGGGTGATGTGCAGTTCTTCGGCGCAGCGGGTGAACGACAAATGCCGCGCGGCGCAGGAAAAAACGTGCAACCAGACGTAAGTCTGGCCATGAAGCGGGCGAGCCATAGGGTTTAGTCCTGCTAAAGGGTGTCTTAGGATAATTCGTTGGTCAGTGCCGATCCAGAGGCTCAGTATCGCGCCAATTCCGCTTGTCCTACAAAAGATGGCAGCGATTCCTACTCCATTGCTTGTAAGGGTTTAGCATGGCTATCAGTGTTTTCGATCTATTCAAGGTGGGCATTGGTCCTTCCAGCTCCCATACCGTCGGCCCGATGCGGGCGGCGGCGACCTTCGTCCAGGCGCTGACCGACCAGCAATTGCTCGACGAAACCCGTCGCGTCGAAGTGCGTTTGTACGGCTCGCTGTCCGCCACCGGCGTCGGCCATGCCACCGACCGCGCCTGCGTAATGGGGCTGATGGGCGAATGGCCAGACAGCATCGACCCCACCAGCATCGGCCCACGCATCCATCAACTTCGCGAGTCCAGCCAATTGCTGCTCGCTGGCCGCAACTCGATTGCCTTCAACTGGCAACACGACCTCCTGCTGCTGGACGAAAGCCTGCCCTACCACCCCAACGCCATGTCCCTGCACGCCTACGGCGAAAACGGCCTGTTGAGCGAACAGACGTACTACTCGGTGGGCGGCGGTTTCATCATCGAAGCGGCGGAAGCTGAATCCGGCATTGCGCCTACCAGCGAAGTGCAATTGCCCTACGACTTCTCCAGCGCCGCTGAACTGCTGGCCTTGTGCAACAAGCACGGCCTGCGGGTTTCCGAATTGATGATGGCCAACGAGCGGGCCTGGCGCAGCGATGCCGAGATCCGTAACGGCCTGCTGCATATCTGGTCGGTGATGCGTGAATGCGTCGAACAGGGCCTGCGCCACGAAGGCATCCTGCCCGGCGGCCTGGATGTGCCACGGCGCGCGGCGAAATTGCACCGCAGCCTGTTGGAAATCGGCAAACCCAACGTCATCACTTCAACCTTGTCGGCCATGGAATGGGTCAACCTGTTCGCCCTCGCCGTCAACGAAGAAAACGCGGCCGGCGGGCGCATGGTCACCGCGCCCACCAATGGCGCGGCGGGGATCATCCCGGCGGTGTTGCACTACTACATGAAGTTCAACCCGGACGCGTCCGACGATGACGTAGTGAATTTCTTCCTGGCTGCCGCCGCCGTCGGCATCCTCTGCAAGAAAAACGCCTCGATCTCCGGCGCCGAAGTCGGCTGCCAGGGCGAAGTCGGTTCCGCCTGCGCCATGGCTGCTGCGGGCCTGGCCGACGTGCTGGGTGCGTCCCCGGAGCAACTGGAAAACGCCGCCGAAATCGGCCTGGAACACAACCTGGGCCTGACCTGCGATCCGGTCGGCGGGCTGGTTCAGGTGCCGTGCATCGAGCGCAACGCCATCGCGGCGGTCAAGGCGATCAACGCCACGCAAATGGCCCTGCGCGGCGACGGCAAACACTTCATCTCCCTGGACCGGGTGATCCGCACCATGCGCGACACCGGCGCCGACATGCACGACAAATACAAAGAAACTTCACGGGGCGGCCTGGCCGTTAGCTGGGTGGAATGCTGAGGAGCATTCCCTGACCGTCCCAACGTGAGCCCGCGCAAAAATAATAACGAGGCAATAACGATGACCGATGTACGTACACCTGCTGCCGAAAATCCCGCTGTAGACCTGACCACGACCACCGTGACAACCGGCTGGAACAAACACGACACCACCTGGATGCTGGGCCTCTACGGCACCGCCATCGGTGCCGGCACCTTGTTCCTGCCGATCAACGCCGGCGTCGGCGGCTTCTGGCCGTTGATCGTGCTGGCGTTGCTGGCCTTCCCGATGACCTTCTTCGCCCACCGTGGGCTGACGCGCTTTGTGTTGTCGGGCAAATCCGGCGACATCACCGATGTAGTGGAAGAACATTTCGGCATCGGCGCCGGCAAGCTGATCACCTTGCTGTACTTCTTCGCGATTTTCCCGATTTTGCTGGTGTACAGCGTGGCGCTGACCAACACCCTGACCAGCTTTATGGAACACCAACTGCACATGGCAGCGCCGCCCCGGGCGATCTTGTCGCTGGTGCTGATCCTCGGCCTGATGGCCATCGTGCGCTGCGGCCAGGGCGTGATCGTCAAGGCCATGAGCGTGCTGGTGTACCCGTTCGTCGCCGCCCTGCTGCTGTTGGCGGTAAGCCTGATCCCCAACTGGAACGGCGCCTTCTTCGCCTCCGCCAGCGAAGGCATGCCCCTGCCGGTGTTCTTCAAGACCTTGTGGCTGGCGATCCCGGTGATGGTGTTTTCCTTCAACCACTCGCCGATCATCTCCGCCTTCGCCGTCGATCAAAAACGCGTGTACGGCCCGCAGGCCGAGCGCAAAAGCAGCGGCATCCTGGCCATGGCCCACAGCATGATGGTGCTGACAGTGATGTTCTTCTGCTTCAGCTGCGTACTAGCCCTGTCGCCGGCTGACCTGGCAGCAGCCAAGGCGCAGAACATCTCGATCCTGTCGTACCTGGCCAACCATTTCCAGACGCCGGTGATTGCCTACGCTGCACCGTTGATCGCGCTGGTGGCCATCACCAAATCCTTCCTGGGCCACTACATCGGCGCCAGCGAGGGCTTCCAGGGCCTGATCGTCAAATCCCTGCGCGGGCGCAACCGCAGCATGTCGGCCAAGTGGCTGGAGCGCTGCACCGCACTGTTCATGGTCCTCACCTGCTGGGCCGTGGCCACGTTCAACCCGAGCATCCTGGGCATGATCGAAACCATGGGTGGGCCGATCATCGCCTGCCTGTTGTTCCTGATGCCGATGTACGCCATCCGTCGAGTGCCATCTTTACGCCAGTACTCGGGCCAGGCGTCCAACGTGTTTGTGGTGTTGATCGGCTTGATTGCGCTGTCTGCGATCGTTTTCTCGGTCATGCCCTGAAACAGGACACACTCACCACGACTTGAGTGAAAGCCGCACCCTGTGGGAGCCGGGCTTGCCCGCGATGGCGGTGGATCAGTGGGTATAAATGCCGGCTGATCCTCCGCAATCGCAGGCAAGCCAGCTCCCACAGTTAATTCAAGGCAATGCTGAACGCTTGTACGGCACGCCCCTTGCTGTACAGCACTCGAGGAAAACGGACCTTGTGAAAACCTCAGCGAGAGAATGGCCGGTGGTCAGGAAACGCGAACTAATCCCGACACCGGTCGTCAATGACTGCATGTTCTTATCAGGCGGTAACGCACCATGGACAATCCTTTTCAGATCATCACCGACACCTTCGCCCCGAAATACCGGGTCAATTTAAGCATCCAGCGGCTGGACGGCAGCATCATGCTGACCCTGTCCGACGAAGACGGCGTAGTGGCCAAACGCATGATCAGCGCCGAACAACGCAACGACCCGCAGCGCCTGAAACGGCTGGTGCAGAGTGTGCAGTTCGGGATTGCGATTGAGCAGGGGCACAGCGCGATTGAGATATTGGCGGTGATGACCGACGGGGACAGCCACAAAGTGTTGCAGCGGCCGCCGGTCAGCCGGCCGCCGCTGAGTGCCGGGCTTTAAAGCTCGCCCTTCTCTGTTTCAAGGCTCGCTTCGCCCTTGCGGCGCGGGCCTTCGACCTTCACCGACGGAAACGCCGACGACGCATACCGCACCACCAGAATCGCGAACGCCAACAGCAGAATCCCACCGCACAGGTAGATGATGCCGATGTCGGGCGGGTTGTGGTGGGACACGTTGGAGATCAGCAGGCGGGTCAGCGCGGTGATCGCCACGTAGATCAGGAAGCGCACCGGCATGTGGTTGGTCTTGAAGTAAATCCCGACCATCGCCCCCAGTTCCAGGTAGATGAACAGCAGCAAGATGTCATCGATCTTGATGTGCCCCGTTTCCAGCATCCCCAGAAACTCCATCACCGCTGCATAGGCGGTCACCGCACCAATGGCGAACAGCGCCAGGTAGTGGAAGGTCTCGACGAACAGATTTCCCAAGGACTCGGCCAGTTGGTGCACGGTCTTGCGCAGGTTTTCAGCCCAGTTGATTTTCACGATGATGCTTCCTTAGGTCGGCTCGACCGGATAATGCGGGTTGGACGTGACGGTTTCTCTGCATGCAGAAAAAAGGCCAGGGAACAGGGAGTGAGATGGTGGCGGGGTGATATGAGGCACGTGTGAAGGGAGAGGAGAACAAAAAACACTCCTCATCCCAACAATCAACTGCTCAAGGGTATTGCTGTCGCGCGTGTAAAACCGCCAGTACCCGAACAGAGTCGGTGACTTGGTAAACCACCAGGTAATTGGGATGCACGACCATTTCTCGTGTGCCGCCAACACGGCCTGTTCGGTAAAGATGAGGTCTGCGGGAGAGGGCCAATACTGAGGCTTCTATTGCTCGGTTCAGCTCAAGAGCAGCATTGGGATTGCGATCGCTGATGTAATCAAGAATTTTCCAGAGTTGCGCCCGCGCAGCGGGTGCCCATTCAATCAGCATCGCCTTTCTTGCGTTTAGATTCGATCAGCGCCTGCATTTCGGACATCACCTGATCGTGAGGGATGCCGGGACTAGGGTCATCCAAAGCGGCTTGCACCTTGGCACGAAACCAGCGGTCGTAGCTGGCAGCTTGCTCCTCGGTTTCGGTCAGGGGAGCTCGAGGGAAAAAGGAAGTACTCATAGGGGCCTCCGTTGTCGATGAGAAAGGAGTCTAGTCGCTAGACTTTTCACTGTCGTGGGTCAAGCGATGAAGTGAGTAACAGAAAAAGTCGCCGTTTGGACTCAACAACTGAAAGGAACAGGCCTCGCACGAGCGTACTTAGCCTGCCTCCTCCGCTTATTTGGAATACCGGTTCAGGTTGGCGCGATCTGATCGAGCGCTTGATCGACCAATAAACCACTCATTTCCAGCAGTTGATGGATCGCCAGAAGCAAACTTCGCTGTGGGCCCTCAAGCTCAAAAGCCAGGCTGCTGGCCATTTCACGGGCACTGTTCAAGGTTTCGCTGGCGTTGGCGAGTAACGTTTCCGTATCGGCATTGGGCGTTACGCTGAAAAGAATCGAGGAGGGCTCGGAAGGTGGTTCAGGTGCTTCAGGGCGCAGATAGTGATCAATCGCGCGGTTGGCTGCGGCTTGAAGACGGGTGTCAGTGTGTGAATCGTAAGGGGGACTCGGGGTAATCTTTTTCATGGTCAGACTCTTCCGTATTAAGGACCGTCCCCATCTGCCGCCAAGCAGATTGGGTGACGGATTGCACAAGGTTGGCGGACCGGTACGAAAGAAGAAAACCGGCACCCCGAAGGGTCCATGCGCAACCCGTCATGACACAGGAATACAAACGCCACGAAGCGTCTGCAATCTTGTTGGGACGTTGTTACGCCTTTCGTTACCGAGCCGCCAAGCCCGTCCGCTGCATTTGCAGCGCCCGAGGAAGGTAAGCGAACGGACGAAGCCGGCGCAACCCCGGCAAGTTGTCAGAAATTTCTCTTGCTGCAAACCCCCGTATTCCAACTACATTAAAAAGCCACTACCCAAAGCCCATGGATTGGCTTATGCTTTTAGCTGTATATAAATACAGTAGTCGCGAGAACGCTTGGCGACACCCGAACCAAGGGCAACTCCCTTCAATACTGCACCGATGACGAGGCCGAAAAATGGCTGTTGAAACCCTGTATCGCAGTACCCGTGACCTGGAGACTACATTCGTGGATCGCAAACTTGCCGACGCACACGACCAGATGCTTGAACTGGCAGAGTCCCTGATGGAAGTGCTGTTGAAAAACGTCGAAGGCTTGAGCGAGAAGCAGGCTGAAGATGCCGGTATTTTCATGGCCAAGAACCGCGCGGCGTTTGCGGCGGCGTTCAAGAACAATGCGAGTGCATTGGCGGAGATTGGGCAGCCAGAGGCTGAGTGATGCGTTGCCGTTTGTCCGTGGGATTGTTGTAGCTGGGGTTTATTGTGGTTAGGGGGCTGGTCCTGTGGTGAGGGGGCTTGTCCCCTCACCACAGGACCAGCCCTTTCACCATAGAAAGCCCTCACCACAGGGTTATGTGTAGGCCGGTAAAGCGTGTTTTATGCCTACCACAAGGTCTTGCCGAAGAACGTCAACGTGCGGTCCCACGCCAGTTGCGACCAGGCGGCATCGTATTGCGTGTCTGCAATCCGACCATCACCAATCGCCGTCTCGTTGGCAAACGCATGGCGCGCCAGGTAGCGATGGAAAGTCGCGTCCACACCCGCTGCGTGCAGCTTTGACTCCAGCTCAGCCACGGTGTCAATGTTGAAGAAGGCATCCTGCGTGCCCCAGTGCCCAATCAGCGGCGCCTTGATTTTCGACGCATCCAGATACTCCAGCGGCGGGAAGCCGTACCACACCACGCCCGCAGCCACTTCCGCAATTGCGTTCAGCGCCAACAACGTCAACGCCCCGCCCATGCAGTAACCGGTCACGCCGACTTTTTTCGAGTCTGCCTGCAGGTACTGCACAGCGCCCTTGATGTCCTGGGAAACCGCATCGCCAAAATCCAGACCATCCATCAGGTGGTGAGCTTCTTCCTCTTCCACCGTGGAGGCGCCGCGATAAAGGTCCGGCACCAGCACCCGGTAACCGCACTCCGCCAAGCGGTTGGCCACGCCCTTGATCTGATCGTTGACGCCCCACCACTCCTGGATCACCACGATCGCCGGCGCGCCTTCGAGTACTGCCGGGCTGGCCAAGTAGCCGTTGACGTCCCCGCCATCCGGACGTTTGAAGGTGATCATGCGCCCGCTGGAGCGCCCTGCTGTTTGTTTGGACATGCCAACCTCGTTCTGATGGGTTTGATAACAGAGATATCTGTATTTGCCCGTGTCCGCCACTGCGGGTGTATCAGAGTGTGTATGGATGCGCCTCAGATACACACGGACCGGCAATCGCGGCAGCGCGACACACGACAGATACACACCGGCGGTTAAGTGATGAAGCCTGTTGAACATTCAATCACCCAGGGCCAGGAAAATAAAATGAATAACCTCCCAGCTGTCGACCGCCTCAGCGTCACGTCCTACACCAACGGCCTGCTCGGCCCCAGCCAGAAAATGCTCGGGCCGCTGGCCGACGGGGGCACCTTGATCACCGGCACCCCGCCCGGCTGCTGGGGCCCGATGATCACCCCGGCCTTCGAGGGCGGCCATGAAGTCACCCAGCCGGTGTTCATCGCCGGGGCAGAAGTTGGGGACGCGGTGGCGCTGAAGATCACACGCATGCGGGTCACCTCCCTGGCCACGTCCTCGGGGGTCATGAGTTTTGTCGAGGGGCGCTACCACGGCGACCCGTTTGTCGCGAAGTTCTGCTCCAACTGCGGGCAAGAGCACCCCGCCAGCCATGTCGAAGGCATTGGCGAAGACGCTATCCGCTGCAATGCCTGCGGCGCCGAAGTCAGTGCATTCCGCTTCAGCAATGGCTACGTGATCGTCCTGGATGCCGAGCATCAGGTGAGTTTGACGGTCAACCAGGCCGTGGCAGACCGCCTGGCCGGCAAGGCCTCGGACCTGTCGGCGCTGCCCGAACTATCGGCCCAGCATTCGATCCTGTCCCTGGCGCGCGCCGACATCCCCGGCCTGGCCGCGCATATGCGCCCGTTCCTGGGCAACATCGGCACCACGCCTTCACGGGATCTGCCGGATTCCCACAACTGCGCCGACTTCGGCCAGTACCTGGTGGGCGCGCCCCATCGCTACAGCATGACCCACGAAGAACTGCACGCCGCGAAAACCGATGGCCACATGGACACCAATTCGGTGCGCGAGGGCTGCATCCTGATCTGCCCGGTGAAAGTCCCCGGCGCCGGGGTGTACATGGGTGATATGCATGCCCAGCAGGGCAACGGCGAAATTGCCGGGCATGCCACCGATGTGTCGGGAGAAACCGAACTGACGGTGCACCTGATCAAAGGCCTGAGCCTGGACGGTCCGATCCTGCTGCAAAACCTCGATGACCTGCCGCCCATGGCGCGCCCGATGAACGCGGAACAACGCCTGCGGGTGAAGGCATTGGGCGAGCGCTGGGGCCAGGTGGAGATCGAGGAGAACGCCCCCATCACCTTTATCGGCAGTGGGACAAATCTTAATGTCGCGACAGAAAACGGACTGGAACGCGCCGCCGTCGTGACCGGACTGCCGATCGACGAAGTGCGCAACCGCGCGACCATCAACGGTTCCATCGAAATCAGTCGCCTGCCGGGAACCGTGCGGGTCACGATCCTGTGCCCGATGCACATCCTTGATCGTATGGGCGTGGGCCAATTGGCCCGGGAAAAATATCAGCGTTGACCCGCTTCAGCGGTACAGCAACCGCTCCGCCAGCTCATCCGCCACCCGCGCGGGTGAGCGTTTTTCCGCCTGGGCGTGGGCGAAGATTTCGGTCAGGCGGGTGCCGATGTTCGACAGGTGCGCGGTGATGGTTTCCAGCTCTGCGCCACCGTGCTTGAGGGCGACGTAGATCAGGCCGCCGGAGTTGATCACGTAGTCCGGCGCGTAAAGAATCCCACGCCCTTCCAGTTGATCGGCCACTTGCAGGTTGGTCAGTTGCGCACTCGCAGAGCCGGCTACCGCCGCGCAGCGCAACTGCGCGACCGTGTAGCGGTTGAACACCGCGCCCACGCCACAGGGCGCAAGGATGTCGCACGGGGTGCTGAGCAAGGCTTCGTTGGCAATCGGGTGCGCGCCCAGTTGTTCCATGGCCAGTTGCACCTTGCCGTGGTCGATGTCGCTCACCAGCAATTCGGCCCCGGCGGCGTGCAGTTGCTCGGCCAGGGCATAACCGACGTTGCCCAGGCCCTGGATCGCCACGCGCAAACCTTCAAGATTATCGCTGCCCAGGCGGGCCATGGCGGTGGTGCGGATGCCGGCGAATACCCCCATGGCGGCGTGAGGCGACGGGTCGCCGGCCGCTGTGGTGCTGGTGACATAGCGGGTCTGCTGGGCGATGCAATCCATGTCGGCCACGGAGGTGCCGCTGTCGATGGCGGTGATGTAGCGGCCATCAAGCTGCTCGATGCAGCGCCCAAAGGCTTCAAACAGCGCGGCGCGGCTTTCGACATGGGCGGGGCGGATGATCACCGCGTTGCCGCCACCCACCGGCAAACCGGCCAGGGCAGCCTTGTAGCTCATGCCTTGGGCCAGGCGCGCGGCATCCGCCACGGCACTTTCATCGTCGGGGTAAGAGAGGTAGCGGCAACCTCCGAGGGCGGGGCCCAGGCGGCTGTTGTGGATGGCAATGACCGCCTTCAACCCGGTGGCCGGGTCGACGCTCAGGTGCAGCGATTCAAGGCGGGTGCTGTGCATGAGCGCAAACATCGTCGAGCTCCCGAATCACTTCTTGTAGGCGCCAAGTATAGGACTGCCAGCGAAAGCCTGCTGAAGCGCGCAGGAATAAGGCCACCGGTTTTAAAGGGTTTGCGACATAAACAGGTAGGACGCTTCTCAAGGTACTGGACGAAAGTGCACAGCAAGGCTAAAACGAGACATCCGCCGGAGAACCCAATGAATCCCCGCAAAGCCTTTTTCGCCTGCCTGGAACGGTCACCGCCCGCGCTGTTTGAAGCCGCGCTGTGGATGGCGGCCGAGCACGACCCGGCAGTCGATCCATTGGCCATCCTGCAGGACTTCAAGGTGTTGCAACAGTTGGTCAGCCTCAGCATGCCGATGCTGCCGCCGGATGAACTGGGGCAACCACTGCTGCGGCGCATGAACGACCTGGGGTTTGCCCAGGATGACCACACGCCACTGCGCCCCGCCGCCGCCCTGCTGGACAAGGTGTTGAAGCGCAAGCGCGGGCAGCCTCTGGCATTGGGGCTGATTGCCCTGGAACTGGCCCGACGCCTGGACATTCCCCTGGTGGGCGTCAACTTTCCGGGACACTTCCTGTTGCGCGTACCGGGGGCCGATCATCTGCTCGACCCCTGCGGCGGCCGACGGCTGTACCCCAACGACTGCCGCGAACTGCTGACTCGCCAGTACGGGCCCAATCTCAAATTGCAGGCCGACCACCTGCACACCGCAGAACCGCGTTCGATCCTGCAACGGCTGTCACGCAATCTGCGCCAGTTGCACCTGTCCAACGACGAGCACTTGGCTGCGCTGGTGGATGCCGAGCGGGTGCTGGAGCTGGGCAATGCCAGCGCCGCCGATTACCTGGCCCGGGCCAGTTTGTATCAGCGCCTGGATTGCCCGAATGCCGAGCGTTTTGACCTTGAGCATGCATTGATGCTCAGCGAAGACCCGATCCAGCGCCTGCGCCTGACCGAGCGGCTGGGGCATTTGCCGCCTAACTCTGTGGTGCATTGACCGGCTTGGCGTAAGCTGTACCGCCCCATGGATGAGGTTGTCATGCCCCTGCGCTCCCCCGCCGAACGTTACCTCGAAGATTTCCACCAGCGCCAGCCCGGCACCACCAGCGCGGCGTTCGCCGAACTGAGGGCGGTGAAATACAGCTCTTCCTATGCCGCGTTGACGGCGCACGTGCCGGCAACACACAGCCCACTCACCGTCCTGGACCTGGCCTGCGGCGATGGTTATCTGCTCAAGCTGCTGGCCGACCGTCAGCAACCCGGCTTGCAACTGATC
This sequence comes from Pseudomonas sp. PAMC 25886, assembly GCF_000242655.1. NCBI lineage: Bacteria > Pseudomonadati > Pseudomonadota > Gammaproteobacteria > Pseudomonadales > Pseudomonadaceae > Pseudomonas > Pseudomonas sp. PAMC 25886. The sequence goes on from NZ_AHHC01000093.1 coordinate 57,284, forward strand.
GGTGTCGACATGAGCCAGGCAGAACTCGACGCCGCCCGCGAGCGTCTTCCAGTTGAGGTCACCCTGCTCAAGGAACGCGCCCAATCATTGAGTGTGGCTACAGCCAGTGTCGACGTGCTGCTGTCGCACATGGCGATCATGCTGATGGATGACCTCGACCAGGTGCTGCAAGAGGTGCAGCGAGTCCTGCGCAGCAGTGGCACATTGGCAGTGCTGATTGGCAGAAGCTTTCTACTGGGCCCAGTCGGCGTGGCGTTTCTGGAAGCCTTTCGTCCAATCGCCGAGGAAGACCGCCTGCCCAACCTGCAGATGGGCGACCCGCGCACCCGCAATGAAGCCGGCTGGCACACGTTGCTGGAAGACCACTTCAGCGACCTCAGCGTCGAAGATATCGACGTCCATTGGCAGCCTCAGCCAGAGGAACTATGGACGTCATTAAAAGAAACCTACGATATCGACCGGCTGACACCGCCCGCCAAGGCCCGCCTGAAAGAGCGTTTCCTGGCCACCATCACCCACCTTCGGCAGAGTGATGGCAGCGTGTCCACCGGGTGGGGGTTACGCGTGATCAGCGCCCGACGCCGCTAACGCATCAGCGCCTTGTGACACAGTGCTCTTTGGCGAGCGCACCTGGATAATCAACAACGCAGCAATCACCGCCGGAATCGCGCAGAAGAAGAAAATCTGCTGCACCGGAATGTGCATCGCCAGCAGCAGGCTGCCGAACAGCGGCCCCAGGATCGAACCAAACCGGCCGACGCCCAATGCCCAACCGGTACCGGTCGCTCGCACGTGAGCCGGGTAGAAGTTACTGGCGAACGCATTCAGGGTCAGTTGGCCGCCGATGATGCAGAAACCCGCCGCGAACACGCAGGCCACCAGATAGCGCGGATTGTCGTGGTTCAGGCCCAACAGAATGGTGCACACCGCGGCCGCCGCGAGCACGCCGGACAGCAGGCGCACTTTGCTTTTCAGCCGGTCGGCAAACCAGGCCATGCCGATGGCGCCCAAGGTCCCGGCGAACAGGAACATCGAGGTCACGAGGTTGGCTTCGTTCAGGCCCAGGCCGCTTTCCAGCAACAGCGAAGGCAGCCAGCTGATCATGAAATACAGCAGGATCAGGCTGACAAAAAACGTCGCCCACAGCAGCAAGGTCGGGCGCGCATAACCGTGGCGGAACAGCTCCACCACCGTCAGTTTGCTGCCTTGCTCCTGACGATTTTCTGCCTCGCTCGCCGCCGGCGGTTGCCAGCCCGGCAACATCCGCGCGGTGACTTTTTGCAGGCGCGCATACGGCGGTGCATCGCGCAGCAGGCGCGGCAGGGATTCGGGCAACATCCAGGCGAGAAACGGAAACAGCAGCAACGGCGTCACGCCGCCGGCCAGGAACACCGCCTGCCAGCCAAAGCTGTCGATAAACCCGGCGGCCACGAAACCGCCCGCCGCGCCGCCAAAGGAGAAACCACAGGCCGCGAGCGTCACCATCAACGTGCGCAGGCGCGGGGGCGAATATTCCGACATCAAGGCCATGGCGCTGGGCATCGCGCCGCCCATGCCGATGCCGCAGATAAAGCGGGCGGCCATCAAGGTATTCAGGGAATTGGCGAATACCATCAACACCGTGAGGCTGGCGTAGATCAGCACGCAGCACAGCAGGATGCGCCGCACACCAAAGCGATCCGCCAGTGGCGTGACGGCAAGGGAGCCGAGGGTCAGCCCCAGCAGGTTGGCGCTGAACACCGGGCCGAACGCGGCTTTTTCCAGGCCCCAGTCCTTGGCCAGCGCCGGGACCACGTAGCCCAGGACCTGGGCGTCGTAGCCGTCGGTGACCAGCAACAGAGCCAGCAACAAGAGAATCAACCACTGATAGCGCGACACCGGACGGGCGTCGAGTGCCGCACGAAAGCTGGCAATCTGATTGTGCATCGCAAGGGACCTGTGTTGTTTTTATATTTTTTTGGACACGCTGTAGTTCAACTGTGGGAGCTGGCTTGCCTGCGATGGCGGTGTATCAGTAACAGATACCTAACCTGACACATCGCTATCGCAGGCAAGCCAGCTCCCACATTGATTTATGGCGTGTCAGGGGTATCGGGTTGATTCGCCGGATGTGCCTGCATGAACGCCGGATGCTGCGCCGCCAAGGCCGCCACCCGCTGAATGCGCGGATACGCCGCCAACGACACCTTGAACCGCTCCGCCGCATACAACTGCGGAATCAAAAACGTATCCGCCATCCCCGGCTGGTCGCCAAAGCAATAGCCCTGATCACCGATCAACTGCTCCACCGCCGCCAGGCCCTGGCTGATCCAGTGCCCGATCCACTCCAGCACCTGCGCTTCATCGTGCCCCCATTGCTTAAGCAAGTTCTGGGTGCTGGAGTTGTGCAGCGGATGAATGTCGCAACCGATGATCGACGCCACCGCGCGCTCATGGGCACGGGTCGCCAGGTCCCTGGAAAGCAGCGGCACCTGTGGATAACGTTCCTCCAGGTACTCGATGATCGCCGGCGACTGAATCAGCACATCGCCGTCATCGGTACGCAAGGCCGGCACGCGACCCTGGGGGTTGATCGCCAGGTACTCCGGCTGGTGATTGGCGCCGCCCTTGGGCACCAGCAGGTTGACCGGCACCGCGGTGAAATCCAGGCCCTTCAAGGCCAACGCGATGCGCACCCGGTAAGACGAAGTGGAGCGGTAGTAGGTATAGAGTTCCATGGCCCAGCCCTCTCAGCGCGCCGCGACCACGGTACCCCGGCATTCGCCGAAGCCGATGGAGGCAAACCCGTCGCGGGTGCAGCGGGCACGCAGGATGATTTCGTCGCCGTCTTCAAGGAATTTACGCACTTCACCGGAGGCCAGTTCGATCGGCTTTTTACCGCCTTCGGTGATCTCCAGCAGGCTGCCAAACTGACCCGCCTCAGGCCCCGACAAGGTGCCCGAACCAAACAGGTCGCCGGCCTGTAACTGGCAGCCGTTGACGCTGTGGTGCGCCACCATTTGCGCCACGGTCCAGTACATGTGTTGGGTGTTGCTGAGGGTCAGGCGATGGGCCGGCAGGTTCTGCTCACGCATCGAGGCGGTGGTCAGCAGCACTTCCAGTTCGATATCAAAACCACCGGCAGCCTGGTCGCGCTTGTCCAGCAGGTAGGGCAGCGGTTGCGGGTCGCCTTCAGGGCGCGCCGGTTGTGCCTTGCGGAACGGCTCCAGGGCTTCAGCCGTCACCACCCATGGCGAAATGCTGGTGATAAAACTCTTGGACAGGAACGGGCCCAGCGGCTGGTATTCCCAGGCCTGGATATCCCGCGCCGACCAGTCGTTGAGCAGGCAGAAACCGGCGATGTGATCAGCGGCGTCGCCGATGGCAATCGAGTCGCCCATGGCATTGCCCTGGCCGATCCAGATGCCTAGTTCCAGTTCGTAATCCAGGCGGGCGCAGGGGCCGAAGGTCGGCTCGGTTTGACCGGCTGGCAGGGTCTGGCCTTTCGGGCGGCGGACGTCGGTGCCCGACGGGCGAATCGTCGACGCGCGCCCGTGGTAGCCGATCGGCACGTACTTGTAGTTGGGCAGCAGCGGGTTGTCGGGACGGAACAGTTTGCCGACGTTTTGCGCGTGCTCGATGCCCACGTAGAAATCGGTGTAGTCGTTGATTTTGGCTGGCAGGTGCATCTCGCAATCGGCCGCCAGGTGCAGCGCACTTTCCAGTTTGCCTTGCAGGCTGCTGCCTTCCGCCAGCAGTTCCAACAGGCGCTCACGCAGGGCCACGCGCGGGCCACGGCCGAGTTCGAAAAACGCATTCAGTTGACCGCCAGCAGTGGCTTCAACGGCACGCCGGGCTTCGCCCTCAAAGCATTCCACAGCGGCCTGCAGATCAAGAATCTGCTCGCCAATCGCCACGCCACTGCGCGGTGCCGAACCGTTGAGGCTGAACACACCCAGCGGCAGGTTTTGCAGCGGGAAATCCCGGTGACCGTTGGCGGAAGCCACCCAACTGCGGGTGAGATTAGGCTGAGTCATGGGTTATCTCCGATTCGGGTTGAAGGTTGCAGGCAGCGAGGCCCAGCAAGCGTCGTAGGAAGGTTGCAGTTGCGGGCATTCCAGCGCGAACTGTGTAGGACGCAGCACCTGGCTGGTCTCAAACATGAACGCCATGGTGTTATCAATCTTGTGGGGTTCAAGCGTCGCGTTGATGGCCTTGGTGCAGGTCTCGCCATCCGGGCCATGGGCGCTCATGCAACTGTGCAGCGACGCGCCGCCGGGCAGGAAGCCTTCGGCCTTGGCGTCGTAGGCGCCCTGGATCAGGCCCATGTATTCGTTCATCAGGTTGCGGTGGAACCACGGTGGCCGGAAGGTGTTTTCGGCGACCATCCAGCGGGGCGGGAAAATCACGAAGTCGAGGTTGGCCAGGCCGTGCACGCTGGTGGGCGAGGTCAATACGGTGAAGATCGACGGGTCGGGGTGATCGAAACTCACGGTGCCAATGGTGTTGAAGCGGCGCAGGTCGTATTTGTACGGCACGTTGTTGCCGTGCCACGCCACCACGTTCAGCGGTGAATGATCCAGCTCGCAGCCCCACAGTTCGCCGAGGAATTTCTGCACCAGTGTGGTCGGTTGCTTGAGGTCTTCGTAATGGGCGACGGGCGTGAGGAAATCCCGTGGGTTGGCCAGGCCATTGCTGCCGATCGGGCCGAGGTCCGGCAGGCGCAGCGGTGCGCCGTGGTTTTCGGCGACGTAGCCGCGGGCCTGGGCATCCAGCAGTTCGATGCGGAATTTCAGGCCGCGTGGCAGCACGACAATTTCCAGCGGCTCCACGTCCAGCACGCCCAGTTCAGTGGCGATACGCAGGCGGCCCTGCTCGGGAACGATCAACAGTTCGCCGTCGGCGTTGAAGAACACGCGGTCCATGGAGCGGTTGGCGCGGTAGGTGTAGATGCTGATGCCTGAGGGTTTTTCCGACCCGGCGTTGGCGACCATGCCGACAAGCCCGTCGATGAAGTCTGTCGGCTCATCCGGAATATCCAGCGGGTTCCAGCGCAAGCGATTGGGCGTCACGGCGCCCAGCGGGCCACCGGCCAGTTGCCGCTCCAGCTTGACGAACGCCGGGTGATTGGCCGACGGCTGGATACGATACAGCCAGGTGCGCCGGGCTTCGCTGCGGGCCATGGTGAAGGCGGTGCCGGAGAAGAGTTCGGTGTACAGCCCGTAGGGCGCTTTTTGCGGGGCGTTCTGGCCGACGGGCAATGCACCGGGCAAGGCTTCAGTGGCAAATTCATTGCCAAAACCCGATTGGTATTCGAGGGTCATGGATCATCCTCTGAGCGGAAGTTGTTTTTATCGTAATCCAGTTACGCATAACGTAATTTGATACCTGTTGACCGTCAAGCTATAAAGACGCCCATTCGTCTTTCGGATTCATGCCCTCCATGGAAAAGCCGCCCGCTCCCCGCGACACCGGTAAACAGAAAGTCCGCTCGGCTGAAGTGGGCACCGACATCCTCAAGGCCCTGGCTGAACTGTCGCCGGCCACCTCGTTGTCGCGCCTGGCCGAGCATGTGCAAATGCCGGCGAGCAAGGTCCACCGCTACTTGCAGGCGCTGATTGCCTCAGGCTTTGCCGAACAGAACACCGCCACCAACCATTACGGGCTGGGCCGCGAAGCCTTGCGTGTGGGGCTGGCCGCGCTGGGCAGCATGGACGTGCTGAAAGTCGCCGCCCTGCCCCTGGCGGAACTGCGGGATGAACTGAATGAAACCTGCTTCCTGGCCGTCTGGGGCAACCAGGGCGCAACGGTGGTGCATATCGAGCCGGCAGTGCGCGCGGTGACGGTAGTCACGCAATTGGGGTCGGTGTTGCCGTTGCTCAGTTCGTCCACCGGCTTGGTGTTCAGCGCCTTCCTGCCGTCGCGGGAAACCGTGGAGTTGCGTGAGCGGGAGATTCAGGCGGGCATCGCCCATGCGTTGGCGGATGACCAGGCGTACGCCACCACCTGCGCGCAGATCCGCCAGCGCGGCCTGCATTTTGTGCACGGTTTGCTGATGCCCGGCGTGGACGCGTTGTCGGCGCCGGTGTTTAACGCGGTCGGGCAAGTGGCGGCGGTGTTGACCGTGGTGGGGCCGACGTCGTTGTTCCATGCCGATGAAGACGGGCCGGCGGCGAAGCGTTTGTTGGCGGCGACCCAGGCGGTGAGTTGGCGCATGGGTTATCAGCTTCCCTGACACAACGCCGTTCAACTGTGGGAGCTGGCTTGCCTGCGATAGCGGTGCATCAGGTTAGCTATCTGCCACTGACACACCGTCATCGCGGGCAAGCCCGGCTCCCACATTAGCCTGCGTTGATTTCGAGATTAGAGTTCAAGCCATCAATCCCAGCGTCTTGGCCTTGGCCACTGCCTGGGTGCGCCGCTCCACGCCCAACTTGCTATGAATGCGCCGCGCATGGGTCTTCACCGTGTGCAGCGAGATAAACAATTGGCCGGCAATTTCCAGATTGGAATTGCCCTGGGCAATCAGTTGCAGCACCTCAAGCTCACGCTGGCTCAGGGGATTTTCTCCCGCCGCCGCCGGGCATTCCTGCGGCTCCAGCCCCAACGCGCTCAACAACCCCGGTTGCCTGAGCCGCAACTCGCGAATCGCCTGCTGCACCTGGCAACGCCCCGCCAGTTCCAACCCGGCTTCCAGCGAGCGCACGGCCAACGGTCGATCACCGACTTGCCAGGCCACTTCCCCCAGCACCAACTGCAACTCCGCTTCCAGGCACAGCATGCCCCGCTGCCGGGCGGTCTCCAGTAACGCGCTCAGGCGGGCGACGGGTTCTTCAGCACGGCGCAATTTCACTTCGGCCAACACCTGCAAATACTCAAGGCGCGGGATCAATTCAAGGGTGGCCGGCGGCGCCTGTTTGGCCTTGGGCCCACGGTAGTGGCGCAGCACGCGGGTCACTGCTTCCAGGGTCAGTTCGGCGCGGCCTTGTTGCAGCCAGAAATGCCCGCTGAGCAACAGCAGTACAGCGCGGTACACGGTGTCGGGCACCTGGCGTTGTTGCATCAGGCGCTCGGCGTCCCGCAACTGGATAAAGGCCTCGGCGTAATCGCCCTTGTTGGCCGCCAATAACGCCAGGCCGAGGTAGCCATAGAGCACGCGTTTGTCCTGGCTGTGCAGGCACATGCCCAGGCCGGATTCGAAGCATTCGGCGGCCACCGTATCGTGCCCCTGGCGCAGGGCCAAGTGACCACGTCGCAACGAAATCCGGCCTACCAACGGCCCGGCCTTGAGTCGCTGTTGCACCAGCATCCGCTGCACGTTTTCCAGCAGGCTCTGAGCCCGATAGGGCGCGCCACGTTGCTCCAGCAACTGCGCATGATCCAGCTCCAGCAACGCCTCCAGCAGCAATGAGCCATGGGACCGCGCCAGGCACAATGCCTCGCGGTTCAGCGCCTGGGCCACGTCCAGTTCGCCACGCAGCAGGGCCTGCTGGGTCAAGCCCGACAGGCACATCAGGCGCGAGGTCCAGGCGCTCTCGGGCAAGTCTTGCAGGGCTTCGAGAAAATGCTCGCGGGCCCGCACAGCTTCGCCGCCCAGATGCAGCAGCCAACCCCATTGCGCCTGCCAGCGGGCCAACAGGTAGCGCTGCAGGTGCGCGGTCGGTTGCGGGGTGAAACGTGCCAGTTGATCGATGCACAACGCCGCCTGATCGAAGCGCCCGGCAAACAACAACGCCGCCGTCACCAGCCCCACTAACTGTGCCGAACCCAGCATCAATTCATCGCCATGTTGCTCATGCAGGCGCAACAAGAGCACGGCGTTTTGCTGGCGGAACAGGTCTTCGAAACTGAAATGCTGCAACAGGCTCACGGCCACTTCGTACTCTTCGGCCAGCAGCGCCTGTTCAAACGCCGCCTGCCAGTCCTCGGCGGCGGTAAACCATTGGCAGGCGCGACGGTGCCAGGAGCGCTTGGCCGGCCAGGGTTCGTCGCGCAGCAGTTGCGCCAGCGGCGGGAAAATTTGCAGCCAGTCGGTGGCGTCTTCCCAGGGCTCGATAAAGGCGCCCAACGTCTGCAAGTCACGCAGGTAGGCGCCCCCGTCGCCAAAACCGAACAGGTGGTCGCACAGGCTCGGGTTGAAACGTGGCAGGTGCGCAAGCACGCGCCAGGCTTCGGCCAGTTCCGGGGCCAGGCCACTGAACAGCTCGTGCTGCAGGTAGTCGAGCAAGGTTTTGTCGGGGTGCCCGTCGCTTTCAAGCAAGGCGATACGCACACCGGCGCACCAGCCGGCGCTGAACGCCAGCACCTTGTCGGCGCGGGGCCCGGCCAGGTGCTGGAGCTCGGTGTGGTCAAACGCCAACTCGGCCGCGCTGCATTCCCACAGTTCATCGTCGAGCAACAGCCGGGGCCAGTTACACGCCGGGCGCCGCCGCGCGCCGATCCACCAGGTTAAAACGGGACTGCTGGCCGCCAGGATGCGATCGAGTAACGCATCCAGTTCAGGCGCCGGCGCCCGGCAAAAGTCATCGAGAAACAGCCAGGCAGGTGCTTGCCAGCGGTTCAGGGCCAGCAGCAGCGTGGGTTCATCGACAAAATCGAGGCCGAGGCTTTGGGCCAGGCGCTGACATAAATCCAGGGCCGCGCCGTTCAACGGCAACCAATGCACCTGGCAATCCGCAGGCGCTTGCAACGCGCACTCGGCGAGCAGCGCACTCTTGCCACTGCCAGCCGGGGCGCAGAGCAACTTCACCCGCGCGGGAGCGCTGAGCAATGGCCCGGCCAAGCGTGGGCGCAACAGGTGATGGGGCGACAAGCGTGGCATGAATCCAGGACGATCCAGACAACGGGTCATGGCGGTCATTACTGCGTCCCTGTTTTTTATTATTAGGCGGCGTGCCCCCTACCCTAGTCCTGTGGTTGGCGGTTGTTGAGGAGTATTCAGCAGGCTGATTGCCGGGCATAAAAAAGCCGGGAGCGCAAACAGCCACCCGGCAAGAGACTCAGCGTTGAAATGCGTTCCCGTGTGGGAGCTGGCTTGCCTGCGATAGCGGTGTGTCAGGTCAGGTATCTGTTACTGATACACCGCTATCGCAGGCAAGCCAGCTCCCACAGTTTGAGCGCATTTCAATCAGCTTTTAGCGCACGCCTTCAGAGCGCAAGGCTGCCGGCGTGTAGTCGGCCGCCTTGGCCGCAAAGCCGAACACGAAGCTGCTCTTCTCTTCGTTCTTCATGCCCAGCGCGATGTAGCGCCCGGCGATGATGTCGTACAGGGTCTCGACGGTGTAGGCCGGCACCTGGTGGTCATAGTAGAACTGCGCATGCCCTTCGGCGACGCGCCACAGTTGGCCGCGACCGTCGTAGTGATCCACCAGCGCGACTTGCCAGCTGTCTTCGTCGATGTACATGTGGCGCTTGGCGTAGATGTGCCGCTCGCTTGGCTTGACGGTACCGATCACTTCCCAGACCCGGTGCAGCTCGTAGCGGGTCAAATCCTGGTTGATGTGCCCGGCCTTGATGATGTCGTCGTACTTGAGGGTCGGCGAGTCGAGCTTGTAGCTGTTGTAGGGAATGTACATTTCCTTCTTGCCCACCAGCTTCCAGTCGTAGCGATCGGGGGCGCCGGAGAACATGTCGAAGTTGTCCGAGGTACGCAGGCCGTCGGCCGCAGTGCCGGGACCGTCATAGGCCACTTGCGGCGCACGGCGCACCCGACGCTGGCCCGCGTTGTAGACCCAGGCCAGGCGCGGCTCTTTCACCTGGTCGAGGGTTTCATGCACCAGCAGTACGTTGCCCGCCAGGCGCGCCGGGGCAGTCACCGATTGTTTGAAGAAGGTCAGTACGTTGGCGCCCTTGACCGGGTCCATGTCGGGGATCAGTTGCGGCACGGCCACTTCTTCTTCGAAACGGATCGGCGTGTAGCTGCCGTTGGTCTGCGGCGTAGCCTGGGTAATGATGCGCCGCAGGTTGCCCCCGTGGTAACGGGTGATGTGGTTCCACAGCACCTCCACGCCGTTCTTCGGAATCGGGAAGGCGTAGTAGCGATTGCCGGTGAAATTCTCCAGGCCGTTGCCGTCGTTGATCGCATGCACGTTGAGCGCGCTGCGCTTGATCGAGTCATAGATTTCCGGCGGCAGGTTGACCGTGCGGTGGGTCGGGTAGACCGGGATTTTGTAAGTCTCGGGGTAGCGCTTGAACATCGCCACCTGGCCTTCGGAGAGCTTGTCCTTGTACTTGTCGACCGTGGCCGCGGTGATCACGAACAGCGGTTTTTCATTGGCGAACGGGTCGGCGAGGAAGCCCTTGCTGTCCACTGCGCCGGCGTTTTTCGGAATGCCGCCGGTCCATGGAGGGATCGAACCGTCGGCGTTGCCGGCCTTCTCGGCGCCTACCGGGGTCAGGGTGGTGCCCAGCTTGGCCGCTTCTTCCGGCGACACCGCGGCCATCACGTTGGCGGCCAACAGGCTCAATGCCAACACGCCGCATTGCAGAATCATCTTGCGCATAGTCTCTTGTCCTTCTTTAAGCCAAATCAGAAGTTCACGCCAAAACTCAGGGCGATGAAGTCGCGGTCGGTGAGGGTGTTGTAATCCCCGCCAAAAAAGTCGGTGTAGCTCAGGCTCGCGGTGTAGGTGTTGCGGTAGTCCGCATCCACGCCCACGCTGATGGCCTTGGCCCCTTCGTTGAACAGGCCGTTGGGCCCGTAGCCGCTGACGTCCTGGGACCACGACACGTTGGGCTTGAGGTTGACCCCGGCAAACACGTTGTTGTAATCGAGGATGGCCCGGGCGCGATAACCCCAGGAATTGGCCGTGACAAAACCGTCGGTGTCGCCGCCGAAGCCGTATTGGCCGTAGACCGAATCGCGGCCGTAACGCAGCTTGGATTTCGCCTCCAGCCCGCCGACATGCACGAAGGCCGCTTCGCCCACCAACGTCAGGCGTTCAGCGCCCAGGACCTGGTCGAAGAACTGGGTCATGGTGCTCTGGATCTGGGTGATTTCCTTGCGGCGGTAGCCAGCGTTATCGGCACCGAAGGAACTGCTGATCGGTGAGGCGGCGTTCCCGGCAATCGGGTTGACCAGGGCCAGCGTCAGGTCGGTGGTGTTGAGCTGTACGGGCGCATTCGGGCGGTAGCTGATTTCGCCGGTCCAGGCCGTGCCGGTGGGCAAGGTGGTGGAGAAGCTGGCGCCGAACAGGCGGATATTTTCCGGGTAGTCGAGGTAGTACTGGCCACGGCCAAGCATCGTGCTTTGCGCCAGGCCGGAGCCGGAGCCCGGGGCGATACCATTGGCCGCGTTGACGATGCGGCCAATGGTTGCCAGGTTGGTGTTGGCGGTGATGGTACCGACCGTGGGCGTGCGACTGTGGTAGTTCATGAAGTACAGGCCGTACTCCGTGTCATCGCCCAGCCAGCGCAAGGCCATCCCGAACTGGCCGCCATCGCGTGCCTCGCGGTCTTTTGCACGCTGAACCACCACGCCTTCGTTGGTGACCTGGAAGCCCTGGCCAAACGCCGCCGCCACGGGTTGCAACGGTGCAATTGCCGGGCTGCCAACGGTGTAGTTGCCGTTACAACCGTGGGCCACCACGTCGTTACCGAAGAAGGTGCCGCAGTTATCCACCACGGTGTTTTCCCAGTTCAACTGGTAGAAACCTTCCACGCTCAGTTGGTTGGTGAGGCTTTGGGATGCAAACACCATGTTGACCGGAATCAGGCCTTCCTTGATCTCGGCACCGGGCCGGCGAAAGGCTGAGACGTCAATCGGGTTGATGCTGTTGATGGAGTTGCCGATGAACGTACTTTCGCCCCAGCTGACCACCTGTTTGCCGACACGCACGTTGCCCGGCAAATCACCGATGGAATAGTTGTGGTAGACGAACGCATCCAGCAACTCGTACCCGGAAGAGCGCGCGCCCTCGTCGCGGTGGTTGTTGCTGATCTGCTTGAATTCGCGGTCTTCGTCCTGCAGTTCGAAGTCGTACCAGTACTTGCCGCGCACGAACACGCCGCTGTCGCCGTACTTGAGCTCCAGGTCGTGGATGCCCTTGAAGATTTTGGAGAAGGTCTCGCCCTTCTTGAAGTTCAGGCGACCGTCATCACCGGTTGAGGCTTGCCCCGTGCCGCCGTTGGGAATGCCCACCAGCTTTTTGTCGGCGTCGCGCATGCCCCAGCTGGCACCGACCGACAGCGAGGAGTCGAATTGCCCTTCGATCTCGCCGATGTTGAATGAAACAGCCTGCGCCTGGGCACAGCAACCCAAAGCAACCGCAGCGGCCAGCGCCTGTGGCCTGAAGATGGCGCGCATTGTTGTTCTTGTCATGCGTCTTCCCCGGTGGTGTGACAGAAGGCCCCACCCTACTGCCCGCCATCAGGAGCGATAAGCGCACCAAGGAGGTATTCGTGTTGTCGCCCGAAAGGATGACGGGCCGCTCTGGGCGGGGTATTGGCGGAGGCATGGACGAGATGGATGAAGGGTTATCAGGAGGATGGATGAAGCGCTAACGTCACTGTTGCCGGTTTGGTAACAGTCCTTGTCCTGAATCGCTATTTTTCATTCTGTAACAAAAGCCTATTCTTGCTTGGCTTTCAGGGCAAACCGCCCGCTTCCCCACCCGGGAAGAACAGCCAGATTTTATGGATTGATCACTGTTTTCAATCTGTTACCGGTGTTCACTGACGTTGATTTATTGCTCCTTGATCAAACGTCTTACTTCAGCCGCTGCCTTTGCAGTGGCTTTTTTTTGCCCGAAATAAAGCGGGGCGCCATGGCGCCCCGGGTTGATTAAAACTTTTTCATGCAACGATCAGAGGCTGTACTTCTGCAGGTTGGCCATCATCTCCTTCAATGCCTCGATAGTGTCCTTGGGGTGAGCGGCCCCTTCAAAGTCGCAGATTTTCTGCCAGTGAGCGGCGACATCATCCGGCGAGAAACCGGCTTCAGGGTCGAACCCCACTCCCAGGCTGCGCTCCCAGCGGGTCTTGCCGATCCAGCCACCGCCCACCTCAAACAGCCCGGAGGTTTCCTGGCATGCTTCGCTGCCCAGGTACACCACCAACGGGCTGATCAGCTCCGGTTTGAGGCGCTCGAAGACTTGCGGCGGGATCAAGCCCTCGGTCATGCGTGTACCGCCGGTGGGGGCGATGGCGTTGACCAGGATGTTGTTCTTGCGGCCTTCCAGCGCCAGGGTGCGCGTCAGGCCGTACAGGCCGAGCTTGGCCATGCCGTAGTTGGACTGGCCGAAGTTACCGTAGATGCCCGAGGTGGAGGCGGTGAAGATCACCCGGCCGTAGGCTTGTTCGCGCAGGTGGGGCCAGGCGGCGCGAGTGACTTTGTAGGCGCCTTCGACGTGCACGCGGTAAACCAGGTCCCAGTCGCTGTCTTCCATCTTGTGGAAGGTTTTGTCCCGCAGGATCCCGGCGTTATTGACGACGACGTCGATGCGACCGAAGGCGTCGAGGGCGTTCTGGACGATTTTGTCACCGTCGGTGACGGAGTCGTGGTTGGCCTCGGCGATACCGCCGGCCTCACGGATTTCGGCCACCACACGATCGGCCGCCGAAGCGTTGGCGCCTTCGCCCTGGGTTGAGCCGCCAAGATCATTCACCAGCACTTTGGCGCCGTGTTTGGCGAACAGCAGTGCGTGGGCGCGACCCAATCCGCCGCCGGCGCCGGTGACGATCACGACCTTGTCTTGGAACTGCACAGGCTCACTCATTGGGAACTCCAGGGGCGGTTAGGGATAGATGAGTGGAGTGTCAGGCACGGGGCTTTTGGTCACAATAAATACGGTTGGGGGTGAATGGTGTGCGATAAGGCTGGGGGATGATTGGTGTGGCCTAGGGGTGGGTACATATCCGTTATTTGGGTGATGGCTGGTATGGGTTCCGCTCTTACAGCGGGTCACTTTTGAAAGGAGCCCAAAAGTAACCAAAAGGCTCTTGCCCCACCACTCGGCACCTCGCCTAGGCTCGGTGTGCCCTCACTCCGGTACTACTCCGCGGGCCGCCGCGACGGGGCGTCCCTGCCCCGTCGCGGCTAAACCGGCGTCCTGCCGGTTTACCCGCTCCGTACTACCTGCGTTCGGCCAGCGTGGTTTAACGGGGCGCCTAAGATCAAGATCAAAAGCAGATCAACAGCACAGCGGCCTACAGGCCGGCTTGAGTGGTGTGAAGCAAAGGCAACATCAAGATCAAAATCTACAGCGGGCACGGTCAAATGTGGGAGCTGGCTTGTCGGGTCGCCGCATCGCTGCGATAGCATCGCCTCGGTGTACCTGAAAGACCGAGGTGTCTGCATCGCAGGCAAGCCAGCTCCCACAGAAAAGCAGAGCCGCATCAGTTTCAGATTGGTTTTCGCTTTGGCTTTTGATCTGGCTTCTACCACTCAAGCCGGCCTGTAGGCCGCTGTGCTGTAGATTTTGATCTTGATCTGGCTCTGACTGCCCCAATAAGCCCGAGGCCGAACGCAGGGATTGAGGAGCGGGTAAACCGGCAGGACGCCGGTTTAGCCGCGACGGGGCAGGGACGCCCCGTCGCGGCGGCCCGCGGAGCAATGCCGGAGTGAGGGAACACCGAGCCTAGGCGAGGTGCCGACAGGCGGGGCAGAGCCCTTTGCTTACTTTGGGGCTTTTCCAAAGTGAGTCGCTGTAAGAGCGAAACCCTAAGTAGCCGTTACCTAAATAACGGATATGCACTCAAACCAAAATCAAGAATAAGCCACTCGGGAAACCCCTACCCCAAGCCCCTCCCGAAACGCCAAGTAATGCTTCAACACCTGCACCGGCGCCTCAATCTGCGGGTAGTGCCCAATATTCGCCAACACCACCGTATCCGCATGCGGCACCAACTCACGATATCGCTCCACCATATGCCCACCGGAAATCGGATCAACCTCCCCATCAATCACCCGCAACGGCACCTCCCCCCGCTGCATCGCAGCCACCCAGCGATCCCGTTGCTGCCGACGCTGAGGAATGTACGCAATCAACTTGTGCAAAATCCGTGGCCCATCCTGGCTCTCAATCAAACTCCAGAAATCATCCAGCGCACTTTCACTGGGCCGAGTCGCAGGCCCGAAAATTTGCCCAAAACTGTTGGCCAATGCATTGCGCCCAAACGTACGCCCGATCATCCAGCCCAACGGACTCAGCAACAGCTTCTGCACCAACGCCGGACGATGCGTCTCCGGAAACAACCCACCGTTGAGAAACACACCACTGGCCATCTGAAACCGACCTTCGTAATGCCGCGCCAACAACTCCTGCGCAACGCTGTCACCGTAATCATGGGCCAGCACATGCACCGGCTGCTGCACCCAAAGATGCTCCAGCAGCGCCTGCTGCAAATCCGCCTGCTCCAGCAGGCAATAGGTGTGATCCAGCGGCTTGGCCGAATCGCCAAACCCCAGCATGTCGCAGGCAATCACCTGGTAACGTTGGGCCAGCGGCTGCCACAGGTAATGCCAGTCCCAGCTGGCCGTGGGGAACCCATGGATCAGCAGCAACGGCTCGCCCTGCCCCGCCACCCAGTAACGAATGGTGCGGCCGCGGAACTCGAAACTCTGGGCGCGCTGGCGCCAGATACGCAGTGGGATCTCGGCGAGTGGCATCAGCTTTTATACCCGGGGTCGAGTGCATCGAGTTTGCGCAGCAACGCCGGCCATGCCAGCGCGCCGCCCATGCCTTGGGCGCTTTTGGTGACCCCGGCGATCATCGCCCGGGCACCGGCCAGTATCGGTGGTGCGATGCTGATCAATTCGGCGCCACCGTTCTGCGCCATCACCTGAATGTCGCAGGTGCGCTGGAAGATGAACATCATCAGGAAGGTGTCGGCGATGCTGGCGCCACAGGTCAACAGACCGTGGTTGTGCAGCATCAGGAAATTGTTTTGCCCAAGGTCGGCCTGCAAGCGGGCCTTTTCCTCGTGGTTCAGCGCCACCCCTTCGTAGGCGTGATAGGCCAGGCTGGAGAGCACGAACAAGGATTGCTGGCTGATCGGCAACACGCCTTGCTTCTGCGCGGAAACGGCGATGCCGGAAGCGGTGTGGGTGTGCAGTACGCAGACCACGTCGTGGCGTACTTCGTGGACCGCGCTGTGGATGGTATAGCCGGCCGGGTTGACCTCGTAGGGGCTGTCCATCAGCTTGTTGCCCGCCTGGTCGACCTTCACCAGGCTGGATGCGGTGATCTCGTGAAACATCAACCCGTAGGGGTTGATCAGGAAATCTTCGGTGCCCGGCACCTTGGCCGAGATGTGGGTGAAAATCAGGTCGTCCCAGCCATGCATCGCTACCAGCCGGTAGCACGCGGCGAGGTCGACGCGGGCCTGCCATTCGGCCGCACTGACCTGATCTTTTACGCTGTGTGTCGATTGAACTGTGGCTAGGCTCACGGCAATGACCTCCTTGGCGCGTTTTATTATTTTTTTAAGTGAAGGGGCAATCCAGGCAGAAGAGGCAGTCTAGTCAGACCTCGAGGCCGCCGTAGTTGCATTGGCAGCCAGCTTGATGACCGAGCGGGTCAGTCCTGAGGATAGTTCGATTTTGTTCTGTACGTGTCAGAGAAGCGACGCCAATAAAGGCGCGGCAAACAGGTTGAGCAACCCGGTCAGTACCATCACCAGCCCCGCCACAGAGCCTTCCTCGCCGCCCACTTCATGGGCCCGGCTGACGCCCGCGCCATGGGCGCCCACGCCGAATAACGCACCGCGTGCCAACGGCGTGCGCAGCGGCAACCACTTGAGCAGTACGCCGCCGAGCATGGCACCGAACACACCGGTAAACATCACGAACACGGCCGTCAGTTCCGGCACGCCGCCCAGGTCGGAAGACACCGGCATGGCGAACGGCGTGGTGATGGAACGGGGCACCAGCGACATCGTGACCGAACTGTCCAGCGCCAGGGCCCTGGCCAGGCCATAGGAGGTGGCGATAGACGCCACACTGCCCGCCACCATCCCCAGCAACAGGGCAGACCAATGGCGCATCAACAATTGGCGCTGTTGCCAGATCGGAATGGCAAACGCCACCGTCACCGGGCCCAGCACCAGCATCAGCCAGTGGGTGTCGGTGGAGTATTCGGCGTAGGCGGTTTTCATCGGCACGGCCACCGCCAGCAACAGTGCCGGGACCAGAATCAGCGGTGACAGCAGGTAGCGCCCGGTGCGCCGGTAGATCCAGCGGCTGAAGCCGTAGGCCCCCAGGGTCAGCGCCAGCCAGAACATCGGCATCAGTTCAAGCTTCATGGCGCAGCTTCCAGCGGCACACGAATTCCACGGTAAAGGCCGTCACCAGCATCACCGACAAGGTGCTGAAGCCGATCACCAACATGATCCGCCAACCGTCATGGCGCACCAGGCCGCCGTAGTCCAGGAGGCTCATCAACGCAGGAATAAAGAACAGCAGCATCTCCGCCATCAGCACGCCGGCGCCCAGTTGCAGGGCCGCCGGTTTCACCAGGCCAGTGGCGAAGGTCAGCAACAACAAGCCCAGCCCGACCACACCGCCAGGAATAGGCCAGCTCAGCCAGGCCGCCAATTGGCACCCCAGGAAGTAAATGGCCAGCAGGACGATCAGTTCAGCCAGCAACCGGCCGACGAGTTTGAAGGTGAAACGTTTCATGAGCTTTGGGTCCTCGCAGGGCTTCCATTTTAAAGAGGCCCCTGGCATCCCCACAGCGAATTGTTAGACTGCAAGCTATTCCAAACTGGAATCAGGTCAATGGAATTTAAACAGCTGCGCAGCTTTGTCGAAGTCATCCATCGGGGCGGTTTTACCCAGGCCGGCAAAACCCTGCACATCAGCCAGTCCGCCGTCAGCAAGCAGGTGGCCCAACTGGAGCAAAGCCTGGGCACGCCGCTGCTGGATCGTCTGGGTTCGCAGATTCGCCTGACGGCTGCCGGGCAGGTGGTGTTGCAGCGGGCAGAGGCGATGCTGCGCCAGCAAGCCGAGTTGCTCAGTGAGCTGGATGACTTGAATCAACTGACCCGTGGCGAGCTGCGCATGGGCCTGCCGCAATTGGGCGGCGACACGCTGTTCGCCGGGCTGTTTGCCGAATACCGACGGCGGTACCCGAACGTCACCATCCAGTTGCTGGAAGGCGGCAGTCGCAACATCGAGCAGGCGATCTTGAGCGGGGAGCTGGAAGTGGGTGGCAGCCTGATGCCCAGCGACCCGGCATTCGCCTGGCAAGCCTTCTGCGATGAGCCGCTCGACGCCCTGCTGCCGATGGACCATCCGCTGGCCGAGAACGCGCAGATCCGCCTGGAGGAATTGGCTGACACGCCGTTCCTGATGTACCAACGCAGTTTTGTGTTGAACGACCGCCTGCTACAGGCCTGTCAGCAACTGGGCTTTACCCCGAAGGAAAGCGGGCGCAGCGGCCAGGCAGATTTTCTCGCGGCCCTGGTGGCCGCCGGCCAAGGCGTGGTGTTGTTGCCCAGCGTGGTAGCCCGGGGCCTGGTGCGGCCCGGGGTGGTGCGCCTCACGCTCAAGGCGCCGGAATACCTGCGCTGGGACATTGCCTTTATCTGGCGTGAGGGCGCCTATCTGTCGAAAGCCGCCCAGGCCTGGCTGGCGTTATTGCGCGAATTCCCGGTCAACCGCGCAGTGCAGTGACCAACTCGGCCAGCCACGGTTCGGCGTCGGCTTCAGGGGTCACGCTTTCGCTGGCGTCCAGGCGCAGCATCGGCAGCACTTCACGTACGCCCAACTCCGCAAACAGCTCGCGCATTTGCTCGCCGCCGCCGCAGAAGGTGTCGCCATAGCTGGCGTCGCCCAGGCCGATCACCGCGCCCGGCAGCCCGCGCCAGGCGGCCGGCAGTTGGTCGCGAATGGTCGAATACAGCGGCTGCAGGTTGTCGGGCAGTTCGCCCATGCCGGTGGTGGAGGTCACGGCCAAAAAGGCTTCAGGGGCAAAGCCCTGTACGTCGGCGAGGGTTGCACGCGGGTTGTGCCAGGCGTCGAAGCCGGCCGCGTTGAGGATGCTGGCAGCGTGACGGGCGACTTCTTCAGCGGTGCCGTACACCGAGCCGGAAAGGATGGCGACTTTCATCAATCTGATCCTGTAGCTGACTAAAAGCCTGGGATATTAACAGCTGGGGCAAGTGGACAGGCGGCCGGCATGTCTTAAACTGCAAACTCCAACAATAAGCCATGGACCGCTCAATGATTAACGCCAAGCTGATGCAACTGGTGATCAACGCTTCCAACGACGGCATCGTGGTTGCCGAGCGCGAAGGCAAGGACAAGCCACTGATCTACGTAAACCCGGCCTTCGAACGGCTGACCGGCTACACCCTCGACGAAATCCTCTATCAGGACTGCCGCTTCCTGCAATCGGGTGACCGTGACCAGCCGGGGCTGATGGCGATTCGCGAAGCCCTGGACAGCGGCGGCGCCTGCCGGGAAATCCTGCGCAACTACCGCAAGGACGGCACCCATTTCTGGAACGAGCTGTCGTTATCGACGGTTTATAACCAGGCCGACAAGCAGACCTATTTCGTCGGCGTGCAAAAAGACGTGACGGTACAGGTCAAGGCCCAGCAGCGTGTGGCGCAGTTGGAAGGCCAATTGGCAGACCTCAGGGCGGAGCTTGCAGCACTCAAGGCGACGAGCGGATCTAACAAAAACTAGAAAACGCGGTCTTTAGAGAGATAATGGCGTTTTAATACCTCTCCCTTGAGCAAGATCAATGCAACGCGACGCGCTTTTGACGCAGGACGAGCTGGATTTTATTCAGACCATGCACCATAACCCGCAGCTCAACGTGCGGGATGCGTCGTCGAGCCTGACGGTCAACGGCGGTGCGCAGATTCGTGATCTGCTCACCCGCTTGGCCGCCCATGACCATGTCACCCTCCAGGCACAATTCGACAACCAGCAAATGACCTTTCCGCTGCAATTGGTGGAAGACGAGTTTCATGCCGTGCATTTGCGGCTGGGCGTACCGAGCATTTTCGAAGACGGGCCGATGATTCGACCGTGGCGCCTGGCGCTTGAAGAGCCGGTCGCGCTGGAAAATATCAAAGGGCAGCCCGGTGCACTGTGGGTGCATGAGGTGTCGTTCAAGGGGTTGCTGGTGGAAATCCGCGGGCGGATCAAGGCCCCAAAAACCTTTTCCCTGTGGTTCAGCCCGTCCGGCTACGAGCGCATCTCGGTGCGCGGCACCCTGGAACGGGAAAATGCCCGAGGGTTGTTCGCCTACCGTTTAAGCCAGAGTGATGTGGATGAAACCGAGCGCCTGCGCCAGTTTATCCTGCAGCAACACCGCTTGTTTCACCCCGAAGTCCACGCCTGAAGTCAGGTATCCAGGCTGCCGCGCAGAAACTGCTGCAGGCGGCGCTGCATCAGTCGACCTTCGTTGCCCAGGCAACCGACGGTCGACCCCCTCAATTGCTCCTGCGCCAACTCCGCCGCATCGCCCGCCAGCAAGAGCGGGCAATCCAGGGTCAAGGCCAGCCGCTCAAGGCGCCGGGGCAATTCCTGGGTAGGCGAGTGGTTGGAGAACACCACGAGGGCCTGTGGTCTGGTTTTTTCGCAGATCAGTGTCAATTCATCCATCGGCTGCCCCACGGCCAGGACCTTGACCGCCAAGTCGTCACCGCTCATCAGCAGGCCTGCGACAAGCAACTCCAGCTCTCGGCATTCCCCGGCGATGGCCGCCAGCAACACCCGCGGTGCGGCTGAGGCACAGCCTGTCTGCAGGCGCTTCCAGGTGCGGCTGCGCAGGAAGCCATCAAAAAACAGCCATTCACTGGCTTGGCCAAAAAGCCCCTGGTGCCGCAATAGCTGCTGCCAGAGAGGCATCAGGATGTCCTGGAAAACCACCGAGACTGGATAGGCCGCGAAAATCTGGCCATACAACCGGTCCAGCTGCCGGTCGTCGAAGGCTCCGACGGCCGTTCGCAATTGCTGCTGCCACTGATTCCATTCATGTTCAGCGCCTGTCGGCACAGCGGCAGCCACTTCCACTGGCTGATCATCACGGGCCAGGATTTTCCCGACCTTGCTCACCGCAACGCCACGCTCGATCCAGTCAAGAATGCGATGAACGGTCTCGATATCGGTGCGCGAATACAGACGGTGCCCACTTTCGGTGCGAACCGGCTGGATCAGCCCGTAACGACGCTCCCACGCACGCAGCGTGACCGGGTTGATGCCTGTCAATCTTGCCACTTCGCGAATCGGAAACAGTTCATCGGAATCAGCGGGGTTGCCAAGCGCCATATCAGGAGAGGGAGCAGTCATTACGGACATCTGGGCACTGAATCATCGATGAGAAGTTGGATCCCATTTAACGCCCATACAGCTGTCTGTTTCAAGTTCTGCGGCGAGCCGACCAATGCCGCTGGCGTATTTTTTCAAAACAGGAATAATCCTTGCCTGTTTTTTCAACGTGGCTGCTTACCCCGCAGCTTCGTTCGTGCGCCCCCTACCCGGCCCGGCGCACCTGATCCTTATGGAGATACACAATGTCTACCTCCCCTGTCACCCTGATGGTTGCGCGCCGCGTGGCCAAGGGTCGCTATGAAGAGTTGATGGCCTGGCTGCGCGAAGGCGAGCAATTGGCCACAGACTTCCCCGGTTACCTGGGCTCCGGCGTGCTTGCACCGCCGCCCAACGATGATGAATTCCAGATTATTTTCCGCTTCGCCGACGAAAAGACCCTGCATGCGTGGGAGTTTTCCGCATCCCGTGGTGCATGGCTCGGTCGTGGCAGCGAGCTGTTTGCCGCGCCGTCGGAACATCGCGTACGCGGCATAGACGGCTGGTTTGGCGCCGCCGCCGCACGACCACCGCGCTGGAAGCAGGCCGTGGCCATCTGGCTGGCATTTTTCCCGGTGTCGCTGCTGTTCAATTTCGGCCTTGAGCCGCTGCTCAGCGAGTTGGGTTTGTTGAGCCGCGTGCTGGTCAGCACCCTGGCGCTCACACCGCTGATGGTTTACTTCTTTATCCCGTTGTCGACCCACCTGCTGGCCGGCTGGTTGCATCCGGCTCCGGCCCGGGTAAAGGCCACCGAAGCCACCGCTTGAGTACAAGGGAGGCCGCTCGCTGGTATAGTTTTAGCCTGCCAGCGACCCGAGCCTCCCATGTCTTCCACTCCCGCCCCGATCCTGATCACCGGTGCAGGCCAGCGTGTCGGCCTGCATTGCGCCCTGCGCCTGCTGGACGAAGGGCAGCCGGTGATTTTCAGCTACCGCAGCGACCGTCCCGGCGTGCAGACCTTGCGCGAGCGCGGCGCGATTGGCGTGTTTGCCGATTTTTCTTCCGAGGCCGGCATTCTCGGCTTCATCGACGAACTGCAAAAGCACACCCAAAGCCTGCGGGCGATCATCCATAATGCCTCGGCCTGGGAAGCGGAAACGCCCGGCGACGAGAGCCGCGCCTTTGCCGACATGTTCAGCGTGCACATGCTTGCGCCGTACCTGATCAACCTGCATTGTGCGCACTTGCTGCAACGCTCCACGCCTGCGGATATCGTTCACATCAGTGACGACGTGACCCGCAAGGGCAGCCGCCAGCACATTGCCTACTGCGCCACCAAGGCCGGGCTCGACAGCCTGACCTTGTCGTTTGCCGCGCAGCTTGCACCGGATATCAAGGTGAACGGCATTGCCCCGGCGATGGTGATGTTCAACGAGGGCGACGACGCGGCCTACCGCGCCAAGGTCCTGGCCAAGGCGGCACTGGGCATCGAACCCGGCCCCGAGGTGATTTACCAGAGCGTGCGTTACCTGCTGGATAACCCTTATGTCACCGGTACCACCCTGACCGTCAACGGCGGGCGGCATATCAAGTAAGCCGTTTGCGAGGATGTTGTATGACTTTATCCCTGCCCCACCACTACCGCGAAATTCTCAAGGGCCTGGGTGAAGACCCGGAGCGCGAAGGGTTGCTCGACACACCAAAGCGGGCCGCCAAGGCCATGCAGTACCTGTGTCATGGCTACGAGCAGAACCTGGAAGAAATCGTCAACGGTGCGCTGTTTGCCTCCGACAACGACGAGATGGTGATCCTCAAGGACATCGAGTTGTATTCGCTGTGCGAGCATCACCTGCTGCCCTTTATCGGCAAGGCCCATGTGGCCTATATTCCGACCGGCAAGGTGCTCGGCCTGTCGAAGCTGGCGCGTATCGTCGACATGTTCGCCCGGCGCCTGCAGATCCAGGAAAACCTCACGCGGGAAATCGCCGACGCCATCCAGACCGTGACCCAGGCCGCCGGCGTGGCCGTGGTGATCGAAGCCAGGCACATGTGCATGATGATGCGCGGTGTCGAAAAACAGAATTCAACCATGAACACCTCGGTGATGCTCGGCGCCTTCCGCGAGTCGAACACCACGCGCATGGAGTTCCTGCAATTGATTGGACGGAGCAAGTAGCAATGCCACAACTTCAGCCAGGCATGGCGCGCATCCGGGTCAAAGACCTGTGCCTGCGCACGTTTATCGGGATCAACGAGGACGAAATCCTCAACAAGCAGGATGTGTTGATCAACCTGACCATCCTGTATGCCGCCCAGGAAGCCGTACGCGACAACGACATCGACCACGCGCTGAACTACCGCACCATCACCAAGGCCATCATCGCTCATGTGGAAGGCAACCGCTTTGCCCTGCTGGAGCGCCTGACCCAGGAAATCCTCGACCTGGTGATGGGCAATGCGTCGGTGCTGTACGCCGAAGTCGAAGTCGATAAACCCCATGCGTTGCGTTTTGCCGAATCGGTGTCGATCACCCTTGCGGCGAGCCGCTAACCCTATTGAATCCGTAGTGAGCCCCATGACTGATCAACAACGCCTCGAACTCGAAGCCGCCGCCTTCCGCCGGCTGGTGGCACACCTGGACAGCCGCAAGGATGTGCAGAACATCGACCTGATGAACCTCTCGGGCTTCTGCCGCAACTGCTTGTCCAAGTGGTACAAGGCCGAGGCCGACGAGCGCCAGATCGAGCTCAGCCTCGATGACGCCCGTGAAGTGGTGTACGGCATGCCGTACGCCGAGTGGAAAGCCCAATACCAGCAAGAAGCCAGTGCCGAACAGCAAGCGGCATTCGCCAAAGGAAAAAAACATGACTGACCTGAACACCCTGCGCGCCAGCCTCAACAGCGGCGAACACGTCTTCGCCGACACCCTGGCCTTTGTTGCCGCCGGTTATGACTACCAGCCACAAGCCTTCACCAACGGCAGCGTGGAAAACGCCGCCGGGCAGAACGAAGGTTCGTGCAAGACCCTCGGCCTGGCGTTGCTGGAAGGCTTGAACGACCAGGAAGCGCTGTTGGCGTTCGGTGAGCATTACCGTTCGGTGCAGGCCACGCCTGAGGGCAGTGACCACGGCAATATTCGTGCGCTGATTGAGCATGGGTTGGCGGGTGTGAAGTTCACTCAGCAGCCACTGACCCGCCGCTGATTCAATTGGATAACCCGGTTTAATGTGGGAGCTGGCTTGCCTGCGATAGCGGTGTGTCAGCCAACGCCGCTATCGCAGGCAAGCCAGCTCCCACAGTGATTGGGTTAACACTTCTGGACTGCGGTGCGGCATACATCGCGCGCATAAAAAAACCGGCCTCGCAGCCGGTTTTTTTGTTTCTACGGTTTAGAACGCAGCGTCCTTCAAACCGTCGAGGTAACGCTCGGCATCCAGTGCCGCCATGCAGCCAGCGCCGGCGGAGGTGATCGCCTGACGGTACACGTGGTCAGCCACGTCACCGGCAGCGAAGATGCCTTCGATGTTGGTGGCCGTCGCGTTGCCTTCACGGCCGCCCTGCACGATCAGGTAGCCGTCTTTGGCATCCAGCACGCCTTCGAACAACGAGGTGTTCGGGGTGTGGCCGATGGCGATGAACACGCCGTCGACTTTCAGCTCGTCGAAGCTGCCGTCGTTGTTTTTCAGGCGAGCACCGGTCACGCCCATGTTGTCGCCCAGGACTTCATCCAGGGTGGCGTTGAGCTTGAGGATGATCTTGCCTTCGGCCACGCGGGCATGCAGCTTGTCGATCAGGATCTTCTCGGCGCGGAAAGTTTCGCGGCGGTGAACCAGGGTCACGGTGCTGGCGATGTTGGCCAGGTACAGCGCCTCTTCCACGGCGGTGTTGCCGCCACCGACCACAGCCACCGGCTTGTTGCGGTAGAAGAAACCGTCGCAGGTCGCGCAGGCCGAAACGCCCTTGCCCATGAACGCTTCTTCCGACGGCAGGCCCAGGTAACGAGCGCTGGCGCCGGTGGCGATGATCAGCGCGTCACAGGTGTACACGCCGCTGTCGCCGGTCAGGCTGTAAGGCTTCTTGGAGAAGTCGACCTTGTTGATGTGATCAAACACGATTTCGGTTTCGAAACGCTCGGCGTGTTCTTTCATGCGTTCCATCAGCACCGGGCCGGTCAGGCCGTGGACATCGCCCGGCCAGTTGTCGACTTCGGTGGTGGTGGTCAACTGACCGCCCGCTTGCATGCCGGTGATCAGCAACGGCTTGAGGTTGGCCCGGGCAGCGTAGACGGCAGCGCTGTAACCGGCAGGGCCGGAACCGAGAATAATCACTCGCGAATGACGGGTATCAGACATGACTCACTCCTATCGACCGCCCGGACTACAGAACGGCTGGAATAAAAAAGGACCGCGAAGCACTTGGGGAAGGCTTGAACTCGCAGATCCTGAAAATAATGGGTGCAGCGTATAGAGGGAGGCAAGATTAAGGAAATACGGAATAACAATCCAGCTCATAGGTGGTCTCTATCCCGTGCCCTCTATTAATCGACACCTTTGTTACCGCTAATGTCGTGATGCGGGCCGTGCTTTCCCGGTCTTCGCAAAGCCGGTAAGGTCGGCGCGTTCGCCCCCATTGCCCGGAGTTACCCATGCCCGCCCCCGTTCTTTCAGGCCCACAATACCTGCGCGAAGGCCTCAAACTGGTGCTCAGCCCCGGCCTGCGCCTGTTCGTCCTGCTGCCGCTGGCAATCAATCTGATACTGTTCGTCGGGTTGATCTACTTCGCCGGCCATCAGTTCAGCCTGTGGGTCGACACGCTGATGCCCACCTTGCCGAGCTGGCTGAGCTTCCTCAATTATCTGTTGTGGCCTTTGTTCGTGGTGCTGGTGGTGCTGATGGTGTTTTTCACCTTCACCATGCTCGCCAACATCATCGCTGCGCCGTTCAACGGCTTTCTGTCGGAAAAGGTCGAAGTCGTGGTACGCGGCACCGATGATTTCCCGGCGTTCAGTTGGGCTGAGTTGGCGGCCATGGTGCCGCGTACCCTGGCCCGGGAAATGCGCAAGCTGGGCTACTTCCTGCCCCGGGCCATCGGCCTGTTTATCCTGTCGTTCATTCCGGTGGTCAACCTGGTGGCTGCGCCGCTGTGGCTGTTGTTTGGCGTGTGGATGATGGCGATCCAGTACATCGACTACCCGGCGGACAACCACAAGCTGGGCTGGAACGAAATGCTCGCCTGGCTGCGCCAGAAGCGCTGGCAGAGCATGAGTTTTGGCGGGATCGTTTACCTGGTGTTGCTGGTGCCGGTGGTCAACCTGCTGATGATGCCGGCAGCGGTGGCCGGGGCCACGCTGTTCTGGGTGCGTGAACAGGGCGCCGAGGCGATGCTCGTTAAAAAGCCCTGAGCCGTCACAAATCCATCATCCAAAAGACACAATGACGACATGGCCCGCGCCGACACTGTGGGTCATGACGACAGCTTCGCTCCACATCACCCTGATCACCGAAACCTTCCCGCCAGAGATCAACGGGGTGGCCAATACCCTTGGCCGCCTGTGTGATGGTTTGCGCGCGCGCGGGCATCAAGTCGAACTGGTTCGCCCGCGCCAGGGCAGCGACCAGAGCCGGCCCAGCGACGACGGCCTGATGCTCTGCCGCGGCTGGCCGCTGCCGGGTTATCCGGGGCTGCAATGGGGCCAGTCGTCGATGCACAAGCTGTTGCGGCGCTGGACCCGCCAGCGTCCGGATGTGCTGTATATCGCTACGGAAGGCCCGCTGGGTTTGTCGGCGTTGCGGGCGGCGCGGCGCCTGGGGATCAGCGTGGTGAGTGGCTTTCATACCAACTTTCAGCAGTATTCCAACCAGTACGGCCTGGGCATGCTGAGCCGGGTGCTGACCCACTATCTGCGCTGGTTCCATAACCGCTCCACCCTGACCCTGGTGCCCAGCGCCAGCCAGCGCCTGGAGCTGGAGCGTCGCCATTTCGAGCGCCTGGGCATGCTCGCACGCGGCGTCGACAGCCAGCTGTTTCACCCGGCCAAACGCGACAATGCGTTGCGTGAAAGTTGGGCACTGACCAGTGAGCAAACTGCCGTGCTGCATGTCGGCCGCCTGGCCCAGGAAAAAAACCTCGGGTTACTCAAGCGCTGTTTCGAGACGCTGCAGGACACCTATCCACTGCGCCAGATGAAACTGATCATCGTCGGTGACGGCCCGCAACGGGCAATGCTGGAAAAGGAACTGCCGGAGGCGATTTTCTGCGGCACCCTGCGCGGTGAAGAACTGGCCAGGCACTATGCGTCCGGGGACCTGTTCCTGTTCCCCAGCCTGACTGAAACCTTCGGCAACGTGGTGCTGGAGGCCATGGCGTCCGGATTGGGTGTGGTAGCGTACGACCAGGCAGCGGCGACTCAACACATTCGCCATGGCTACAGCGGCGTGTTGGCAATGCCGGGGGATGAGGAGGCGTTTTGCGATGCGGCCAAGTGGCTGCTGGAAGAGCGCGAGAGCTTGCGCCGGGTGCGCCTCAATGCGAGGCAACACGCCAGCCGTCAGGGTTGGCCGGCGATTATCGAGCAGTTTGAGCGGCAGTTACGCGGGGTGTGCGAGGACGAGCAACCGGTGCCCGCCCTGTCGCCCCTTACACCAACGTCGTCAACGCCTCACGACTGAACGGCAGGATGTCGCCTTCACGGCCTTCACGAACCTTCAGCGCCCAATCCGGATCCACCAACAGCGCACGGCCCACGGCGACCAGGTCAAACTCGTCGTTGTTCAGGCGCTCCAGCAGTTTTTCCAGGCTGGCCGGTTGCGCGACCTTATCGGTGTTGACCATGAACTGCAGGAACTCGCCATCCAGGCCGACGCTGCCCACAGTAATGGTCGGTTTGCCAGTGAGCTTGCGGGTCCAGCCGGCCAGGTTGAGTTCGGAGCCGTCGAACTCCGGCTCCCAGAAACGACGTGTGGAGCAGTGGAAAATATCCACGCCGGCGTCAGACAACGGCTTGAGGAATTCCCCCAGCGCTTCGGGGGTTTGCACCAGGCGCGCGGTGTAGTCCTGCTGTTTCCACTGGGAGAAACGCAGGATGATCGGGAAGTCCGGCCCAACGGCGGCGCGGATGGCCTGGATCAATTCGATGGCAAAACGCGAACGGTTGGCCAGGCTGCCGCCGTATTCGTCGGTGCGCTGGTTGGTGCCTTCCCAGAAGAACTGGTCCACCAGGTAGCCGTGGGCGCCGTGGATTTCCACGCCGTCCATGCCGATGCTCTGGGCATCCTTGGCGGCTTGGGCAAACGCGGCGATCACGTCCTTGATGTCTTGCACGGTCATGCCGTGGACGACGACGTTGCCGTCCTTGAGTTTTTCGGTGGGGCCGTAGGCCGGCACGCTGGCGTCCGGCTCGGTGCCGATGCGTCGTACGCTGCCCACGTGCCACAGTTGCGGAACGATCTTGCCGCCTTCGGCGTGCACCGCGTCGACCACTTTCTTCCAGCCGGCCAGGGCGGCTTCACCGTAGAAATGCGGGACGTTCGGGTAGCCGTTGGAAGCCGGGTGCCCGACCACGGTGCCTTCCGTGATGATCAGGCCTACACCGGCGGCGGCACGGCGGCGGTAGTACTCGATCACCTTGGAATTAGGTACGCCACCCGGGGAGAACGAACGGGTCATCGGCGCCATGACCACACGGGTCGGCAGTTGCAGTGCGCCGAGCTGGAACGGTTTGAACAAGGCTTGGACAGGCATGGGAGCACTCCATAAGAAAAGGAATTTATGATGTGGATAATATGGAGTGTGCAGCGTGCTGGATAGCACTATTGATTAGGGTGATTAAGGGGTAAAAGCGGGAAGACTTTGGTGACTGGCTTTTGTGGCAAGGGGCTTGTCCCCCGTTAGGCTGCGTAGCGGCCCCAGCAATGCCAAGAGGATAGCCAGATAGAGATCAGTGTCAGGTTTTAGGGCTGCTGCGCAGCCCAACGGGGGACAAGCCCCCTCGCCACAACAAGCTCTCTCACAACAAGAGAGCGTGTATCAGCTCAAGGCTTTTTCGATCGCCTGGATGATGGCAGGGTCATCCGGCGGCGTACGCGGCGAGAAACGCGCCAATACCCGGCCGTCTTTGCCCAGCAGGAATTTTTCAAAGTTCCAGGTGATGTCCCCGGGAAACTCCGCGCCCTCGCCCGCCAGCAACCGATACAGCTGGTGGCGATCGTGGCCATTCACCTCAAGCTTGCTGCCCAGGGGAAAGGTCACGCCATAGTTGAGGCTGCAAAATTCCTGGATTTCTTCTTCGGTGCCCGGTTCCTGCCCGGCAAATTGATTGCACGGCAGCCCCAGTACGGTAAAACCCTGGGCTTTGTATTGCTGATAGAGGTTTTCCAGCGCTGCGTACTGTGGTGTCAAACCACATTTGGAGGCGACGTTGACCACCAGCACGACTTGCCCCTTGAAGGGCGCCAGAGGCAGCTCCTGACCATCCAGGGCTTTGAGTTTAAGGTCGTGGAAAGCACTCATGACGAACTCCAGATATCCCATGTTCTTCGTAACGGCCATTCGAGATTACAGCCGCCAAGTCGGCAAGAATAGCCGCCAAATGAAAAAGGCGCCCGAAGGCGCCTTTTTCCAACTGACAGAGCGTCGCTCAGTC
This sequence comes from Pseudomonas sp. PAMC 25886, assembly GCF_000242655.1. NCBI lineage: Bacteria > Pseudomonadati > Pseudomonadota > Gammaproteobacteria > Pseudomonadales > Pseudomonadaceae > Pseudomonas > Pseudomonas sp. PAMC 25886. The sequence continues at coordinate 87,106 of NZ_AHHC01000093.1, forward strand.
AATTAATGGTGGTGACCACCTTCGCCGTGCACGTGGCCGTGGGCCACTTCTTCCTGGGAAGCGTCACGGATAGCGACGATCTTCACCTGGAAGTTCAGGCGCTGGCCAGCCAGCGGGTGGTTGCCGTCGACGGTCACGTCGTCGCCGTCCAGGTCACGGATGGTGACGATTTGCATCTGGCCGTCCGGAGCGGAAGCGTGGAACTGCATGCCCACTTCCAGCTCGTCGACGCCTTCGAACATGCTGCGGCTCAGGGTGCTGACCAGTTCGGCAGCGTATTCGCCGTAGGCATCTTCAGGTTCTACGGCAACGGTCAGTTCGTCACCGACCTCTTTGCCTTCCAGGGCCTTTTCCAGGCCCGGGATGATGTTACCTGCACCTTGCAGGTAGACCAGCGGCGCGCCGCCGGCAGAACTGTCGATGACCTCACCAGCGTCGTTGGTCAGGGTATAGTCAATGGAGACAGCCTTATTGGCGGCGATCGGCATGGGGCGAGACCTTTTGCAGAAGAATGAAGAACGGACAAGTCTAAACAAGGATTTGCCCGAAAGCGAACACAACCCGGACGGACGGGGTCGAACAACTGACCCGACGGTCGTCGGATTTCACCAGGACGAAGACCGGCACTGGGTCGTCGAGCTTTCCTGCGGCCACACCCAGCACCTGCGCCACCAGCCACCGTGGCAATCCCGGGCGTGGGTCACGGACCCGGCGCAACGCCTTGAAAAAATAGACAAGCCCTTTACGTGCGGCTGGTGTGCGCAAGGCTCAGATAAAGATAACCTTGGCACCTGATTCCCGGTAGGCAGCCAGCCATAGGCCGCCACCGAAGCCATGCACCTCCAGAGAATTCGCATGCAGACTTTTTTTATCGCGCCCACCGATTTTGGTGTGGGTCTGACCTCCATCAGCCTTGGGCTGGTGCGTACCCTTGAACGGGCCGGGCTGAAAGTCGGCTTCTTCAAACCGATTGCCCAGCCGCACCCCGGCGACACCGGCCCCGAGCGCTCCACCGAGCTGGTGGCCCGTACCCACGGCCTCAAACCGCCCCAACCCCTGGGCCTGGCCCATGTAGAGCGGATGCTCGGCGACGGCCAGCTGGATGAGCTGCTGGAAGAAATCATCACCCTTTACCAGCAAGCCGCCGTGGGCAAGGACGTGTTGATCGTCGAAGGCATGGTGCCGACCCGCAGCGCCAGCTATGCGGCCCGGGTCAACCTGCACCTGGCCAAGAGCCTGGACGCCGAAGTGATCCTGGTCTCGGCCCCGGAAAACGAAGTGCTCACCGAACTCTCCGGCCGTGTGGAACTGCAGGCCCAGCTGTTCGGCGGCCCGAAAGATCCAAAAGTGCTGGGGGTGATCCTCAACAAGGTGCGCACCGACGAAAGCATGGAGGCGTTCTCGGCGCGGCTCAAAGAGCATTCGCCGTTGTTGCGCAGCGGCGATTTCCGCCTGTTGGGCTGCATCCCGTACCAACCGGAACTCAACGCCCCGCGCACCCGCGACGTGGCCGACCTGATGGGCGCGCAGATCCTCAACGCCGGTGATTACGAAAGCCGGCGCATGACCAAAATCATCATCTGTGCGCGCACCATGCGCAACACCGTGGAGCTGCTCAAGCCCGGCGTATTGGTGGTGACGCCCGGCGACCGCGACGACATCATCCTCGCCGTCAGCCTGGCCGCCATCAACGGCGTGCCGCTGGCCGGTTTGCTGCTGACCAGCGACACCCTGCCCGACCCACGGATCATGGACCTGTGCCGGGGCGCATTCCAGGCCGGGCTGCCGGTGTTGTCGGTGAGCACCGGCTCCTACGACACCGCCAACCAGCTCAACAGCCTGAACAAGGAAATCCCGATTGATGACCGCGAACGTGCGGAGATCATCACCGATTTCGTCGCCAGCCACCTCGACGCCCGCTGGCTGCACCAACGCTGCGGCACGCCGCGGGAAATGCGCCTGTCGCCGGCGGTGTTCCGTTATCAACTGATCCAGCGCGCCCAGGCCGCCAACAAGCGCATCGTGCTGCCCGAAGGCAGCGAGCCGCTGACCGTGCAGGCCGCGGCCATCTGCCAGGCGCGCGGGATTGCCCGTTGCGTGCTGCTGGCCAAGCCGGCCGACGTGGAAGCCGTGGCCCGCGCCCATGGCATCGAGCTGCCCGAAGGCCTGGAGATTCTCGACCCCGACCTGATTCGCCAGCGCTACGTCGAACCGATGGTAGCCCTGCGCAAAACCAAAAGCCTCAACGCGCCGATGGCCGAGCAACAACTGGAAGACACCGTGGTGATCGCCACCATGATGCTTGCGCTGGATGAAGTCGACGGCCTGGTCTCCGGCGTCATCCACTCCACCGCCAACACCATTCGCCCGGCCTTGCAGCTGATCAAGACGGCGCCGGGCTGCACCCTGGTTTCGTCGGTGTTCTTCATGCTGTTCCCGGAGCAAGTGCTGGTGTACGGCGACTGCGTGATGAACCCGCACCCCAGCGCGGCAGAGCTGGCGGAAATCGCCCTGCAAAGCGCCGACTCGGCCGCCGCATTCGGTATCACGCCGCGAGTGGCGATGATCAGTTATTCCAGTGGTGACTCCGCCACGGGCGAAGAAGTCGAGAAGGTCCGCGAAGCCACGCTGCTCGCCCACGAAGCCCAAAGCTCGCTGCTGATCGACGGCCCGTTGCAATACGACGCCGCCGCCAACGAAACCGTGGCCCGGCAACTGGCGCCCAACAGCCTGGTGGCGGGCAAGGCCACGGTGTTCGTGTTCCCCGACCTGAACACCGGCAACACCACCCACAAGGCGGTGCAGCGCAGCGCCGATTGCGTGAGCCTCGGGCCGATGCTGCAAGGCCTGCGCAAACCGGTCAACGACCTGCCCCGAGGGGCGCAGGTGGACGACATCGTGTACACGATCGCATTGACCGCGATTCAAGCCGCCAACCGACCTATGGATGTCTAAATGCTGGATTTTCTACCTGCCGCCGTGCGCGGGGTGATCGCCTCGCTGTTGCTGGCGTTGAACACGATCCTGCTGTGCTCGTTCCTGTTTATCGTGGCGCTGTTCAAGGCGTTGCCGTTTGCCAAGCGCTTCAGCGAGTGGCTGATGAACCAGACCCACGAGGCCTGGATCAGCAACAACAAGGCCTGGATGAACCTGGTGCGCCGCACCCGCTGGCACATCAAGGGCCTCGAAGGCCTGGACTACCAGCACTCGTACCTGGTGACCAGTAACCACCAGAGCTGGGTCGATATCATGGTGCTGCAATACGTGCTCAACCGGCGTATTCGCCCGCTGAAGTTTTTCCTCAAGCAGGAGCTGATCTGGGTCCCGGTGATCGGCCTGGCGTGGTGGGCCCTGGGCTTCCCGTTCATGAAGCGCTACACCAAGGCGTACCTGGAAAAACACCCGGAGAAGAAAGGCAAAGACCTGGAAACCACCCGCAAGACCTGCGCGAAGTTTCGCCACAACCCGGTGGGCATCTTCAACTTTGCCGAGGGCACGCGGTTTACCCCGGGTAAACATGCCCAGCAGAAGTCACCGTTTCGCTACCTGCTCAAGCCCAAGGCGGGCGGCATTGCGTTTGTGCTGGATGCCATGGGCGAGCAGTTGAAGTCGCTGGTGAACGTGACCATTCACTACCCTGCCGGGCGCCCGGGCTATTGGGCTTTGCTCTGCGGCAATGTGAAGGACGTTGTCGTGCAGTTTGAGGAAGTGCAGATTCCGGCCGGATTTATCGGCAAGAATTATGAGCAGGACGGGGAGTATCGGTTGGCGTTCCAGGGCTGGATCAACCGGTTGTGGGAAGAGAAGGACGAATTGCTCGCCAAATTGCACACAGATTATCCCGCCAGTCACTGATCAACCTGTGGGAGCGGGCTTGCTCGCGCCCACATTTGACCGAGTTGTTTTCAAGACCCCATAAAAAAGCCCGCCAACGTGGCGGGCTTTTTTGTGCGGATCTAAAGCTTAGATCGCGCCGCGCTGACGCAGCAGCTCCAGCACTTGCTTGACGCTGTCTTCCAGCGACAGGGCCTGGGTGTCGATCACCAGGTCGGCGTTCAACGGCACGTCATACGGGAAGGATTCGCCCGGGATGTTATCCCCGCCCGCCGCGTACAAACCTTGCGGATCGCGCTCGGCGCACACCAGCGGCGAAGCCTGCACGTACACGGTCAGCAAACGATCACCGCCGATCAGCGCCTTGGCCTGCTCACGGCCTTCGGCATCCGGGGCAACGAACGCAGCCAGGGTCAGCAAGCCCGCTTCGTTGAACTGACGCGCCACGTGGGCGGCACGACGCCAGTTCTCGGTACGCCCGGCACGGTCCTGCGGCAAGCCCTTGTTCAGGTCATGACGCAGGTTCTGGCCATCCAGCACAAACACCGCACGGCCCATGTCGAACAACTTGCGCTCGACCGCGTAGGCCAGGGTGCTTTTGCCGGCGCCCGACAAACCGCTGAACAACACGGTCGCCGGTTGCTGGCCGAAGCGCTGGGCACGTTCTTCGGTGGCCACGTGGGCCAGCTTGCCATGCTGAGCCGCGCTGCCATGGGTCACCGGCGGCGCGATGATCATGCCCGCGGCCACAGTGCCGTTGGTCAAACGGTCGATGACGATGAACGAACCGGTGGTGCGGTTGCTCGCGTAACCGTCCAGGGCGATGACAGCGTCGAGGCTGACCTTCACCCGGCCGATCTCGTTCAACTGCAAGGCGCTCGCCGGGCCTTCTTCCAGGGTGTTCACGTCCACGCGATGCACGATGCTGGTGATGGAACCCGGCACGTAGCTGGTGGCGCGCTTGATGTCGTATTTCTTGCCCGGCAGCATCGGTTCTTCAGCCATCCACACCAGCATGGCGTCGAAGGCGTCGGTCACTTGCGGCACGTTGTCGGCGTGTACCAACAGGTCGCCACGGGAGATGTCGATCTCGTCTTCCATGGTCAGGGTCACGGCCTGGCCAGGACCTGCGTTTTCCAGTTCACCTTCAAAGGTGACGATGGATTTGACGCGGCTGCTCTTGCCCGACGGCAGCACCACGACTTCGTCGCCCTTGTGCACGATGCCGCTGGCCAGGGTGCCGGCGAAACCACGGAAGTTCAGGTTCGGACGGTTGACGTATTGCACCGGGAAACGCAGGTCGGTGTAGTTGCGGTCGTTGGCGATCTCGACGGTCTCGAGGATTTCCATCAGCGACTGGCCGGTGTACCAGGGCGAACGCTCGCTCTTGTTCACCACGTTGTCGCCCTTGAGCGCCGACATGGGTACGAAGGCCAGGGTGCTCGGCTTGAACGCGATACCGTCGGCGAACTTCAGGTAATCGGCCTTGATCGACTCGAACACGCTTTGGTCAAAGCCGTTGATGTCCATCTTGTTGATGGCCACCACGATGTGTTTGATGCCCAGCAACGAGGCGATAAAGCTGTGGCGACGGGTCTGGGTCTGCACGCCGTAGCGGGCGTCGATCAGGATGATCGCCAGGTCACAGGTAGACGCACCGGTGGCCATGTTGCGGGTGTACTGCTCATGGCCGGGGGTGTCGGCGATGATGAATTTGCGCTTGGCGGTGGAGAAGTAGCGGTAGGCAACATCGATAGTGATGCCCTGCTCACGCTCGGCCTGCAGGCCGTCGACCAGCAGGGCCAGGTCGATATCGTCGCCAGTGGTGCCGGATTTCTTCGAATCGCGGGTGATGGCTTCCAGATGGTCTTCGTAGATCATCTTGGAGTCGTGCAGCAGGCGCCCGATCAGGGTGCTCTTGCCGTCGTCGACGTTGCCACAGGTCAGGAAGCGCAACATTTCCTTGCGCTCGTGCTGGCCCAGGTAGGCGAGGATGTCCTCGCTGATCAAATCAGATTGATGCGACATGACAGCCCCTTAGAAATAGCCTTGACGTTTTTTATCTTCCATCGAGCCTGCACCATCGTGGTCGATGACACGGCCCTGGCGCTCGGAAGTTCGCGTCAGGAGCATTTCCTGAATGATGTCCGTCAGCGTCTCGGCTTCGGACTCCACCGCGCCCGTCAACGGGTAGCAGCCAAGGGTACGGAAACGTACTTTCTTTTTGACGATTCGGGCTTTGTCTTCGTCGGACAGGTGCTCGAGGATCCGGTCGTCGTCGATCATGATCAACGTGCCGTTCTTCTCGATCACTTCGCGTTCGGCGGCGAAGTACAGCGGAACAATCGGGATACCTTCCAGGTAGATGTACTGCCAGATGTCCAGCTCGGTCCAGTTGGACAGCGGGAACACACGGATCGACTCGCCCTTGTTGACGTTGCCGTTGTAGACGTTCCACAGCTCCGGGCGCTGGTTTTTCGGGTCCCAGCGGTGCTTGCTGTCGCGGAACGAGTACACACGCTCTTTGGCGCGGGACTTCTCTTCATCACGACGGGCACCGCCGAATGCAGCGTCGAAGCCATGCTTGTCGAGTGCCTGTTTCAGGCCCTCGGTCTTCATGATGTCGGTGTGCTTGGCGCTGCCGTGGGTGAACGGGTTGATGCCCTGCGCCACGCCGTCCGGGTTGACGTGGGTGATCAGGTCCAGGCCCAGCTCTTCGACCATTTTGTCGCGGAACTTGTACATCTCCTGGAATTTCCAGCGGGTGTCGACGTGCATCACCGGAAACGGCAGCTTGCCCGGGAAAAATGCCTTGCGTGCCAGGTGCAGCATCACGGCGGAGTCTTTACCGATCGAGTAGAGCATCACCGGGTTATCGAACTCGGCGGCGACCTCGCGGATGATGTGGATGCTTTCCGCCTCCAGCTGTTTCAGATGCGTCAGTTTGTCGACCATGGTTACTCACGGAAAAACGATCTTATGGACGGCCAGCGGGCCGTGTTCGAGCGGGGCATGCTAGCACAGCGCCTGATTCTATTGAGGGAGCCAGCTAGATCGAAACGGTATATGAATATGCCCCGGGGTTTGGGGCACAGCTCCCACAAGGATTGGAGATTCCCCATTGTTTGGTGGTGTTTGTCAGATCGGGTTAGGGCAATCAATGAACAGATGTTCCAGGGCAAAACGCCGCGCCAGGTAATCACCCAACGCCTGCACACCATATCGCTCGGTGGCGTGATGCCCGGCCGCGATAAAGCTGATGTCGTTTTCCCTGGCACTGTGGAACGTCTGCTCCGACGCTTCGCCACTCAGGTACAAGTCCACCCCGGCGAGTACCGCCTGGTCGATATACCCCTGGCCACCCCCGGTGCACCAGCCGACGCGGCGGATCATCTCGCTGCCTTCGATCAGCAGCGGCTCGCGGCCCATGGCTTCCTGCACGCGGCGGGCGAAGTCGCGGGGCGACACCGGCTCGGCCAAGGAACCCACCAGCCCGACGACCTTGAGGTTGTCCGGGTCCAGCGGGCCTTCGACAGTGATGTCCAGTTGCCGGGCCAGTTGCACGTTGTTGCCGACTTCCGGGTGCAGATCCAGGGGCAAGTGGTAGGCCAGCAGGCTGATGTCGTGCTTGAGCAGGGTTTTCAGGCGGCGCTGCTTCATGCCGGTGATGCACGGGCTTTCGCCTTTCCAGAAATAACCGTGGTGCACCAGCACCAGGTCGGCCTGGGCTTCGACCGCCGCGTCCAGCAATGCCTGGCTGGCGGTCACGCCGCTGACGATGCGCAGCACCTGCGGCCGACCCTCGACCTGCAGGCCGTTGGGGCAGTAATCGGCGATTTTTGCACTATTAAGGTAGCGGTCCGCTTCCTCGACTAAGGTGCTCAGGGCTACGGCCATAAAAGACTCCTAAATATCCCGTTCAGAGGCGCTCACGGCCTCGTATAATGCGCGACATTATGGGCGCTCTCCCGTCCCCTGCAACCTGTCAGGATTTTTCTTAATGCTCAAGGCACTGCGTTTTTTTGGATGGCCATTGTTGGCTGGCGTGCTGATCGCGATGCTGATTATTCAGCGTTATCCACAACTGGTCGGCCTGCCGACTTTCGATGTCAACCTGCAACAGGCACCGCAGACCAGCGCGGTGGTACAGGGCCCGGTGACTTACGCCGACGCGGTGGTGATCGCCGCGCCCGCCGTGGTCAACCTGTACACCACCAAAGTCATCAACAAGCCGGCGCACCCGCTGTTTGAAGACCCGCAATTTCGCCGCTATTTCGGCGACAACGGGCCCAAGCAGCGGCGCATGGAATCCAGCCTCGGCTCCGGCGTGATCATGAGCCCGGAAGGCTACATCCTCACCAACAACCACGTGACCACTGGCGCGGACCAGATCGTGGTGGCCCTGCGCGATGGCCGGGAAACCCTGGCCCGTGTGGTCGGCAGCGACCCGGAAACCGACCTCGCGGTACTGAAAATCGATTTGAAAGGCCTGCCTTCGATCACCATCGGCCGCTCCGAAGGGCTGCGCGTGGGTGACGTGGCACTGGCCATCGGCAACCCGTTCGGCGTCGGCCAGACGGTGACCATGGGCATCATCAGCGCCACCGGGCGTAACCAGCTGGGCCTCAACAGCTACGAAGACTTTATCCAGACCGACGCCGCGATCAACCCGGGCAACTCCGGCGGCGCGCTGGTGGATGCCAACGGCAACCTGACCGGCATCAACACCGCGATCTTCTCCAAGTCCGGCGGCTCCCAGGGGATCGGCTTCGCCATCCCGGTGAAGCTGGCCACTGAGGTGATGAAGTCGATCATCGAGCATGGCCAAGTGATTCGCGGCTGGCTGGGGATTGAAGTGCAGCCGCTGACCAAGGAACTGGCCGAGTCGTTTGGCCTGACCGGACGCCCTGGCATCGTGGTCGCCGGGATCTTCCGCGACGGCCCGGCGCAGAAAGCCGGCCTGCAACTGGGTGACGTGATCCTCAGCATCGACGGCGAACCGGCCGGCGATGGCCGCAAGTCGATGAACCAGGTGGCGCGGATCAAGCCGACCGACAAGGTGGCGATCCAGGTGATGCGCAATGGCAAGGAAATCAAGCTGCAGGCAGAAGTGGGCCTGCGTCCGCCGCCTGCGCCGGTGAAAGAAGAAGAATAGCGGCTTCGGGAGCCCGCTCGCGGGCTCCTGTTACCTAATATTTCAGAAGAAAATTATTCTCATTAGAGATGTTATATTGTTTCAATATTGCTATTGGAACGCTCTATCATGCCGTCTCGAAGATTTGCCCCACTGGCCGGAATCGCCTTGGGTTTACTGGTAGAACCGGCCTACGCCGAAGACAACACCCCGCTTGAACTGGACGCCACCCGCATCACCAGCGAGGCATACGAATCGGCCACCGGCCCGGTCAAGGGCTATCGCGCCACCCGCTCCGCCAGCGCTACCAAGACCGACACCGCCCTGCGCGATATCCCACAGTCCATCAGCGTGATTCCCGCCTCGGTGCTCAAGGACCTGGGCAGCACCCACGTCGAGCGTGCCCTGGAGTTTGCCGGTGGCGTGTCCAAACAGAACAACTTCGGCGGCCTGACGCTTTACGAATACAGCGTTCGCGGCTTCACGACGTCAGAGTTCTACGTGGACGGTTTCAGCGCCAACCGCGGTTACCCGAGCACACCGGACGCGGCCAATATCGAACGCATCGAAGTGCTCAAGGGCCCCGCCGCCAGCCTGTATGGCCGGGGCGATCCGGGCGGCACGGTGAACATCGTCAGCAAAAAGCCGCAGCCCGAGGCCCTCACCACCGTGCAGACCAGCGCCGGCAGTTGGGACCGCTACCGCACCGCGCTGGACGTGAACACGCCGCTCGATAGCGAGGGTAACGTCTTGTCGCGGGTCAACCTGGCGGTGGAAGACAACCACAGCTTCCGTGATCACGTGGACGCCAAGCGGGTGTTCGTCGCGCCCTCCATCAGTTGGCAACTGGACCCGGACACCCGCCTGTTGGTGGAAAGCGAATTCGTGCGCCACCGCTCCACCTTCGACCGTGGCATCGTCGCGCCGAACAACCGCTGGAGCGGCGTTTCCCGCTCGACCTTCCTCGGCGAGCCCAACGACGGCGATATCCGCAACCACAACAACCGCCTGCAAGCCACCCTCGAACATCACCTCAACGATGCCTGGCAACTGCGCTTGGCCAGTCATTACAAACAAGGCAGCCTGTGGGGCGACGCTTCGGAAAACCGCCCACTGGATGCCGACGGCCACACCCTCAACCGCCGCTACCGGGAACGCTCCACCGGTTGGCACGACAGCATCACCCAGCTCGAACTGCGGGGTTTGTTCGACATCGGCAGTTGGCAGCACGAGCTGTTGATCGGCACCGAATACGAGGACTACCGCAAGAAAGAACGGGTGACCACCATCGCCGGCGGCCCCTATACCGTCGACATCTATAACCCGGTCTACGGCCAGTCAAAACCCAACGGCGAACGCTCCGGCACCAACTTTTTCGAGCAGGTGAAAAGCCAGGCGCTGAACCTGCAGGACCAGATTGTCTTCACCGATCGCCTGCGCGGGATGGTCGGCGCGCGCTTCGAACACTTCGAGCAGCACACCGACGACTTCGCCCGCAACCACGCCAAAAGCCGGCAAACCCACGACGCCCTGACCCAACGCGCCGGCCTGCTCTACCAGCTGACGCCTGAGGTGGGCCTGTTCGCCAATGCCTCCACCTCGTTCAAACCCAACAATGGCCTGGACGCCGGCGGCAAATCCTTCAAGCCGGAAGAAGGCGTGGGCTATGAAATCGGGATCAAGAGCGAGCTGTTCGACGACCGCCTGAGCACCACCCTCGCCGCCTTCCATATCGAGAAGGAAAATGTCCTGGCCCTGGACCCGGCCACCGACACCCAGCGCGCCATGGGTAAGGCCCGCAGCCAGGGCTTTGACCTGCAACTGACCGGGCAAGTGACCGACGCCGTACGGGTGATCGGCGCCTTAGCCTACATCGACGCCGAAGTGACCAAAGGCGACAAAGTCATCCCCACCGGCAGCCGGATTCTCGGCGTGGCCAAACGCAGCGGCAGCTTGCTGGGGGTGTATGAATTCCAGGATGGCCTGCTGCGTGGCTCAGACCTTGGCGCGGCTTTTACCTACGTGGGCGATCGCTCGGGTGAAGCCGGTGGCCGCTTTGAATTACCGGCCTACCACACCGTCGACCTGCTGGCCCATTACAAGGCCAGCGATAACGTCACCGTGGGCCTGAACCTCAACAACCTGTTCGATGAAAAGTACTACGAGCGCTCCTACAGCAATTACTGGGTCAACCCCGGTGAGCCGCGCAATTTCACCGTCAGCCTGACCCTCAACCTGTAAAAGGACGTCACCCATGCAAGCCTTCAAATCCCTGGCCGTGCTCGGCCTGCTGTTTGCCACCCAGGTCTCGGCCCACGGCCTGTGGACCGAACAACGACGGGGCAATATCGAAGTGATCTACGGCCACGGTGCCGAAGACAATGCGTTCAAGGCGCAGAAAATCAGCGGCGCCTGGGCTTATGACGCCAGCGGCAAAATGATCCCGGTGACCGTGGAACGCCTGCCCGACCATGCGCGCCTGAAGCCGCTCAAGTCGCCGGCCGTCTTGGCCGTGGCGCTGGATAACGGAATGTGGTCGCAGACCGCTGACAAGAAGTGGATCAACCAAGGCCGCAGCAAAGTGCCGGGGGCGATCGAGTCGACCCAGACCTTCAAGTACAGCCTGGCGATTTACCAGCCGGGGGCGAAGTTGCCGAAGCTGGATCAGATCAAGCTGCTGATCTTGCCGGAAGTTGATCCGCTGACCGTAGGACCGGGCAAGTCACTGCCGGTGCGGGTGCTGCTGGATGGCAAGCCGGCGGCGGGGATCAAATTGATTGGGGATTATCGCAATGCACCGAATACCTTGAGCACAGAGACCGATAAGGACGGCCGCGCCCAGGTGCTGGTGAGGAATGAAGGGTTGAATGTGATTGCGGCGCAGGTGGAGATCCCGCTGAAGGACAATGCTGATGTAGCGACTCGCGGACTGTTCAGTTCACTGACCTTCCTGGGCGAGCCGCATCACGAATAACCCCGGCTCCCACATTTGATCTCTATCGTTTCGACAATCGGATCACAGTGCAACCGGCGCTCTTTCACACAAGGTATTGAGCGCCACCGCCCACTGCGGGTCGTCATTCAAGCAAGGCACCAACACCAACTCCTCGCCCCCCGCCTCGCGGAACTGTTCCAGCCCGCGGTCACCAATCTCTTCCAACGTCTCGATGCAGTCCGCGACAAACGCCGGGCACATCACCAGCAGCTTCTTCACGCCTTGTTGAGCCAACGCTTCAAGGCGTGCCTCGGTGTAGGGTTCGATCCACTTGGCCCGGCCCAATCGCGACTGGAACGCCACCGACCACTTGCCCTCCGGCAAGCCCAGGCGCTCGGCAAAATCCCGCGCAACGCTGAAGCATTGGGCGCGATAGCAGGTGGCAAGCACCTCGGGAGAGGCGTTCTGGCAACAGTTGGCATCCTTGAAACAGTGTTGCCCGGTAGGATCGAGCTTTTTCAGGTGACGCTCGGGCAAGCCGTGGAAACTCAGCAGCAGATGATCGAAGTCCTGCTCCACGTAGGCCCTGGCACTGTTGGCCAGCGCATCAAGGTATTCAGGCTGATCGTAAAACGGCTGCAGAATCGAAAACTCGATCGCCAGCTTTTTGTCCCGCACCACGCGCCGGGCTTCTTCAATCACCGTGGTCACGGTGCTGTCGGCAAACTGTGGGTACAACGGCGCCAGGGTGACTTTCCTGATGCCCTGGCCGGCCAATCGCACAAGTACCGTTTCAATCGACGGTTCGCCATAACGCATCGCCAGTTCCACCGGGCCCTGGGTCCATTGCGAAGTCATTTGTTGTTGCAGGCGACGGCTGAGGACCACCAGCGGCGAGCCTTCGTCCCACCAGATCGAGGCGTAGGCGTGGGCCGACTGCTCGGGGCGCTTGATCAGGATCAGCGACACCAGCAAACGCCGCACCGGCCACGGCAGGTCGATGACGTAAGGGTCCATCAGGAATTGATTTAGGTAGCTGCGCACATCCGCCACCGAAGTGGACGCCGGTGAACCCAGGTTGACCAGTAACAACGCGTGATCCGTCATGCAACATCCTATTTCTAGAGGCGGCTGGACAAGTCGTCCAGGGCCGCGTGCAACTCAGTGAACTGGAAAGTGAAACCGGCTGCCAACAGCCGCTGCGGCAACGCCCGCTGGCCACCCAGCAACAAGCCCGACAACTCACCCAGGCCGATGCGCAAGGCAAACGCCGGCATGGGCATGACCGCCGGGCGGTGCAGCACCTTGCCCAGGGTCTTGGCGAACTCAAGGTTGCGCACCGGGTGTGGCGCGCAGGCATTATAAGGACCGCTGGCGCCTTCCTTGTGCAGAAGAAAATCAATCAGGGCGATTTGATCCTTTATATGGACCCACGGCATCCACTGCCGACCATTGCCGATAGGCCCGCCCAGCGCCAGTTTGAACGGCAGCAACAGCCGCGACAAAAAGCCGCCCTCGGCTGCCAGCACCAACCCGGTTCGCACCAGTACCACACGGATCCCCAATGCTTCGGCGCGCTGGGCCGTTTCTTCCCAGGCGATCGATAACTGGCTGCCAAAGTCGTCCTGCACCGGGCCACTGTCTTCGGTCAGCTCACGCTCGCCGCCGTCGCCGTACCAACCCACCGCAGAGCCGGAGATCAACACCGCCGGTTTTTGCTCAAGGCCCTCAAGCCAGGCCAACAACGTTTCGGTGAGACCGATACGGCTGCTCCACAGCAGCGCCTTGCGTTTATGGGTCCAGGGGCGGTCGGCAATCGGCGCGCCGGCCAGGTTGACCACGGCATCCACCGGCTCGTTTACATCTTGCAGGCGGGCAATGCCGTGCACCTGGGCACCGCACAATTTAGCCACTTGTTCGGGATGGCGGCTCCAGACCGTAAGGCGATGGCCCTGGGCAAGCCAGTATTGGCAGAGTTGACGGCCGATCAAACCCGTACCGCCGGTCAGCAAAATGTGCATGAGTTGTTCCTCGTGTAACGTTCGCCGACCACCGTTAGTCTATTTTATAGACAGGGATGTTTTAATCGGGCGCAACGCTGGTTAAACCTTCAGGTTTAACCATAGGTCACGCCAAACGATCAGGTACGCCAAAACTTATACCAAAAAACAATATTGTACAGCTATTGGTGTCGGCGTAGTCTGTACCCAACGGTAAAACGAGGCCTCCCATGACTGTTCCCATCGCGATCATTGGCACCGGCATCGCCGGTCTCTCCGCCGCCCGAGCGTTAAAAGACGCGGGGCACGCTGTACAACTCTTCGATAAAAGCCGCGGCAGTGGCGGTCGCATGTCCAGCAAGCGCAGCGATGCCGGGGCACTGGACATGGGCGCGCAGTACTTCACCGCCCGCGACCGGCGCTTCGTCAACGAAGTGCAACGCTGGCAGGCCCAGGGTTGCGCCGAGCAATGGAAACCGCAGCTGTACAACTTCAAGTCCGGGCAACTGACGCCCTCCCCCGATGAACAGATCCGCTGGGTCGGCACGCCGCGCATGAGCGCGATCACCCGCGCCCTGCTGGATGACTTGCCGGTGCACTTCGGTTGCCGCATCACCGAAGTGTTCCAGGGCAAACACCACTGGAACCTGCTGGACGCCGACGGTGAAAACCACGGCCCGTTCAGCCACGTAATCATCGCCACCCCGGCGCCGCAAGCCACCGCGTTGCTGGCCGCCGCGCCCAAGCTGGCGAGTGCCGCCGCCGGGGTGAAGATGGACCCGACCTGGGCCATCGCGCTGGCCTTCGACAAGCCGTTGGACACCCCCATGGAAGGCTGCTTCGTGCAGGACAGCCCGCTGGACTGGCTGGCCCGCAACCGCAGCAAACCCGGGCGCGACACCACCCTCGACACCTGGGTGCTGCACGCCACCAGCACCTGGAGCAAGCAACACCTGGACCTGTCCAAGGAAGCGGTGATCGAACACCTGCACGGTGCCTTCGCCGAACTGCTGCACAGCGCCATGCCGGCGCCGTCCTTCACCCTCGCCCACCGCTGGCTGTATGCGCGGCCGTCCACCAGCCACGAATTTGGCGTGCTGGCCGACGCCGACCTGGGCTTGTACGTGTGCGGAGACTGGTGCCTGTCGGGCCGTGTGGAAGGCGCCTGGCTCAGCGGCCAGGAAGCGGCACGGCGATTGATCGAGCACCTGCAGTGAACCGCATCAATCCCGCCAAATTGCTGCTGTCGAAGTGGACAGCAGCCCGCCCGCAGCACAAGGAAAAACACTTCCTGGTGACCCAGTTGCTGCGCGACGACGAAGGCGATGTGCAGGAAATCGAGCTGGAAGCCGTGATCAGCCATCGCGTGCAGCGCCTGCCCTGGCAAACCCTGCAAAACGCCGAAGACTGGAAAATCGGCTGGAAATAGTCATTCCGAAAATACCTGTACAAATTATTTGACTTGTACAGCTTCAAACCTATGATGAGATTAAGTTGTACAGGAATTTAACTCTGTACAGGATTTTCCATAGAGGTTTGGCCATGCCCAGCACCCTGCCCGCCACCGGCAAACCGAAAATCGCCATCAGCGCCTGCCTGCTGGGCGAGAACGTGCGCTTCAACGGCGGGCATAAACAATCCCAGCTGTGCAGCCAGACCCTCGCCGAGTACTTCGATTTCGTGCCGCTGTGCCCTGAAGTCGCCATCGGCCTGGGCATTCCCCGCGAGCCCATCCGCCTGGTGGGCGACCCGCTGAACCCTCAGGCCGTCGGCACCGTGCACCGCGAACTCAACGTGACCCGGCCGCTGCACGATTACGGCCAACAAATGGCCGCTGAACACACCGACCTCTGCGGTTACATCTTCATGCAGAAATCACCGTCCTGCGGCCTGGAGCGGGTCAAGGTCTATCAAGACAACGGCATGCCCATCGACGGCGGCGGGCGCGGCATCTACGCCCAGGCGTTTTGCGCACGCCACCCCAACCTGCCCGTGGAAGAAGACGGTCGGCTGAACGACCCGGTGCTGCGGGAAAATTTCCTGACCCGGGTGTTCGTCTACGCCACCTGGCAGCAACTGCTCGCCGAAGGCCTGACCCGTCACCGCCTGCTGGAATTTCACTCCCGCTACAAATACCTGCTGATGGCCCACAGCCCGGTGCATTACAAAAGCCTCGGCAACCTGCTGGGCGGCATGCGCAAGGACGTCGACCTCGATGCCCTGGCCACCGGCTATTTCAGCGAACTGATGACGGCCCTGAGCAAGTGCGCCACGCGCGGCACCCACACCAACGTGCTGCAACACATCAGCGGCTACCTCAAGCAAGCCATCAGCGCCGAAGACAAACAGGAAGTGCAGACCCTCATTGGCCAATACCGCCAGGGCATCGTGCCGCTGGTGGTGCCGCTGACCCTGCTCAAGCACCACTTTCGCCAGCATCCGGACCGCTACATCGCGCAGCAGGCCTACCTGCAACCGCACCCGGAAAACCTCAGCCTGCGTAATGCGATTTAACCCATGAATGTTTCCCTGCAAGACGACAATGACCCCGGCGAAGATTTCGCCCAAGCCCTGCAAGAAGGCTGGCTGCCGATCCGCGAAGTGGCGCGCCAGACCGGCGTCAACGCGGTGACCCTGCGCGCCTGGGAACGGCGTTACGGCCTGATCGTGCCCCAGCGCACGCCCAAGGGGCACCGGCTGTTTTCCGCCGAGCACGTGCAGCGCATCCATACCATCCTGACCTGGCTCAACCGCGGTGTGCCGGTCAGCCAGGTCAAGGGCCTGATCGACACCGCGCACAGCACCAGCGAACCGCCGGTGGAAAACGAATGGCACAACCGGCGCCAGCAGCTGTTGCAGGCTATCAGCGAACTGGCCGAGCGCCGGGTGGATGACGCCTTCAACCAGGCCATGGCGCTGTACCCGCCGCGCACCCTGTGCGAGCAACTTCTGCTGCCGTTGCTCAAGGAGCTTGAACTGCGCTGGCAAGGCCAATTCGGCGCGCAGATGGAACGGGTGTTTTTCTATTCCTGGCTGCGCAGCAAATTCGGTGCGCGGATGTATCACAACAACCGCCAGCTCAACGGTGCGCCGTTGCTGCTGGTCAATCATTCCGACCTGCCGCTGGAGCCGCACCTGTGGCTCACCGCCTGGCTGGCCAGCAGCGCCGATTGCCCGGTGGAAGTCTTCGACTGGCCCTTGCCGGCCGGCGAACTGGCCCTGGCCGTCGAGCACCTGCAACCCCGCGCGGTGTTGCTGTATTCGAGCAAGGCCCTGCATGTGCCGGCGCTGGGCAAACTGTTGAGCGGTTTCAGTTGCCCAAAACTGATAACCGGACCAACGGTATGCATCCACCAGGCCGAGCTGTCCGTATTAACCCAAGACATTCCTGAACTGCTCCTGGCCGAAGACCCGTTGTCGGCCCATCAGGTACTGATCCAGCGTGGACTTATTTAAATGCACTTGATCTGGCTGCGCACCGACCTGCGCCTACATGACAACACCGCCCTCGCCGCCGCTGCACAGCGCGGCCCGACAGCGGCTGTCTACCTGATCAGTCCCGGGCAATGGCTGGCCCACGATGACGCGCCGTGCAAAGTCGACTTCTGGCTGCGCAATCTGCAGAGCCTGAGCGTGGCACTGGGCGAGCTGAACATTCCGCTGTTGATCCGCCATGCCTCGACCTGGGACCAGGCACCGCAAGCCCTGGCAGACCTGTGCCAGGAGCTGTCGGTCGAGTCGGTGCACGTCAATGACGAATACGGCATCCACGAAGAGCGTCGCGACGCAGCGGTGGCCACGGCCCTCGAAGCCCAGGGCGTGACGTTCCACAATTACCTGGACCAATTGCTGTTCCAGCCCGGCAGCGTACTGACCAAGACCGGCACGTACTTCCAGGTGTTCAGCCAGTTTCGCAAGGTCTGCTACAACCGCTTGCACGGCGCGCTTCCCCGCCTGATCGCAGCCCCCAAGGCGCAGGCACCGCTCAAACTCAAAAGTGACCCTATCCCCGATCAGGTCGACGGTTTTGCTACCCCGAGCGAAGCCTTGCGCGCGCTGTGGCCTGCCGGTGAAACCGAAGCCCGGCGCCGTCTCGACCAGTTTGCCGACGCACAAATCAGCTACTACAAGGACGAACGCGACTTCCCGGCCAAGCCCGGCACCAGCCAGCTCTCGGCTTACCTGGCCGCCGGTGTGGTCTCGCCGCGCCAGTGCCTGCACGCCGCGCTGCAAAGCAACCAGGGCGAATTCGAAAGCGGCGACATTGGCGCCATCACCTGGATCAACGAGCTGCTGTGGCGCGAGTTCTACAAACATATCCTGGTGGGCTACCCACGGGTCTCCCGCCACCGCGCCTTCCGCCCCGAGACCGAAGCCGTGGCCTGGCGCAACAGTCCCGAAGACTTGAAGGCCTGGCAGGAAGCCCGCACCGGCCTGCCGATCATCGATGCGGCCATGCGCCAATTGCTGGAAACCGGCTGGATGCACAACCGCCTGCGCATGGTGGTGGCGATGTTCCTGACCAAAAACCTGCTGATCGACTGGCGTGAAGGCGAGCGTTTTTTCATGCGCCACCTGATCGACGGTGACCTGGCGGCCAACAACGGCGGCTGGCAGTGGAGCTCGTCCACCGGCACCGATTCGGCGCCGTACTTCCGGATTTTCAGCCCCTTGAGCCAGTCGGAAAAATTCGACGGCGAAGGCGTGTTTATCAAGCACTGGCTGCCGCAGCTGGCGGCGCTGAACAAAAAAGAAGTGCACAACCCCGACGCCGTGGGCGGCCTGTTTGGCGTGGCGGACTATCCTCGTCCTATCGTCGATTTGAAAAAATCCCGCGACCGCGCCCTCGCCGCCTTCCGTAGCCTGCCGCCACGCCAGGCGGCTGGAGGCAGCTATGAGTGATTTCCTGCGCCGCTTCGCCGAGGCCTTTGCCAGTGTGGACAAGCACAACCTGCACCTGCTCGACAGCCTGTACAGCAAGGACATCAGCTTCACCGACCCGCTGCACGAGGTGCATGGGCTGACGGCGCTGCACCGTTACTTCGCCGAGCTGTACGACAACGTCACCCAGCTGCGCTTTGACTTCCATGGCTTCGATCAAGTGGCTGAAGGCGAAGGCTACCTGCGCTGGAAAATGAGCTTCTGCCACCCGCGCCTGGCCAAGGGCGAAGTGATTCGCGTCGAAGGCTGCTCGCACCTGCTGTGGCGCGACAAGGTGTACCAGCATCGAGATTATTTCGACGCAGGTGCACTGCTGTATGAGCACGTGCCGGTCCTCGGCGGCGTGGTCAGTTGGCTGAAAAGGAGAATGGGATGAACCTTGTGCCGCCCCGTCGTTATTGGTTGACCGGTGCCAGCAGTGGCATCGGTGCCGAACTGGCCAAAGCGCTGCTCGACAGCGGTGCCCATGTGGCCGTCAGCTCCCGCTCCAAGGCGCCGCTGGAGCAACTCGCCCAGCAATATCCGGGGCAAGTGCTGGTGGTGGCAGGCGACCTGACCAACAGCCAGACCGTGCGCGAAATCGGTGAGCACATCGCCGTGGTCTGGGGCTCGCTGGACACGGTGATCCTCAACGCCGGCACCTGCGAATACGTGGATGCCAAACAGTTCGACGCCTCGATCATCGAACACGTGGTGCGCACCAACCTGTTGGCCAGCAGTTACTGCATCGAGGCCGCCCTGCCGCTGTTGCGCGCCGGTCATAGCCCGCACCTGGTCGGCGTGGCCAGTGCCGTGACGTACCTGCCGATGCCCCGGGCGGAAGCCTACGGCGCCTCCAAGGCCGGCCTGCGCTACCTGTTTGAATCCCTGCGTATCGACCTGTCGCCCGAAGGCATCGATGTGACCGTGGTCAGCCCGGGGTTTGTCGACACGCCGCTGACCGCCCGCAACGATTTCCCGATGCCCCTGAGCTGGCCCGCAGACAAGGCCGCGCGGCATATCTTCGCCAAGCTGCAAAACCGTCCACTGGAAATCGCCTTCCCGGCGCTGTTCATTGCTGCACTGTGGCCGCTGTCGAAACTGCCGAACCGCGCCAAGCTGATCATCGGCAAACGCATGCTGCGCAGCCCGCCACCGAGGAAGGACGACCTGTGAAGATCGCCATCATCGGCAGCGGCATCGCCGGGCTGACCAGTGCCTATCTGCTCAGTCGCCGCCATGACATCACGTTGTTCGAAGCGAGCGACTGCATTGGCGGGCACACCCATACAGCCAATGTCACGGTGGAGGGCAAAAGCTATGCGGTGGACACCGGCTTTATCGTGTTCAACAACTGGACCTACCCCAACTTCATCAAGCTGCTGGGGCAGATCGGCGTGACGTTCAAACCCACCGAGATGAGCTTTTCGGTGTGCGACCCGAGCGCCGGGTTCGAATACAACGGCAACAACCTCAACAGCCTGTTCGCCCAGCGCCGCAACATTCTATCGCCGGGTTTCTGGGGCATGTTGCGCGACATCCTGCGCTTCAACCGCCAGGCGCCGCTGGACCTGCAAGAGCAACGCATCAGCGCCGAGATGACCCTGGGTGAATACCTGCAAGCCGGCGGCTACGGCCAGCGGTTTATCCAGCACTACATCGTGCCGATGGGGGCGGCGATCTGGTCGATGTCCCTGGCGGACATGCTCGGGTTTCCCCTGCAATTCTTCGTACGGTTCTTCAAGAACCATGGTTTGTTGTCGGTGAGTAACCGGCCGCAATGGTGCGTGATCGAAGGCGGCTCCAGCCGCTATATCGAGCCGCTGACCCAGTCCTTCCGCGAAAAAATTCGCCTCAATTGCCCGGTTACCCGGGTTGAACGCTCAGCGATCGGCGTGGTTATCCACAGCGCCGCCGGCAGCGAGGTTTTCGACAAGGTGGTGTTCGCCTGCCACAGCGACCAGGCCCTGGCGCTGCTGGGCGACGCGAGCCCGGCCGAGCAACAGATCCTCGGCGCCCTGCCCTACGCCGACAACGACGTGGTCCTGCACACCGACACCCGTTTGCTGCCCGACCGCAGACTGGCCTGGGCCAGCTGGAACTATCGCCTGGACGGCAGCGCGCAAAAACAGGCTGCCGTGACCTACGACATGAACATCCTGCAGGGCATCGACAGCGCCACGACTTTTTGCGTGAGCCTCAACCAGACAGCGATGATCAACCCGCTCAAAGTCCTTGCCCGCTACACCTACGCCCACCCGCAATACAGCCTGGCCGCCGTGGCCGCACAAGCGCGCTGGGAAGAACTGCACGGCGCGCAGCACACCTACTATTGCGGTGCCTACTGGGCCAACGGTTTCCACGAAGACGGCGTGGTCAGCGCGTTGCGTGTAGCCAAGGCGTTTGGGGAAATCCTGTGAACAGCGCCCTCTACAGCGGCTGGATCGCCCATCGGCGGTTTACGCCCAAGGGCCATGCCTTTCGCTACCGGATCGGCCTGCTGTACCTGGACCTCAGTGAACAGCACGAAGTGTTCGGTTTGTCGCCACTGGCGGGCGAGCGCTGGGCGCCGTTCGCGTTTCGCCAGCAGGATTACCTGCGTGAATTGACCCGTCACGGCATGAGCTTGACCGATGCCGTACGCCAAGAAGTCGGCAAGGCCCTGGGGCGCATCCCTCTCGGCGCAATCTGCCTGCTGACCCAGGCTCGCAGTTGGGGCCTGGCTTTTAATCCGGTGAGTTTCTTCTACTGCTTCGAGGCCGATGGAACACTGGCCGCGATCCTCTGTGAAGTGACCAACACCCCGTGGCGCGAGCGCTATCACTACGTGCTGCCGGCCCAGGCGCTGCCTGCCGATGAGCACCAGCACTTCGCCGTGGCCAAGGCGTTTCATGTGTCGCCGTTTTTGCCCCGGGACCTGGAATACCGCATGAGCTTCAGCCCGCCCGCCGCGAAACTCGGCGTGCACATGGCCGACTGGCAGGGCGAGCTGAAAGTCTTCGACGCCACCTTGAGCCTGCAACGCGAAGCCTTGAACCGCGCCAGCCTGCACCGCTACCTGTGGCGCTTCCCGTGGATGACCGCCAAGACCTGCCTGGCCATTTACTGGCAGGCCCTGCGCCTTTTACTTAAACGCACGCCGATTTTTTCCCATCACGCCGCCGAAGGCGCTTCTCGCACCGCAGTCGGGTACACCAAGGATCGCCGCCATGAAATCCCCTAGCTTATCGGTCAAATCCAACCGCTTGAACGTCAACGGCATGACCGCCGCACTGCTGCGTAAAGCGGTGCTGCGCCAGCTCGGCCAACTGCGCCACGGCCAGTTGGTGGTGATTGAGGACGGCGAACGGCAAGTCTTCGGCGCACGGGAAGCGCACCTGCTGGGGGAAATCCAGATTCTCGACTCGGCGGTGTGGGGGCTGGTGGCGGCCAACGGTTCCATCGGCGCGGGCGAGGCGTTTATTCACGGTTACTGGAGCAGCCCGGACCTCACCGCCGTGGTGCGGGTGATGGTCAGTAACCTCGACGTGCTGGATGCGCTGGAAGGTGGCCTGGCCAAACTCGCGCGGCCCTTCACCCAAAGCCTGCACTGGCTCAACCGCAATACGCGCAAGGGCTCGCAGAAAAACATCGCCGCCCACTACGACCTGGGCAACGACCTGTTCGAGGAATTCCTCGACCCGACCATGATGTATTCGGCCGCGCAGTTCCTCACCGCCGACGACACCCTGGAACAGGCCCAGTTGAACAAACTGGAACGCATCTGCCAGAAACTCGCGCTGAAACCGTCCGATCACCTGCTGGAAATCGGCACCGGCTGGGGCAGCATGGCGATTTATGCGGCGCAGCAATATGGCTGCAAGGTCACCACCACGACCTTGTCCAAGGAGCAGTTTGCCTACACTGAAAAACGCATCGAGGCCCTGGGTTTGCAGAACCAGGTGACGCTGCTGCTGGAGGACTACCGCGACCTGACCGGGCAGTACGACAAGCTGGTGTCCATCGAGATGATCGAAGCGGTGGGCCATCGCTTCCTGCCCACCTATTTCAAGCAGTGCGCGCAGTTGCTCAAGGGCAACGGCCTGATGTTGCTGCAAGCCATCACCATTCGTGAACAACGCTACGAACAGGCCAAGAGCAGCGTGGACTTTATCCAGCGCTACATCTTCCCCGGCGGCGCGCTGCCCTGCGTACAGAAAATGCTCGAGATCGTCAGCCGCGACACCGACATGAACCTGCTGCACATGGAGGATTTCGGCCTGCACTACGCACGAACCCTGCGCCTGTGGCATGAGAACTTTCGCCGCGCCCACAGCCGCCTGACGGAAATGGGCTACGACGAATACTTCCTGCGGCTGTGGGAGTTTTACCTGTGCTACTGCGAAGGCGGTTTTATGGAGCGCACCATCGGCACCGCACAGATGCTGCTGGCCAAGCCGGCGGCGCTGACACAGCCGCTGCTCGGGCGTTTTGATGCTTAAACCGCTGGCGAATGCCGTACTGTTCCAGTGCGGCTGGTTTGCCTGTGTGCTGGGCGGCGACAGCCTGTGGCTATTGGTGGGAGTGGCCGTGCTGGCGGTCCACCTGCTGTGGATAAGTTCGTGGTCCGAGGAAGGCCAGGTGGTCCTGGCCGTCACCCTGCTGGGCACGGTGATCGACACCGCGCTGCGCGCGTTTGGCGTGTTTCACTTCAGCCTGCCCGGGCCGTTGGCGCCGGTGTGGCTGATCCTGTTGTGGGCATTGCTGGCGACCACGCTGCGCCATTGCCTGGCCTGGAGCGCACAGCCCTGGTGGCGTGCAAGCCTGCTGGGCGCGGTGGGCGGGCCATTGTCTTATTACGCCGGCAGCCAGTTGGCCGGGGTCAGTTTCGGCTATGGCACCGTGGCGACCCTCCTCGGCCTGGCGTTGCTTTGGGGCATGATCTTTCCATGGCTGCACTGGGTCGCCAGGCAGTTGGCACACTGACGTCCGTCAGGCCTTTCACACACGCATAAGCCGCTTGCCTTACACTGCGCGCCTATGACCAACATCCCCCACACCCAAATCGCCGAACCTGCCGTCACCTGCTCCACCTGCGCCGCATGCTGCTGCCAGTTGGAAGTCATGCTGATCACCGACACCGGCGTGCCTGATCGCTTTATCGACACCGACGACTGGGGCGGCGAAGTCATGCTGCGCCTGGATGACGGCTGGTGCGCGGCGCTGGATCGCGACACGATGATGTGCACGATTTATGAGAAGCGGCCGCTGATCTGCCGGGAATTCGAGATGGGCGCGCCGGAGTGCATTGATGAGCGCCAGGGGATTGCGACGGTGTATCGCTGATTTTGAAACCGATACAGATCAACTGTGGGAGCTGGCTCGCCTGCGATAGCGTCAACTCGGTGCAACTGATGCACCGAGGTGCTTGCATCGCTGGCAAGCCAGCTCCTACAGGGGTTTTGCGGTGTTCTTGAGAATTACAACGGCAGCGTGTAGTGCAGCGAATAGCTCTCGACACCATCGTTATTGCTGCTGATCCCGGCATTGGAGTAATGGGTGGCACGAATGCCCACTTCGCTCCCGCCGACAAAGCGCAAGCCAAAGCCCAGTCGGTCTTCAAACTGGAAAGCCTGGCCGATGTTGTTGTCTTCAACCCGCGTGCGGGAGAACACCGCCACGCCAACCCCAGCCTCGATGTACGGCTTCACCTTCTCCCCGGCAAACTCATACACAAACACCGGCGAGAACGACAAGCTGCTGACACTGGCGCGCTTGTCACCGTCCCAGTAGGTATAGGCGCCGCTCCAGTAACCGGTCACGCGGCCCGTATCGGTCTGCCACCAGCTTTTATCCCAATCCGAGGTCAGCCCCAACCGATAGGTCATGGTCGAATCGCTGGTACTCCCCACTCCAAATTCCAGGCCCGCGGCCTGCGCAGAAAAAGAGTGCCCCAACATTGCGGCCGCAATCGCAGCCAAACAGAACAAGCGCTTCATATAGAAACATCCTTTCCGAACGAAGTTGTATGATTTTGTACAGGCTAACTCGCTATAGAAGCTGTCGCACACGCGGAAGTTCAGCGAAAAACGAGCTATTTCACGTTTTTTTCACAGGCCAAAATTACGCACAACGCCGGGGGATTTCCATAGGGTCGGTAGGATATTTCTGAAGTGCTCTGGATCGCCGCTGGTCCAGAACTGTGCAGCCTCGGGATTGCCGGAGGCCAGCAGCTCGCGCTCGCTCAAAAGGCGCTGCAATTGACGCGCTACCGCAGCGCCGGTGTCGATCAGAATGATCGTCGGTGGGAGCATCTCGGCGAGCAATGGCTTGAGGAAGGGATAGTGGGTGCAGCCGAGGATGATGGTGTCGCAACCGGCCGCAATCAGCGGTTCGACGTAGCCTTGCAACAGCAGGCGCAACGCCGGGCTGTTCAAGTCGCCGGTCTCGATCAGCTCCACCAGGCCTGGGCACGGCTGGGTGATCACCCGCACATCGGTGGCGAAACGGTCGAGCAAGGCGGCGAACTTGGCGCTTTGCAGGGTGCCGGTGGTCGCCAGCACGCCGACCACGCCACTGCGGGTCGCGGCGGCGGCGGGTTTAACCGCAGGCTCCATGCCCACCAATGGCCAGTCGGGATAGTCCTGGCGCAAATCGGCGACGGCGGCGACGGTCGCCGTATTGCAGGCAATCACAAAGGCTTTGGCGCCTTTTTCGCGGAAAAACTCCGCCACCCGTCGCGAGCGATCCAGGATGAATGCCGGGGTTTTCTCGCCGTAGGGGATATTCCCGCCATCCGCCACGTACAGCAGCGACTCATGGGGCAGCAGCCGCTGGATTTCGTCCAGCACCGACAGGCCGCCGACACCGGAGTCGAACACACCGATTGGCGCGTCCTTAACCATGTTGGCTACCGCAGACGCTGCAACCGGGATCGCGCTTGACCCGCAACTCGCGAAAACGCGTGGTCAGGGCGTCGATCAACAACAGCCGCCCCACCAGTGGCTCGCCGAAACCGGCCAGCAACTTCAAGGCTTCCAGGGCTTGCAGGCTGCCGACCAAACCCACTAGCGGGCCGATGACGCCGGCTTCGCTGCAGGTCAGTTCGGCCTCGCTGCCATGCCCGTATAAACAGTGGTAGCACGGGCTTTCGGCGCGGCGCGGGTCGAACACCGACAGCTGGCCTTCCAGGCGAATCGCGGCGCCGCTGACCAGAGGTTTGCCGGCAGCGACACACGCCGCGTTGACCGCTTCGCGGGTGGAGAAGTTATCGCTGCAATCCAGTACGACGTCGACCGCCGTCACGGCGGCCGCGAGGGAATCCTCATCCAGCGAGCTGCGATGGGCAACCAACTGTATTTCAGGATTGATCGCGCTCAGGCGGCGAATCGCCGAGTCGACCTTGCTCAGGCCGACACTGTCGGTGTCATGGATGATCTGGCGTTGCAGGTTGGTCAGGTCGACGCTGTCAAAGTCCGCCAGATGCAACTCACCCACGCCCGCCGCCGCCAGGTACAGCGCCACCGGGGAACCGAGGCCACCGAGCCCGACGATCAGCGCGCGGCTGTTTTTCAGGCGCAACTGGCCTTCAATGTCGACATGCTGCAACAGAATCTGCCGGCTATAGCGCAACAGCTCCTGATCATTCATCACGGCCGGCGTCCCAGAGTGATGCGTTCGTGGCCGCCCAGGTCGATGCGGCTGTGAACCTCTTCGAAACCTTCGCCCAGCAGCAGGTCGCGCACGGCGGACGCCTGGTCGTAACCGTGTTCCAGCAACAACCAGCCCGCGGCGTCGAGGTGCACAGGCGCCTGGGCGATGATCAACCGCAGGTCGTCCAGGCCATCGTGCCCGGCCACCAGCGCACTGGCGGGTTCAAAGCGCACGTCACCGGCCACCAGATGGGGGTCGGTGTCGGCTATATAAGGCGGGTTGCTGATGATCAGGTTGTAGGTGCGGCCTTCGAGGGCGCTGAACCAATGGCTGTTCAGCACGGTGGCGTTGTTCAGGTGCAGGCGCTGACGGTTGCGTTCGGCCAGCGCCACGGCTTCCAGCACGCGGTCGACGGCGGTGACTTGCCAGGCCGGGCGTTCGCTGGCCAGGGCCAGGGCAATCGCGCCGCTGCCGGTGCCCAGGTCGAGGACCTTGGCCGGGGTGGCCGGAAGCAATTCCAGCGCGGCTTCCACCAGCATCTCGGTTTCCGGACGCGGGATCAGCGTGTGAGGTGCCACTTCCAGGTCGAGCTTCCAGAAGCCTTGCTGGCCGAGGATGTAGGCCACGGGCTCGCCGGTGCGGCGGCGTTGCAGGTAGTCGGCGAAGGTCAGTGCGTCTTCGCTGCTGACGATTTTTTCCGGCCAGGTGTGCAGGTAGCTGCGGGACTTGCCCAGGGCCGCGGCCAGCAACAACTCCACGTCCAGGCGCGCAGTGGGCGAGTCCGGCAGGTCGGCGGCGCGTAACAGGCTGGCAATAATGGTCATTTATTCACCTATCGCCGCCAACTGGTCGGCCTGGTACTCGGCCAACAACGGCTCGATCACCGCATCAACGCCACCGGCAAGGATTTCATCCAGGGAGTACAGCGTCAGGTTGACGCGGTGGTCGGTGACCCGGCCCTGGGCAAAGTTGTACGTACGGATACGCTCGGAACGGTCGCCCGAGCCCACCAGCAATTTACGCTCGCTGGCAATTGCGTTGGCGGCGGCGCTGGTCTGCTGGTCGTTGAGCTTGGCCGACAGCCAGGACATGGCCCGCGCACGGTTCTTGTGCTGGGAACGTTCTTCCTGGCACTCCACCACGATGCCCGAAGGCAAGTGGGTGATGCGAATCGCGGAGTCGGTCTTGTTGACGTGCTGGCCACCGGCGCCCGATGAACGGTAGGTGTCGACCCGCAGGTCTGCCGGGTTGATCTCGATGGCTTCCTGCTCGTCGGGCTCGGGCAACACGGCCACGGTGCACGCGGAGGTGTGGATACGGCCCTGGGATTCGGTGGCCGGCACCCGCTGCACGCGGTGTACGCCAGACTCGAACTTCAGCTTGCCGTATACATTTTCGCCTTCGACCCGGGCGATGACTTCTTTATAACCGCCGTGTTCGCCTTCGTTCTCGGACAGGATCTCGACCCGCCAGCCACGACGCTCGGCATAGCGCGAGTACATGCGGAACAGGTCGCCGGAGAAAATCGCCGCCTCGTCACCGCCGGTGCCGGCGCGGATTTCAAGGAACACGTTGCGCCCGTCATTGGGGTCCTTGGGCAGCAGCATGCGTTGCAGGTCGCCTTCAAGTTCGATCAGCTTGTCCTTGGCTTCACGCACTTCTTCAACGGCCATTTCGCGCATGTCCGGGTCACTGTCCTTGAGCAGCGCCTGGGCGCCTTCGAGGTCAGCCTGAACCTTGAGCAACTGTGTATAGGCGGCCACAATCGGTTCAACTTCCGCGTACTCCTTGGAATAGGTGCGGAACTTGGTCTGATCGGAGATGACCTCGCCGTCGCCGAGCAAGGCGGTCAGTTCTTCGAAACGGTCCTGAAGGACGTCCAGTTTATTGAGCAGTGACGCTTTCATTGCGGTTTTTTATCCGAAGAGCTTTCTGTCGCGCCCTCACCGAGGGCAAAGAGTTCCTGGGCCATGGCCAGCGCATCGAGGCGGCCTTCGGCGGTAAGCTTTTTCAACTGAACACTGGGGGCATGCAGCAATTTGTTGGTCAGGCCGCGCGCCAGTTGCATCAGCACGTCTTCGGCGCTGCTGCCGTTGGCGAGCATACGCTGGGCCTTGATCAATTCCTCGTCCCGCATGCGTTCGCCCTGCTGACGATAGGCCTTGAGCACGTCCACCGCCGCCAGTTCACGCAGGCGCACCATGAAATCGTCGGCACCGGTGCTGACCATTTCCTCGGCGGCCTGGGCTGCGCCCTGGCGACTTTTGAGATTTTCGGCGACCACTTCGTGCAGGTCGTCGACGCTGTAGAGGTAAACGTCGTCCAACTCGCCGACTTCAGGCTCGATATCCCGAGGAACGGCGATGTCCACCATGAAGATCGGCTTGTGCTTGCGCAGTTTCAGGGCGCTTTCCACCGCGCCTTTACCCAGGATCGGCAACTGGCTGGCGGTGGAACTGATGACGATGTCGCTGCGCACCAGTTCTGCCGGGATGTCGGAGAGCAACACCGCGTGGGCCCCGAACTGCTCGGCAAGGATGCTCGCACGCTCCAGGGTACGGTTGGCGACGACGATGCGCTTCACACCCAGCTCGTGCAGATGGCGGGCGACCAGGGTGATGGTCTCGCCGGCGCCGATCAGCAGGGCCTGGCTGCGTTGCAAGTCACTGAAAATCTGTTTGGCCAGGCTGACGGCGGCAAACGCCACGGACACCGGGTTTTCACCGATGGCGGTGTCGGTGCGCACCTGCTTGGCCGAATTGAAGGTGGCCTGGAACAGGCGCCCCAGCAACGGGCCGATCGTGCCGGCCTCGCGAGCCACGGCGTAGGCCGATTTCATCTGGCCGAGGATCTGCGGTTCGCCCAACACCAGCGAGTCGAGCCCGGAAGCGACGCGCATCATGTGACGAACTGCCGCATCCTCTTCGTGCACATATGAGCTTTGGCGCAGCTCATCGAGGCTCAAATGGTGGTAATCGGCCAGCCAGCGCAGCACCACATCCGCTGAAAGATGTTCCTGCTCTATATAGAGCTCGCTGCGATTGCAGGTCGAAAGGATCGCAGCTTCGCGACTGTCGGTAAGCCGGCAGAGCTGCTGCAAGGCCTCAACCAACTGCTCTGGAGTAAAAGCCACGCGCTCGCGGACGTCTACAGAAGCAGTCTTGTGGTTAATACCGAGTGCAAGGAAGGCCATTCAATATCGCTGATGATGTCGGGAAGCCGACAATTGTCCTACTTCGAATGATTCAGAACAACCACCGTAGGCTATTGTCCTAGTAGCTTACGCCTATAAAGGCCATCTGTAGGAGCGAGCTTGCTCGCGATGGTCGTTAACGATAACGCTGGCTTACGGGATAAAACGCGTTGTCCTCTGGTTCTTCGCGAGCAAGCTCGCTCCTACACGGTTATGTTTGGCCGAAGGCTTGTGTCATGATGATCCGACCGCAGGTTAGTCGTCCTCTTCCTATATGAATAGATCTTCCGCGTTGCTCCTTGCTTTTGTCTTCCTCAGCGGCTGCCAGGCCTTGGCACCCGTGTCGCCGGACGGTACGCCGCCGGTAGAAGACAGCACCCCCGCCCCTGAAAAGCCCAAGGTTTATTCCTCGTTCAGTGAAGAGACGGTCTTCAGTCTGCTGAGCGCGGAGCTGGCCGGCCAGCGCAATCGTTTCGACATTGCCCTGGATAACTACGTGACCCAGGCCATCAATACTCAGGATCCGGGGATTTCGGAGCGGGCGTTTCGCATCGCCGAGTACCTGGGCGCCGACCAGGCGGCCCTGGACACCTCGCTGATCTGGGCGAGAAACGCCCCGGACGATCTCGAAGCACAGCGGGCAGCGGCCATTCAACTGGCCCGCGCCGGGCGCTATGACGACTCCATGGTGTATATGGAGAAAGTCCTGCTGGGCAAGGGCGACACGCATTTCGACTTCCTCGCGCTGTCGGCCGCCGACACCGATCAGGACACCCGCAACGGCCTGATGAAGAGTTTCGACCGCCTGCTGCAAAAACACCCGAACAACAGCCAGCTGATTTTCGGCAAGGCGCTGTTGCTGCAACAGGATGATGAGCCCGAGGCAGCCTTGAAGCTGCTGGAGCAACACCCGC
The DNA here is from genome assembly GCF_000242655.1 of Pseudomonas sp. PAMC 25886. Lineage (NCBI taxonomy): Bacteria > Pseudomonadati > Pseudomonadota > Gammaproteobacteria > Pseudomonadales > Pseudomonadaceae > Pseudomonas > Pseudomonas sp. PAMC 25886. Next base: position 117,668 of record NZ_AHHC01000093.1, read on the forward strand.
CGGAAGACGGCGAGATAGCGCCGATCCTGCTGCGTGCGCGCCTGCTGCAAAACCTCAACCGCGGCAAGGAAGCGATTCCGCTGCTGGAAAAAAGCATCAAGAAGTACCCGGGCGACAAGCGTCTGCTGCTGACCTATGCGCGCACGCTGGTTGAACAGGACCGCATGGAAGACGCCAAGGTGCAGTTCGCCAACCTCGTCCAGCAATACCCGGACGACGACGAATTGCGTTACTCCCTGGCGCTGGTGTGCCTGGAAGCCAAGGCGTGGGATGAAGCCAAGGGTTACCTGGAAGACCTGATCGCCCGCGAGAGCCACGTTGATTCGGCGCACCTGAACCTGGGCCGTATCGCTGAAGAGCGCAACGATCCGCAGGCCGCGCTGCTTGAGTACGCCCAGGTCGGCCCCGGCAACGACTACCTGCCGGCGCAACTGCGCCAGGCCGATATCCTGATGAACAACGGCCGCACCGACGAGGCCGAAAAACGCCTGGCCGCCGCACGGGATGCCGAACCGGACTACGCGATCCAGCTGTACCTGATCCAGGCCGAGACCTTGTCGGCCAACAAGCAGGGCGATCGCGCCTGGAAAATCCTGCAGCAAGCCTTGCTGCAATACCCGGACGACTTGAACCTGCTGTACACCCGCGCCATGCAGGCGGAAAAACGCAATGACCTGGCGCAGATGGAAAAAGACCTGCGCCTGATCATCAAGCGCGACCCGGACAACGCCATGGCACTGAACGCCCTGGGTTACACCTTGTCCGACCGTACAACGCGTTACGCCGAAGCCAAGGAGCTGATTGAAAAGGCTCACCAGCTCAACCCGGAAGACCCGGCCGTACTCGACAGCCTCGGCTGGGTGAACTACCGCCTGGGCAACCTGGATGAAGCCGAACGCTTGCTGCGCCAGGCGCTGGAGCGCTTTCCCGATCAGGAAGTGGCCGCGCACCTGGGCGAAGTGCTCTGGGCCAATGGCAAGCAACGCGAAGCGCGACAAATCTGGGAGAAGTTCCTCAAGGAACAACCCGAAAGCCCAATCCTGCGCAGCACCATCAAGCGCCTGACCGGATCCGAGACCCTTTAATTTTATGTTTTTGCGCCACGTCATCGTTTTCAGCTTTATCGCCCTGCTCGCCGGCTGTTCGGGCCTTGGCACCCGTGAATCTGTCGAAGGCCCGGGCAACCCGGCGCAATGGCAGCAACACAAGGATCAACTGAGCAGCCTCGATGGCTGGCAGATTGAAGGTAAGGTCGGCATTCGCGCCCCGAAAGATTCGGGCAGCGGCACCTTGTTCTGGCTGCAACGCCAGGACTATTACGATATTCGCCTGTCTGGCCCGCTGGGCCGCGGTGCAGCACGCCTGACCGGCCGACCGGGGCAAGTCAGCCTGGAAGTGGCCAATCAGGGCCGCTATGAGGCCCCGACGCCGGAAGCCCTGCTGGAAGAACAGATGGGTTGGAAACTGCCCGTCTCGCACCTGGTGTGGTGGGTACGTGGCCTGCCCGCACCGGACAGCAAGAGCCGCCTGAGCCTCAACGGCGACAGCCGCCTGGCCTCGCTGGAACAGGATGGCTGGCAGGTCGAGTACCTGAGTTATGTGCAACAGAACGGTTACTGGCTGCCCGAGCGCATCAAGCTGCATGGCACCGACCTTGACGTCACGCTGGTGATCAAGGACTGGCAACCTCGCAAACTGGGGCAGTGACATGACCGCGCAACGCTTGACCCTGCCCTCCCCGGCCAAACTCAATTTGATGCTGCACATTCTCGGTCGCCGTGATGACGGCTATCACGAGTTGCAGACGATTTTTCAGTTTCTCGACTACGGCGATGAGCTGACCTTCGCCGTTCGCGATGACGGCGTGATCCGACTGCACACCGAATTCGAAGGCGTGCCTCACGACAGCAACCTGATTGTGAAGGCCGCGAAAAAACTTCAGGAACAATCCGGCTGCCCACTGGGCATCGACATCTGGATCGAAAAAATCCTGCCCATGGGCGGCGGCATCGGTGGCGGCAGCTCGAATGCCGCGACGACGTTGCTCGGCCTGAATCACTTGTGGCAGCTGGGCTGGGACCACGATCGCCTGGCGGCGCTGGGCCTGACGCTCGGCGCCGACGTCCCGGTTTTCGTGCGTGGGCACGCCGCTTTTGCCGAGGGCGTGGGGGAGAAACTCACCCCTGTAGACCCCGAAGAGCCGTGGTATGTCGTGCTTGTTCCGCAAGTATCTGTAAGTACAGCAGAAATTTTTTCAGATCCACTGTTGACACGTAACTCTCCTCCCATTAAAGTGCGCCCCGTTCCCAAGGGAAACAGTCGAAATGACTGCTTACCGGTTGTAGCAAGGCGTTATCCAGATGTACGTAACGCTTTGAATTTGTTAGGTAATTTTACCGAAGCAAAATTAACCGGAACTGGAAGTTGTGTGTTTGGGGGCTTCCCAAGCAAAGCTGAAGCTGATAAAGTCTCGGCCCTTCTTACAGAGACCCTTACAGGGTTTGTAGCAAAGGGAAGCAACGTTTCGATGTTGCATCGCAAGCTGCAAAGTCTGCTCTAAAGGAACCGAGTACTGGGTACTCGTTGCAACAGATACAGGGGCGTCGCCAAGCGGTAAGGCAGCAGGTTTTGATCCTGCCATGCGTTGGTTCGAATCCAGCCGCCCCTGCCATTTTCTATACTCATCCAGGTTACCCTCAGCCTCTAGGTACTGCGCGTGTCCAAGATGATGGTCTTTACGGGGAATGCTAACCCCGATCTGGCTCGGCGTGTTGTACGTCAGCTGCATATCCCTCTCGGTGACATCTCTGTCGGTAAGTTCTCCGACGGCGAAATTACAGCCGAGATCAATGAAAACGTCCGCGGTAAAGACGTCTTCATTATTCAGCCGACTTGCGCTCCGACCAACGATAACCTGATGGAACTCGTCGTGATGGCTGATGCCTTCCGCCGCTCCTCAGCGACTCGAATCACAGCTGTAATCCCTTACTTTGGTTATGCCCGTCAGGATCGCCGTCCGCGTTCCGCACGTGTGGCTATCAGCGCGAAAGTCGTTGCTGACATGCTGACCGTGGTAGGCATCGACCGTGTTCTCACGGTTGACCTGCACGCTGACCAAATCCAGGGGTTCTTCGATATTCCGGTAGATAACATCTACGGCTCCCCCGTCCTGGTGGATGACATCGAAGACCAGCGCTTTGAAAACCTGATGATCGTGTCCCCGGACATTGGTGGCGTCGTGCGTGCACGGGCTGTTGCCAAATCCCTGGGCGTTGATCTCGGGATCATCGACAAACGCCGTGAGAAAGCCAATCACTCTGAAGTGATGCATATCATCGGTGATGTCGAAGGGCGTACCTGTATTCTGGTTGATGACATGGTCGACACCGCCGGCACCCTGTGCCACGCGGCGAAAGCCCTGAAAGAGCACGGTGCAGCAAAAGTCTTCGCCTACTGCACACACCCTGTGCTGTCGGGCCGAGCGATCGAGAACATCGAGAACTCAATGCTGGACGAACTGGTGGTGACCAACACCATCCCGTTGTCCGCTGCAGCTCAAGCCTGTTCGCGTATCCGTCAACTGGATATCGCACCGGTAGTTGCCGAAGCGGTTCGCCGCATCAGCAACGAAGAATCGATCAGCGCGATGTTCCGTTAAGGGTCAGACCTTAGCGACATCAACCTGACGAAAAGCGCCCCGCCCCAGCATTCTGTTGGGGCGGGGCTTTTTTGCCCATATCGCCTTTAGCGCTGGTCGCAAACGCTAGGGCGAATGTGGTTATTTTGGAGATACAACATGAACGATTTTACTTTGAATGCTGAACTGCGTTCCGACCTGGGGAAAGGTGCGAGCCGCCGCCTGCGTCGTCTCGCAAGCCTGGTTCCAGCTGTAGTTTACGGTGGCGAAAAAGCCCCTGAATCCATCAGCATGCTGGCTAAAGAAATCGCCAAACTGCTCGAAAACGATGCGGCCTACAGCCACATCATCGAGCTGAACGTTGGTGGCACCAAGCAGAACGTCATCATCAAGGCACTGCAACGTCACCCAGCTAAAGGCCACGTGCTGCACGCTGACTTCGTTCGCGTAGTTGCCGGTCAGAAACTGACCGCTGTCGTGCCTGTGCACTTCGTTGGCGAAGCTGCTCCGATCAAGAAAGGCGGCGAAATCTCGCACGTTGTAGCCGAGATCGAAGTGACCTGCCTGCCGAAAGACCTGCCTGAGTTCATCGAAGTCGACCTGTCGGCTGCTGAAATCGGCGACATCATCCACCTGTCCGACCTCAAAGCCCCTAAAGGCGTTGAGTTTGTTGCACTGGCTCACGGTGATGACAAAGCTGTTGCAAACGTACACGCTCCACGCGTTGCACCAGAAGCTGAAGAAGGCGCTGCAGAGTAATTCACTCTGTAATGCCGGAGCTTGAGGAAACATCGCGGACCGGAACGTAGCGAGAAAGCGGGCGAGAATGCGAAGTTGGCCTCTAACGGTTAATCAGCGTTTGTCGTCCACTTTCGCCGCACCAACGGCGATGTTATCCACAACTCCAAAGGAAGGGCCCCTGTCGTGACTGCCATTAAACTGATCGTTGGCCTGGGAAATCCAGGCGCCGAATACGAACAGACCCGGCATAACGCGGGGGCCCTTTTTGTTGAGCGTATCGCCCACGCCCAAGGCGTCAATCTTGTGGCCGATCGCAAATATTTCGGCCTGACCGGGCGCTTTTCGCACCAGGGTCAGGATGTTCGTCTGTTGATTCCCACCACCTACATGAACCGCAGCGGCCAGGCTGTCGCGGCGCTTGCGGGCTTCTTCCGGATCAAACCCGAAGAAATCCTGGTGGCCCATGACGAACTTGACCTGCCACCCGGCGTTGCCAAGCTCAAGCAAGGCGGCGGCCATGGCGGGCATAATGGCCTGCGCGACATCATCGCGCAGTTGGGCAATCAGAATACGTTCTACCGCTTGCGGCTTGGCATTGGCCACCCGGGCGTTGCCAGTATGGTTTCAAATTTCGTCCTGGGTCGTGCGCCACGCGCCGAACAGGAAAAACTCGATGCCAGCATCGATTTTGCCCTCGGCGTGCTGCCGGATATCTTCGCCGGTGAATGGAACCGTGCGATGAAAAACCTGCACAGCCAGAAGGCCTGACTCTTTACCCGAGGGGAAACACCATGGGATTCAATTGCGGCATCGTCGGCCTACCTAACGTCGGCAAGTCCACCCTGTTCAACGCCCTGACCAAGTCCGGCATTGCGGCGGAGAACTTCCCCTTCTGCACCATCGAACCGAACACCGGTATCGTGCCGATGCCCGATACACGCCTGGACGCCCTGGCGGCCATCGTGAATCCAAAGCGCATCCTGCCGACCACCATGGAGTTCGTCGACATCGCAGGCCTGGTAGCCGGCGCGTCGAAAGGTGAAGGCCTGGGCAACAAGTTCCTCGCCAACATCCGTGAGACCGATGCCATCGCTCACGTGGTCCGCTGCTTCGAAGACGAGAACGTGATTCACGTCTCCAACAGCGTCGACCCGAAACGCGACATCGAGATCATCGACCTGGAACTGATCTTCGCCGACCTCGACAGCTGCGAGAAGCAACTGCAAAAGGTCACGCGTAACGCCAAGGGCGGCGACAAGGACGCAGTGGTCCAGAAAGCCTTGCTGGAGCAGTTGATTGCTCACTTCACCCTGGGCAAGCCGGCACGCAGCCTGATGAAGAACATGAGCACCGACGAAAAGGCGGTGATCAAGGGCTTCCACCTGCTGACCACCAAGCCGGTGATGTACATCGCCAACGTGGCTGAAGACGGTTTCGAGAACAACCCGCTGCTCGACGTGGTCATGGCCATTGCCGAAGAAGAAGGCGCGATGGTTGTTCCAGTGTGCAACAAGATCGAAGCGGAAATCGCCGAGCTGGAAGACGGCGAAGAGAAAGACATGTTCCTTGAGGCCCTGGGCCTGGAAGAGCCTGGCCTGAACCGCGTGATCCGTGCCGGCTACGAAATGCTGCACCTGCAGACCTACTTCACCGCCGGTGTTGAAGAAGTACGCGCCTGGACCGTCAAGGTCGGTGCCACTGCCCCGCAAGCGGCTGGCGTGATCCACACCGACTTCGAAAAAGGCTTTATCCGCGCCGAAGTCATCGCCTACAACGACTTCATCCAGTTCAAGGGTGAAGCCGGTGCCAAGGAAGCCGGTAAATGGCGCCTGGAAGGCAAGGAATACATCGTCAAGGATGGCGACGTGATGCACTTCCGTTTCAACGTGTAAGCGTCATCTGCGGCCCATGCCGCAAAACAAAAAGCCGATGCAGTGCATCGGCTTTTTTGTGGGCGACGATTTGCCCCAACAAACGACCCGCAACATCCGCTAAAGATATATACCCACAACTAAAAATAAATAACACACAACTATCTACACAAAATAAACGGCAAAACCACAAAAACCACAAGATTTTAAGATTATTCCCAAGCATAAAAGGGCAATTACAAACCTTCGACACTTGAACACTATTCAAGTTTACCAACTTGATTTTTCTCTCACCGCATACATCTATTTCATACTTTCCGGAACAATGACAAACCCGAAAAATTCCGATTTACTTGCCGACATTCGCAAGGACGTCGACGTCCAGTAAAGTGCTACGACACAGCAGGAGCAACAGTAACATGTCGGTTTCCTATCAGGACGAGTTTGGGGCGGATGATCCGTTCACTGAATGCCCGACCATTGAAACCACTATCAATAACACTGCGATATTGAACATCGATATTCTTTTGCTGGGAGAAACAGGGACAGGTAAAGATACCGTAGCCCAGCGAATCCATCGGTTGTCCGGCCGGCGTGGAAACTTTATTGCCGTTAACTGTGCAGCGATTCCAGAAACTCTTGCAGAAAGCCAGCTGTTCGGCGTCAACAGCGGTGCCTATACCGGCGCGATGCAATCGCGGGCAGGTTTTGTCGAGGCTGCCCACTTGGGGACGTTGTACCTTGACGAAATAGACAGCATGCCCCTCACGCTGCAAGCCAAACTGCTGCGGGTACTGGAGTCCCGAGGCGTTGAGCGATTGGGTTCGACCCGGTTTATCCCGGTGGACATGCGCGTTATCGCGTCCGCCCAGCAGTCGCTGCACGAAATGGTAGAGCAAGGGTTATTCAGGCGCGATTTATATTTTCGCCTGAACGTGATCAGCATCAGCCTCCCTCCCCTGCGCGAACGTCGTGAGCAGATTATCCCCTTGTTCCTGAACATCGTCCGCCAGGAAGCCGAACACTTTAAATACCCGATACCCCTGGCATCCAGCTCGCTGCTGCAACAATTGCTATGCCATTCCTGGCCGGGCAACGTCCGCGAACTGCGCTCGACAGCCAAGCGCTTTGTGTTGGACCTTCCGCCGCTTTCAGCGTCGATGAGGGACCACCAGGCTATAGAGATGAACCTCAAGACGCGGCTACAGCAAATCGAGAAATCGCTGATTGAAGAGTCGCTGCGCCGTCACGGGTGCAATGTGGATGTGGTGGCCGGGGAATTGGGGGTTGCCAAGCGCACGCTGTACTACAGGATGAAACAATTGGAGATATCACTGAGCGGAACCGGTTAAACGCAGAACCAGCATTTTTTTCTGGAACTGAACTCTTGATTTGGCCACTCAAGGAAAGGCCATCTACATGATCATCAATGTCGCCGATCGAGCCACCCTCAAACGGTGTTGCCATGTGTTTGATTCAAATACCTGACAGGCAGCGATGGATCTATGTTTCTGGCTAAGCATCAGCGCTTAAAAGCAAACACACAATTTAAATCAAGCAACCCAGAGGTGATGTTATGAGTTCTATCGGTGTTAACACTCCGCCTAGCTCCGGCTCCAGCGGTTTCGGTGGCGGCGACAATTCCGACATTGACGCGGCAAAAAAAGCTGAAATGCGTCGACTAAAAATAGAAGAGGTTAAAAATGAAATATTGACAAAAGAACTCGAAAACATAAACAAACTAAGGTTTTAAACCTTTGCTTCCTCTATTAAACATAGAGGAAGCAACCTGTTTACTCGCATGCCGCATGCTGAACAGTCGAAAAAAAAAACCAACATCTCTCCCAACCCAACAAGAACGTTAATAGCGTCTTGCCGGAGGCCTACATGCGTGTGCTCGCTGACAATTTCACAGACCACCTGGTTTCACGAGCCGATAAGTCGCCAGGTATTAATACCTCTGCTTCCGACATGAATTTTTTCCAGGCCAGCCTGGTTGATCGCGCGCCTTCCCCGGGTGGCCAAAACTCAATCGTCGGTACGAATGCGCTATCCGAACAGTCTTCTCATTTAACGACGCTATCAAAACGTGCGACCAAAGGTTTGCGTGACCTGAGCATTAATAAAAAATCAGCGGAGATGCATCAAATTGCCAAGTCACTTTCAGACGCTCATCGGCAGCTGTCCATGTCAGTCAAGGTAATCAGCAAAACCGTGCAATGTTGCGAGAAAATAACCAACCTGCAGTAGGTAAGTCATGCTCCGCTGGATCACCACCCCATTAGTTTTATCATTAGCATTGCTGCTGGCCGGTTGCGGTGAAAAAGTAGAACTCCATAGCCGACTGTCGGAACAGGAGGCTAATGAGGTTGTTGCGGAACTCGCGGATAAACAAATCCGGGCCCAAAAAGTGCCAACCAAAGACGGTGTCGTTGTGCGCGTCAACGCGTCGGACATTAGCAGGGCGGTCCGAACCCTCGAAGCCGCTGGCCTGCCAAAACTGGCCCGGTCGACCCTAGGTGATATCTTTCGCAAAGAAGGCGTTATCTCAACACCGCTGGAAGAACGTGCCCGCTATATCTATGCATTGTCTCAGGAGCTGGAGGCAACCTTGTCGAACATCGACGGGGTCATCGTCGCTCGAGTCCATGTCGTCCTTCCCGAACGGGTTGCGCCGGGTGAACCCGTACAACCGGCATCAGCCTCGGTCTTCATCAAACATGATCCACGACTTGAGCCTGACAATATCCGCCCCCGAGTGCGCAGGATGGTGGCCAGTAGTATCCCCGGCATGGCAGCCGCTGTAGAAAACACTCAAAAACTAACCGTAGTCTTTGTTCCCGCCGCGCCGTATCTGGAGCAGCAACGCCTGACCTATTTTGGTCCGTTCCTGGTTCAAGATAACGATCTCGGTTTCTGGCGGATGAGTCTTACGGTACTCCTCATGATAATGACGCTTGCGGGGGTTGGCGCGATTATCTGGCGCAAACGGGGGATGAATCGACAACACGACTCATCTGTCGTACCGGCTCGTGCACCACTAAACCCGCCTGTTCATGAGTGATCAGCTGGCGTGGGTTCGATGGTGGGCCCGTCCGTGGGAAACGCCAGAGTGTGACTGGGAGGTCCTCGGCCCATATATCGCCTCGACCGATCTATGTCGCAGCCGGCATGGACGAGTGAGCACCGCCTTGGCTATCCGCCCCTGCCTGCCACCTTCACCCTCCCCTGCCTTGCTGCATCTGGTGCAGGCCTCCCCACAACAGCGCGACCGCATGCTGACGCTGATCGGCAGTGTCTGCCAGCCTGTACGCGACCACTTACTGGAGGAGGATGAATACCTCTGGTGTCAGCGCCTTGCCAAAGCGCTCCCTCCCGACTCACTGATGCTGAAAATAGAGGACCCTCTGCAGTACCTGCGCGCCTGGGTTGAGCCTGCGGTATGGCAACGCCTACGAATTGGCTTTGCGCATCAACGGGTAGTCAACCTGGAGAAATACTCCCACCTGCCCGACAGCCATGGTCGGCTGGACACTTTGTGGCGAGCAGTCATCTGGCGAGCTACCGCCATTACGAATGATCACGCGTGGCCCGAATCGGGAGCAAACAATCTGCATGTTATGCCGACGCAAAATTGAGCTGAACAAAGGCCAAGACCTACCACAAACCCTGATTGCCCGAGAAATGCTTATCGACAGTGCTCAGGCGGGCACATTACTTATTCGCGCCAAAGCCGAGGCGCGCGAACTACTATGCCAGGCCGAAGAGCAGCGCGAAATACTGTACGCAAATGCCTGCCGTGAGTTCTGGGAACGCGCCAACACTCAGCTGCAACGCTGGGAGATTGAGCGCCAGGCCATCTGCGACAACATTGAACCCATTGCCGCCTCCATCACCAGTCTGGCCATTCGGAGCCTGCTGCAGGAAACAGTTCCCCCCCAACGCCTAAGCGCCCTGCTTAAACAATTACTGGCCACCCAAGTCCCGCGAATCGAAGCCACTTTGCTCTGCAATCCATTGGACCGTAAAAACGTAGACCAGTGGCTGAGCAGACACACAGACCTTCCCTGGATCCTGCGCGCAGAGGAGAACATCGCACCTCAAATGCTCATTCTGGAAACGGCCGAAGGTGGATTTCGGATCGACTGGGACTCGATGGTGGAAACCTTATCGAGCTCCGGCACGTCGAGTTCAACCCAATAACACGGAGGGGCCACGGTTCAACGAGCGCTGACATTTAACGAAATACCCGTGGAACTGGAATCACGCGTCGAGCCACACAGAACGTAACATCCTCTGGAGCAAAACCAATGAGCTTTGATTATCGCCTGCAAGCGAATCTCTACAGGCAACTGGAAAATTCGCAAAAGCGCTTTGAAAAGATAGAACGCGACGGATTGAACGACGACGAAGCCATGGCGGCAATGAATGACGAAAAACTCTTCCTCGCGGCCACTTTATCGGCCAGCTCAACCTACACCAATTACATGAGCGAAACAGCCAAGACCGTTATCGAAGGCATACAGTGAGTGGAAGCGTTACTCGTTCGTTGGTTGAGTAGCAGCGAACCGCTGATCTCGTTGTTTGAAGATAATGACGAAATCAACGTGCGGCGCGACCAACAAGCTTTTTTGATCAGTATTCAACTGACCCACTATCGGGTCGACAAAAAAACCTTGGAGGCGTGGATGCGCCTTGGACAAGAAAGTCTGAGGCATTTCCAGGGAGCTTTGGCGCAAGAAGCAATAACTGGCCATCTCTGGCTGCTTCAAAAACTCCCTGGCGACTGTGCCCTGCCCCACCTGCTCGGCGAACTCGAAACCCTGCTCAACCAGCGTGATACCTGGCGGGGCATGGTTGAGCACCTTGCCAGCCCAGCCCGGAAACTCACTCCTACTTCGCTTCGGTCGCTGCGTCACTAAAACAGAGAATTCTCCATGCCTAACAAGATCGACAAGCACATCCGCTTGCGCGTCAATTCGCCTGCCGCCGCCATAAAGCCAGCCCGTTGGCGCTACCTGATCCTCATGCCCTGGTTGTTGGCGCCCCTGGAAAGCACCCTGGCCGCCGTCCCTGTCGAATGGAAAAACACTGCCTACGCCTATGAGGCCGAGCATAAGCCCCTGCGGGATGTACTGGAGGACTTCGCCCAGACCTTCGGTACCCAACTGCAAATCGATGGCCTCCTTGAAGGTACCGTCAACGGCAAGATACGCGCCAATACCCCACAGTCGTTGCTGGACAGGCTCGGCGTAGAGCACCGTTTCCAGTGGTACCTGTACAACAACACGCTGTACATCAGCACCCTGGACCAACAGGAATCGGCACGCCTGGAAGTTTCTTCCGAAACCATCGCCGACCTGAAGCAGGCACTGACCGATATCGGCCTGCTCGATAGCCGTTTTGGCTGGGGTGAATTACCGGAAGACGGCGTCGTACTGGTTTCTGGCCCTAAGCGCTATATTGAACAAATCAAGCAATTCAGCAGCCAGCGCAAGTCGCCGGATGAAAAGCAAAGCGTGCTCAGCTATCCACTGAAGTTCGCCAACGCGGCGGATCGTCAGATTGATTATCGCGGCGAAAACCTCACCATCCCCGGGGTTGCCAGCATGCTGAGAGGATTGCTGGAACCTCGCACCGCCTCGACGCTTTCGGGGATGAGCCCGCGCCCTGCCGCCCACTCACAACCCTCCCCTATAACCCCCACCTTTCCCCGCTTGAACAACCCGATGCTGGGGCAAATGCTCGGCCCGGCAATAAACCCGGGGCAGTTGGACAACGGCATGTCGCTCACGCCCCGGGCACCGGTGCCGACAAGCAAAATCCGCGTCGAAGCCGACATGCGCAACAACGCCATCCTGATCTATGATCTGCCGGAACGGCATGCGATGTACCGCGAGCTGATCGCCCAACTCGACGTGGCGCGAAAGCTGGTGGAGATCGACGCGATCATCCTTGATATCGAGCGCACTCAATTGCGCGAGTTCGGCGTCAACTGGGGCTTCCAAAACAGTCGTTTCCGTGGCGGTGTCAACATGGCACCCGGGACCTCTTCACAACTGTCGATCGAAAATCGCGATCGTTTCTATGCCGATGTACGCGCCCTGGAGCAACGTGGCCTGGCGACCATGGTGTCCAACCCGTCGGTGCTCACCCTGGAAAACCAACCAGCGGTGATCGACTTCAACCGCACGCAGTACCTGACTGCCGGCTCCGAGAACGCAACCATCCTGCCCATCACCGTAGGCACCAGTTTCCAGGTGGTACCCAGGGTGATCACCACCCGCGGCACTCACCAGATCCATCTGGTGGTGGACATCGAGGACGGTAACTTCGATGAGTCCAACCCCGAGCGCATCGGCCCGGATGTACGCCGCGGCAAGGTCAGTACCCAAGCGGTGATGGCGGAAAAACGTTCGCTGGTGGTCGGTGGCTTCCATGTCACCGAAAGCGCCGACAAGCACAGTAAGATCCCTTTGCTGGGGGACATCCCGTTACTTGGCAAAACGTTGTTTTCCTCCACCGAACGCCAGAACAATCGCCGTGAACGGCTGTTCATCCTGACGCCGAGGGTAATCGGTGACCAGGCCGATCCCTCACGTTACCTGCCCCAGGCTGATCAGGAGGAGTTGCAGGCCGCACTCAAACCCTTGGCCCGGCGCTATGCCGAACACGCGCCAGTGATCAAGCGCAGCGACATCACCAGCACCCTGGCGCATCTCGTCACCGGCCATGTGCCTACCGCCTTCAAGGCCGCGCCGATGCCCCTGGGCATCGATACGCTGTGTTCCACCCGTGAGCTGCTGGCGATGAATACCGAGCGCAGCCAATGGTATTCCGGCCCACAGTTCAACGTGGCAGTGGTGGTGCTGCGCAACCAGTTCAATCGCAACGTGCGCATTGATGAAAAAGAATGCAGTAATTCGCAGACCCTTGCCGTGAGCGTCTGGCCACGTGCCTGGCTCAAGCCGGGGGAAGAAGCCGAGGTATTCATCGCCATGCGCCCCGTGGTCAAAGATGAACACATCGGTGTGCCCCGTCCCTCCCTGCTCACCCCTACCAGGAAGACCGCGCAATGAAACGGCTACTCACCCTCCTAGGCATTACCCTGCTTATCGTTGGTTGCACGCCGACGTGCAAGGGCGACTCCTGCTCACGCCCGCAATCGGGCGCCGACAAGCTGGTGGTCTGGTGGCCACCGCAAATGCGCGTAGAACCCGGCCCTGCCGGCGAGCGCTCGGACTATCAAACGATATCGCTGGAACGTTGAGCGCCATGGGACTGCCCAACCATGCTTCGCATCGCCAGGTATTCCTGGATGACCTGGTGGGCGGCAAGGACGCCCACCTGTCCCTCTGCCCGGGCATAGGCGTGTGCCGAATAAAAGCCGGCGGCAACCCTGGGCTGGCGTTGCAGGTCGACCGTGGTGCGCTGAAAGCCGGACAGTTGGAGCAGCTACTGGAGCGGCGTTTTGAACAAGCGCTGGCGTTCGATGGCTGCTTTGTCTACCTCGATGCCAAAGGCGCCCTGGTGATCTGGCACGCGCTGACGGCGGGTGAAGAGGCGGCGGATGACATCATCAGCAAGTTGCTTTCACTGGCTAACCTGGAAGCGCTGGACGTACACCGCCACCGCTAACGCCGCTCAAGCTCCGGCAATTCCAGCGTTTCGCGCTTGGCCTCATCATCGAGTTCACGCAGGGTGCGGTAGATGAACGCCACGGCCTGCAACGCCTCCCGAGGAATGTTCGCCCCGAGCTTTTTCTCGTACAGCATGCGCGCCAGCCACACACACTGGATCACCGGTACATCGGCTGCCTTGGCCCGGTCAATCAGTTTACGGGCCTCGGCATCCGTGCCTTTATCCACCAGCAGCGGCAGCGGCGTTTTACCCGGCCGGTAGTACAGCGCGACGGCAAAGTGCGTGGGGTTGACCACCAGCATGTCGGACTCTTCAAGCTTGGGCAGCTTGACCTTCGGCTCTTCCTGGGCCAATTGATAAGCCAGTTGACGCCGCTGGCCCTTGACGTGTGGGTCGCCTTCCATGTCCTTGTATTCCTTCATCACCTCCACCTGGGTCATGCGCATGCGCTTGGCGAAGAAGTGTTTTTGCAACGTCATGTCAATCAGCGCCAGCACCAGCAGCAACCCAAGGGTGGCGTGCAGCAAATGCCGGAACAAGGTGATCAGCGCCAGGATATAGCTCTGCAGGTCGCTCGTGGCCAGGTTGATCAACGCCGCCAACGACGGCCCGATCACCACATACAACACCAGGGTCAGCAGCAGCGCCTTGCCCAGCCCCATCAAGAGGTTCATCACCGACTGTGCGGAAAACATCTGCTTGACCTGGCTCAAAGGGTTAAGACGGCTAAAGTTCGGCTTCAAGCTTTCCGGTGCGAACAGGAACCCGAACTGCAACCAACCGCTGATCAACTTCACAGCAATGGCTACCCCCGCCATCAACAGGGCGAACGAGAAAAACATCACCAGGCCCTCCAACAGCACTTCCTCCAGGGCACGCACAAAGGGCCGGCCAATGCCCGACATCGCCAGCATCATCAATTGCTGGAGACGCTGCATGCTGGTTTCAGCGGTGAACAGGGCGATTTCACTCAAGGCGGTCAGCACCAATAACTTGCCGACGTCCTGGCTTTGGGCGACCTGGCCTTTCTTGCGCTGATCCTTGAGCTTCTTGGGGGTGGCGGCGTGTTTTTTCTCCCCCGAATCACTCATGGTGCAGCGCCCTGAAACATCAGGCCAATGGCGTGTTTGAGGTCTGCCAACTGTGCCATGCGGGTGACGATCAAATCCTGCAACAGTGGAAAGTACAGCAACAGGATTCCCAGCCCGGCGAGGCTCTTGATCGGCGTTGCCAAAGTCGAGACTTGCAGCTGCGGGCTGTACAGGCCCAACACCGCGAAGCCAAATTCCAGAAACAGCAGCACCGCGATAAACGGCGCGGCGTACAGCATCATGTGGGTAAAGGTGTCGCCCAACACGCCGAGGAAAACACTGAAGCCATTGACCGCCGGCAGCGGCACCCAGGCGGTCGCCGGCCAGATCAGGTAGCTGTCCCAGATTACCTGGGTCAACACGCTCAACCCCAGGACTGCGATCAGTAAGTAAATCACCAACTGTTTGAACAGGTGGCCGATGGGCGTGGCGTCCGGGCCCAGCGAAGGGTTGAGTTGGCCACCCGCCAATGCCCCACGCTGGTTATCCAGCAGCGCGCCCACCGACTCGAACATCCAGAACGGCATGGCCAACAGGGTCCCCAGCAAAAAACCCAGGGCAGCTTCCTTGAGTACCAGGCCGCTGATCATCAGCGCGGAGTAATCCTGGCCTGCCAGTACAGCATGAATACCGGGCGCCGGGATCAGCGCCATGACCATCACGATGACGTGCCGAAGCATGCCTTTTATGTGCTGGAAACAAAACGCCGGCACCAGAATCGCGACAGGATAAATGCGCGCCATGGCCACCAGCAGGCTGGGCAGATATTCAAGATAAAGCAGCACGCGCAGTCCCTCAGTTCAATGCCGAACGGGCAATCATGTCGAACATCAGGTTGATCAGCTGGATCAACTCCAGGCCGATCCAGCGGCCGGTCAATACCAGCGTAATGCCCACCGCCACCAGTTTGATGCCGAAGGGCAGCGTCTGGTCCTGTATCTGCATCAGGGCCTGCACCAGGGACGTCAACACGCCGACGATCACCGCCACGATCAGCGGAGGCGCCGACAACACCACCACCAACAACATGCCCTGCTTGAACAGCACGATCGGTTCCATAGGGCACTCAGAGGTAGGAAAGGAACAGGCTGTCGAGCAACCGCGACCACCCGGACACCATCACGAACAACAGCAGTTTGAGGGGCAGGGAAATGGTCATGGGCGAGACCATCTGCATGCCGAGGGCCAACAGCAGGTTGGACACGATCAGGTCGATGACGATGAACGGAATGTAGATCAGGAAGCCAATCTCGAACCCCGCCTGCAGTTGCGACAGCACAAAGGCCGGGACCAGCAGGACCAAGTCTTCCCGCTGAGTGCTCTGCGCCATTTCGGGCGGCCACATGCGCGCACTGTTTTCCAGCAGGTGGGTCAATACATCGGCGTCGGTGTTGCGCAGCATGAACGCGCGCAACGGCTGTATGGCCTCCTGCCCTGTTTCCAGAAGCGTCTGGACGCTACTCATGTCCACGGGCGATGCCTTGACGTTCTGGGCAATCTGGTAGCCCACGGGCGCCATGATGAACAGTGTTGCGGCCAGCGCTATTCCGTTGATGGCCATGCTCGGCGGCACCTGCTGCACGCCGATGGCGTTGCGGGTGATCATCAGCACAATCACGATCTTCAAAAAGGACGTGCAGATGATCAACAGCATCGGCATCAACGACAATGCGCCGAGGAAAACAGCAAGGACAAGGGGGTCAAGCCCCTGGAGAATCATCGGGAAAAGATCACGCGAGACAACTGCAACCCGAGTCGCCCGTCCACCTCGACCAACTGCCCCTGGCCGATGGGACGGTCGCCGTAATAGAGCCCGGCCATGCCGGGCGCGTACCCGGCGATGCCCAACACCGCACCGGGGGCGAGGTTGCGCAGCTCTCCCAGGGTCAAGGCAAGGGTTCCACACCGCACATTCAGCGCCATGCTCAACTCGTCAAACGGCTCGTGGCCAAAGACATCCACTACCGGTTCATCCAACTCAGACCCTGCATCCCCTGAGTAATCCTGTGTTGCAAAATCCTCGTCCACAGACGTTTCCTCGATTGAAACAAGCGTCAGGCACAACGGCCCGGATTCATCATCAATACATCCGTGCAGCCGGTGCTTGCCCACGTGCAAGCGACCATTACCCTGCACATCGAAAAATGGCTGCTCAAGCATCACCACGTCACCGGCACGTACGCCGCGCAATTGGGTGATGGGTAACGTCAAGCGGCCCAGGGTCACCGCCACTGCCAACTGGAACGAAGCCGGCAAGGGTCCCGCAATCGGCTGCCAGGGACCGGCCTCGCACAGTGCCAGCAAGCTCTCTGGCGTCAGCCACAGATAACCCACGACACGGGACGGTCCCAACGTCACCGTGAAGCGACAACCGAAGTTCATTTTCCGGGGCAGCGGCAGCAACCGCAGGAAGCCGAACAGCGCGCGCACCTGCGGGCTCAGGTGGTGCTGGAACAACTCCCAGAACCATGAGTCCGGATCGTTGCCAGCCTCGGCCAGCGTCACTGGGCACTCCCCCAGCAGGCTGAACAGCGGCCCGGGTTCGGCGAACGCCAGCACCCCGCAGGCGCTCTCGAAAAACAGCGGCTTGACACCTGCCGGGGCGCGGCCCGGCTCCATCAACAACTCCCCGCCCTGCCCCGCGACCTGAAACGCCATGCGCAAGCCGCGACCCAGCCTGCGCCGCGCTGCGACGTTGGCGCCGCTGACCACCGGCAAGGTTAAAACCGGCATGATCATGCCGGGTCCACATAGACCAGGTGCACCTTGACTGGCTGCGACAACGCACCGGCCAGCCCGTCCTCAAGGTGCTGACGCACGCCAGGCAGCCAGCGCGCAGTGCGCTCTTCCTCCGCATCCAGTTCAACGTTCCAGGCACCCTGCTCGCGGCGCACACTGGCGTTGATCCGCCCCAAACGCGGCAGGTAAAGCACGGCCTGCAAAGGCCACTGAACAGCGGCGTTTATCCGCGGTGCCAACTGCTCGGTCATGGCCGCGATCATCGCGGCCTGCGTTGACGCGGGGGCTCCCGGCAGGGAAGAGCCGTAACCGCCCCCCTCATCATCATTGCCAAATATCTGGGCAAATAACCGCCCGTGCTCCCATGGCACGATCGCCCCCGGGCCGGCTTCACGCTCATCCCGTGGTTCACGCAAAGGCGGACGCTCAGGCTTGCTCACTGGGACCTGCGTCATATTTCTTCCTGCGCCGTGTCTTCCTGTACCAACAAAAGGGATAACTCCTGGAGTTTTTCAACCTCACGCAAGCACTGGGTAACGTGCTTCTGCGCGCTGTCGATGTGGGTCAACTGCTCGTCGCGCTGTCCGTGCAGGTCGTGTAACTGTCCTTCTTCGCGGCGGGTGTCGGCGGACAACGTGCGCTCCTCGGTATTCCAGGACTTGAGTTCGCCGAACGAAATCACCTGGCCTTGATGCTTGCCCAACAGCTCGGCGGTCTTGCGGGCTTCGTCCAACCGGGTTTGTTCAAGGGCCTCTGCGGCCTGTCCGATTTGCACCAGCAGCGCTTGCTGTTGCCTTTTGGCTGCACGCAACGCGCGCTCGGCCCGGTCGGCGCGATGTTTGCGCAAACGCCGCAAGGTATCGATTTCAGAAAGGGACATTGGTGGTCAACTCCATCAGTTGGTCCAGGGTCATCGCCATCGGTGCGGGCTCTCGCAGGTCCTGGCGCAGAAACCCGTCGACCGCCTGGCGGCTGTCCACCGCCAGGTCGGTCAGGGCATCACTGCCGGGCTGGTACTCACCCAGCTTGAGCATCAGCTCGATCTGCTGGTAGGCCGACAACAAGCGGCGCAAGGCCGTGCCGGCCTGGATATGCTCGGGCGACGCGACGTTGCTCAGAATCCGCGAAAGGCTGGCCAAAACGTCAACCGCCGGGTAATGGCCACGCTCGGCCAGCTTACGGGACAACACGATATGGCCATCGAGCAGTGAGCGGACTTCATCCGCCACCGGGTCATTCATCGAGTCCTGCTCGATCAGTACGGTATAGATGGCGGTGATGACGCCGTCGCGGGTCAAGCCGGCCCGTTCCACCAGGCGGGGCATCAGGCTGTAGACCGACGGAGGCAAGCCGCCACGCCCCAGGGGCTCACCGGCGGCCAAGCCGATTTCACGCTGGGCCCGGGCAAATCGGGTCAAGGAGTCAATCAGCAGTAATACCCGCTTGCCCTTGCGCCGGAATCCCTCGGCCAGCGCGGTCGCGGTGAAGGCCGCGCGGGCGCGCTCCATGCTTGAGCGATCGGAGGTTGCACATACCAGTACCGCCTTGGCCCGCAGTTGATCATCCAGCTCATGATCGAGAAACTCCCGCAGCTCACGGCCACGCTCGCCAATCAGCCCGAACACGATCACATCACACTCGACGTTACGCGCGATCTCTGCCAACAAGGTGGTCTTGCCACAGCCGGCACCCGCGAACAGGCCGACACGCTGCCCTTCTCCGAGCGTGATCAGCCCATCGATGGAGCGCACACCGGTGGACAGCGCCCGGTTGATCCTGGGCCGTTCGGTAGGCAACGGCGCCTCGCACAACACAGTGCTCGCCTCCGGTGTGTCGTCCTCCACAAAGGCGCTGGGGCCGTCACCCGCAATCGGTCGCCCAAAGCCATCGAGTACCTGGCCCAACAATTCATCGCTGACCCGTACCCGATGGGGTACACCCAGCCGTTGCACACTGGCGCCCACGCGCACGCCTTCAAGATTGCCCAGGGCACTGAGCACGGCATCCTGCTGGTCGAAACCGATGATCTCGGCCAGCATATATTCGCCGGCGGATTTTTCGACCTGGCACAAATCACCGATGCGCGCCTGAGGCAGACGGCATTGCAACAACATGCCGTTCACCCGCTGGATACGACCGCGCACCGACACCGGTGCGAAGCTGGCCAGCGCACTCGACTGGCGCTGCTCCCAGACCTCAAGGCGGGCTTGCAGGTCCTGGGTCACCAGCGCACCTCAAAGCGTTGCAGGCCGTCGAAAACCACCTTGGTGTTATCGATCAGCACCAGCCGCAAGCCATCCACTTCATCGCCGACAAACAGCCGGTTGCCCTGTTCCAGAACCACGTGACCGTTGGGCCCGCCGACAATCTGCAGAATCTTGAAAGGCAGCGTCGAGTCACGCATCTTGACCCGACTGATCACCGGCACTGCCGTATCAAACTGTTCGCCAAAGCGGCTGAGCATGCGCGATACCAGCTCCACGTCGTCCTGGGAAACATTGCCGTCGAGCAGCACCTGACCATTGATCAACTGAAGGCTGATGCGGTTGATCAACTCGCGCTCATTGAGCATCTTCAGCAATTGCTGGCGAACGTCGTAAGACGAACCCAGCTCGTTTTTCCGGATCACCGGTGACATCAGCGATGCCTGAGCCTTGCGTTCCCCGGTAGAGACCATACCCAGCGCCGTGAGGATGACGGCAACCACCACCACGAGGCTTATCAAGCGTTTCTGCTGCGTTCCCGAAATGGACGACAGCTTCAGCGTGGCGGGCGCCTCGACCGCCGGCGTGGGCGCTTGATGCACAGGCGCCGGCGCCAGGGGCCAGGGCTGATCGGCGCGGGTGATGCAGAGCCGAACGTTGCCAATCGAAAACGTTGCGTTAAGCTCCAGGTCAGCGATCTGTGCCAGGATCAGCCCGGTGGCATCCTGCATCACCCCTTCTTCGGCCTGCACCGACCAGCGCTGCTCGATGCACTGCAGCCGCACATGGCGCTCGGCAATGCCTGGATCGTATAGCGCGAGGTCGGCGTCAGGGTGTGCGCCTATGCTCCACTGCTCGCCGAACAACGGCAACGCCGCCCCCTGGTGCAAGCCATCGAGTACGCGTAGCTCAAACATCGTCAGGCCTCATTACCGCGGGAGGCCGCCGGCCCCACGCAGCAGCGTCCGATGCAAGCCCGCGAACAATCGCCAAAAGAGGGGTCATGCAACGGCCCCACGCAGCAAGTCGTCCTGGCTCAGGTCAAACCGTCCCAGCACCTTGACCCTGGATGAACTGCCCAATTCGGCAAACGACAACACCGGCACATGGTTGAACTCTTCCAGCAGCAATGTGCGCAAAGGGCTGCGTAAGTCTTGCGCCACCAGCAGCACACTTTTGCTCTTGGCGCGCACGCTGAAGGCCTGCTTGAGCAAACTCACCAGTACAGCGCTGCTGTCGTTGTCGAGGGAAAAGAACACCCCGGTCTGAGTCTGTCGCAGCGCTTCGCGCAGGGTATTTTCGCTATGGGGTGACAGCAGCCAGGCATGCAGGCCGTCGGCCTCGCTGTACTGGTGCAGGATCTGCGACTTGAGGGCAATTCGCGCGTAGTCGGCCAGGGCGTCCGGCTCACGCTCATGCTGGCCGTACTCGATCAACGACTCGACAATCAACCGCACGGCCCGCAGCGGAACGCCCTCGCTGGCCAGGCGCTGCAACACGGCCGAAAAGCGCGAAAGCGGCATGATCCGCTGCAGTTCCTGAACCAGTTCCGGCTGGTTGAACTCGAGCCAGCTGAGAATCGACTTGCTCTCCTGGATCCCGAGAAACTGCGGCCCGCTCAGCATCATCGCCCGCTCCATACGCTCGATGATCAAGTCATAGGCGGTATAGCGTTCAAGCTGCACATCGTCGAGCAACGGATCATCGGGGGCCAGCCATACCCAGTCCTGCTCGTCACGCTCCGCCAACCCCTGGGTCCCATCTTGCGGCTCACCGCCCAGTGCAGCCCATTCAACCGCCACCCGGTCACCGAATGTGGCCTTGATCATCGGCACTTCATGCACGCAAAAGCGCAGTTCATCGTCGGCCAGGCCGGGCGCGAACTCGACCTCAAACGGCGGCAGCGTCAAGCCAACCTGGGCAACCAGGCGATTACGGACCTGGCGAATCCCATGGATGATTTCCTCCACCTTGCCACTGCCCTGCAAGTGCGGTGGGAACTGCAACAGATAAGGTCTCGACGGGTCAAAACCGCGCAGGTCCTCTTCACCGTTTTTTTCCGGGGGGACGACATCGGCCGTATTGTCGGCAGGCGCATCCTGTCGCTGGCGCTGACGAATGAGGTAATAGCCGAGGGAACCGGTCATCAGGGAAATGAGGATAAAGACCAGCGTCGGCATCCCAGGAAGCGCTGCGAAAGCCAGCATGCCAATCGAAGCAATCACCCAGCTCTTGGGCTCGCTGGTCATTTGCCGGGCGATCTCGGCGCCCATATTGTTGGCACCCTTGTTGCGCCCGGACGGCGCCACGCGGGTGATGATCATCCCGGCGGTCAAGGAAATCAGCAGCGCGGGAATCTGTGCAATCAGGCCGTCACCGATGGTCAACACCGAGTACAGCGCCATGGAATCGCCGGCGCTCATGCCATGCTGGAACATGCCGGTGGAGAACCCGCCCAGCAAGTTGATCACCACGATAATCAGCCCGGCAACGGCGTCGCCCTTGACGAACTTCATCGCCCCGTCCATTGCCCCGAACAACTGGCTTTCGCGGGACAACTGCTCGCGTTTATCCCGGGCTTGCTCGCCATCAATCAGGCCGGCGCGCAAATCACTGTCGATGGACATTTGCTTGCCGGGCATGGCATCCAGGCTGAAGCGCGCCGCCACTTCGGCCACACGCTCCGAGCCCTTGGTAATCACCAGGAAGTTGACGATGGTCAGGATCATGAAGATCACCAACCCCACCGCCAGGTTGCCCCCCACCACGAAGTTGCCGAAGGCCTCCACAATGTCGCCGGCGTCCTGCTCCAGCAGGATCAGACGCGTGGTCGCAATCGACAACGCCAGGCGAAACATGGTGGTCAACAGCAGGATCGACGGAAACGAGGAAAACGCCAGCGGCCCTGGCAGGTACAGCGCCAGCACGATCAGCAGGCACGAAATGCAAATGTTGACGGCAATCAGGATATCGACCAGCCAGGTCGGCAACGGCACGATAAAGATAAACACAATGCCCATGATCACGACCGCACCCAGTACCTCGGCGCGTTGTGCAACCTTGAGCAGCACTGTGTTGATTGCCCGCAATGCACTCATGGATGGTGTCTCGGCGACGCGCCGACATTCCGGGTGCCTCGCTCACTGAGCGCGTATTCATCCATGGCCACCATAAAAGCGTGCAGCGCTTCCTGGCGACCCTTGCTGTCACGCCACAATGCCAGGGGCAAGCTCCCGAACACGGGATAGAGGGCATTGAGCGAGACCAACTGGTCGGATAGCGCCCCACCCCCCAGTTCACTGGCCAGGCGCTGAATCTCGGCAGACGCGATGCCCGTACTCACGTAGCCCAACAAACGCTGCAGCAGCGCGACGGCGTCCCGATCAATGCCTGGATGCACAGCGGCCAGTCGATCAATCAACCCATGGCAACTCGACAACACACTGCCCAGTTGACCGCAACTGCGCAGGCCCATCAGCAAGGTGCGCAACTGAGCAGTAGGCAACGAAGGGCTATGCGCCGCAATGTCGTCAGCCAGGGCCCTGCGCATCAACTTCAACCCGTGGCCAAATTCATTGCCACCGAATAACCCCAACAACGCATTCATCATGCCGGCCAGCGATTGCCGGGCGACCACGCTGGCGTAATACACATGGCGTACCGCCTGACGCAGGTTCGGGTCATCACTGCTCGCCTGCAAGGCCAGCGCGATGTTCAAGCCCGCCTGGATTTGCGGCTTGAAGCGGATCTCCAGCCGGGCAAGGGCGTCGTTGGCCAGAGCCGCCTCGTTAGTGCGCGCTTGCGCTAGCGCCTGCGCAGCCACCTGCTTGAGCACAACAAAGGTACGGGCCGGGTCGTTTCCTGTCAGGTCCAGCAGCTTGTCGACGCTGGGCTTGAGCAACAGTTGAACCCTGACGTTACGGGCGATAGTCGCCAGTGTCGTTTGTGCCGGATGGCCCAGTTGCTCATAGAGTTGGGTCAACTGCTCCACAGGCGTCACGCGCGTACCCAATTGACGCCGGCTCAAGCCTTTGCTGTTGAGTTCGACCTCCTGGCTGAACAGCGCAGCAAGATCATCAACGCCCGATGCAGCGGGCGCCTGGCGAACTGGCTGGCTATCAATACTCGCTGGAACAGGCTGATCCGGGCGCTGGCTTTTTTGCACATCAATGTTGGGATCGAGTTTCATGAAGATGCCTGCACAGGAAGTTTCGTTTCCGTGTGTGGCAGGCAACCCCGTTACGGTTCCATCTTTATCGGCGATACCGGGGCCTATGAAAAGATCGGCGCAAACCCGCGATGCTTTGTGCAAACACTTGCACAAAAAAGCACTGAAACAAGATATTTACCTATTATTATCAATGGCTTATGAGTTTTTTTCGTTTGGCACAAGCAGTGCTAACAGGGTTCCCGTCGAAATCATTTCGACCGTCTACCCTGAGGAGAAAATCATGGATATTCCTATCGATGTTTTAGTTCACCTTACACCTGACCCGCACCGCTCCATCCAGAACCTGTCGGAAGACCACCACAAGAAACTCCGACGATTCATTCATAAACGCGTGCTCAACCCGGAAGATGCAGACGATATTCTGCAGCTGACGTACCTGGAAGCCTGGCGCAACCGGGACCGCTTCAGCGGCCAGGCCACACTCAGCACCTGGATGTGCGGGATTGCCCAGAACCTGATCCGCAATCACTTTCGGCGCATGTACGCCAAACCCGTGCATTGCGAGTTCGATGAAGCCCTGTGGCATGGGCAGGAAGACAACAACAACCTGGACTGGCAGTTCGAGGTCAACCGCAAGCTCGAAAGAACCCTGCGGGCGATCACGCATTTGCCGGTGGAAATGCGCAAAACACTCTACGCCTCGCTGGAGACCGACGGCAGTTACCAGGACACCGCCGACGCCATGGACATCCCCATTGGCACCGTGCGCTCACGGTTGTCCCGTGCACGCGAACAGTTGAAGCGAGCCACCTACAACCCACTGCAGCCGTAAATCAGGGCACCGACGTAACGCCGATACCCTTTGCAGGAGCAACTGATTTACCCGTTTGATGCAAGCGTTGGGCAGCAAGGATACCTGCCCGACTCGATTGGCTTGAAGTCAGGCCTTTTTGGTACGCGGCAACAGAATCGCCAACACCCCGAACAGCGGCAGGAACGAGCACAGCGTGTACACGTACTCGATGCCGTGGATGTCTGCCAGGTGCCCCAGCAGCGCCGCACCAATCCCGCCAAAACCAAACATCAAACCGAAGAACACCCCGGCGATCATCCCCACATTGCCCGGCACCAACTCCTGCGCGTACACCACAATCGCCGAGAACGCCGAGGCCAGGATAAAGCCGATCACCACACTCAGGATGCTGGTCCAGAACAGGTCCACATGGGGCAAGATCAGGGTGAACGGTGCAACGCCGAGGATCGAGAACCAGATCACCGCCTTACGGCCGATCTTGTCGCCAATCGGCCCGCCAAAGAACGTCCCCGCCGCCACCGCGCCCAGGAACAGGAACAGATGCAGCTGGGAACTGGCCACCGACAGGTCGAACTTCTCGATCAAGTAGAAGGTGAAGTAACTGGTGAAACTGGCCATGTAGAAGTACTTGGAAAACACCAGCAGGCCCAGCACCACCAGCGCACTCAGCACCCGCCCCCTGGACAGGCCATGAGTGGCCGCCTGGCCTTGCTTGAGCTTGAACAGGTTCAAGTGGTTGGCGTACCAACGGCTGATCGCATACAGCACAAACAACGCAAACACCGCGAACAGGCCGAACCAGGCCACATTGCCCTGGCCGAACGGAATGATGATCGCCGCCGCCAGCAACGGGCCAAAGGCCGAGCCGGCGTTACCGCCCACCTGGAAGGTCGACTGCGCCAGACCATAACGACCGCCCGACGCCAGGCGCGCCACGCGGGAGGCTTCCGGGTGGAAGGTCGACGACCCGATACCAATCAACCCCGCCGCCAGCAGGATCAACGGGAAGCTGCCCACCTGGGACATCATCAAGATGCCCACCAGCGTGCAGATCATCCCGCAGGGCAACAGGTACGGCTTGGGATGGCGGTCGGTGTAATAACCCACCCATGGCTGCAACAGGGATGCGGTGAGCTGGAACGTGAGGGTGATCAGGCCGACCTGGGTGAACGTCAGGCCGTAATTGGCCTTGAGCATCGGGTAGATCGAGGGCAGTACCGACTGGATCAAGTCATTGATCAAATGCGCCAGCGCCACCGCGCCGATCACACGCATCACCAACGGGCTGGTTTGCCCGGCAGCAGGCGTCGTAGCCACGGAGGGCTGGGAATTGCTCAGAGCCATGGGAGGTTTTCCGTACAGCAGATGGATGCACAGGTGCAGGTGCGACAATGTGCCACTTTTGGGGGCAGGAAGGCTATCCCGTTAGCAGGCTAACGACTAGATGAATCGATGCAGCGGTCATGGTTTGTAAAGGGCCAGCAAGATGAATCCCTTTAATTTGCGGGACGTTTCCTAGAGAATCTTTCGGCCTTGTGCCTGGGGGAGTCGGTGGCTAGTCTTCGGTCCGTCGCTGGTTTTCAGTGATCGGGTTTAGCAGCCTGAACTCAATAGGCACACGCTTTACGCCCCAGTTTATGGTGGCTGTGCGTGGGGCACCTTCGGGTGCGCCGGTTTTCCTATTGACTGGTCTGCTAACCCGCGTACAGCCGCCACCCTTCTCGTTTAGCAGCGACGGTGGCAGCTTCTTCAGGTCAATAGGAGCTACACCATGTTCAAGATCGTCCCCGATCCACCCCGTGACCAAGCCAAAGACCGCGCCGCCTTCAACCGAGCGCTCGACCACTACCTGCCGACCGACCCGCCGCAACCGTCGACGAACTTCTACGCCATCAGCGACGACATCAGCTTCGAAGACTCGCTGCTCTACACCGCCGACCTGCTGCACAGCGCCTCGGCCACCGCGCTCGACTGCGGCGAACAGCTGCAAAGCCCCGAGCGTGCCAAAGTCCTCGCCGTGTGGCACCTGCTGGAGATCGCCAAAGCCATGGTCGACCGCTCGATAGAGTGCCTGCACCCGCGCAAAACCTGACGACCAACACCGAACAAATGTGGGAGCCGGCTTGCCGGCGATAACATCACCTCGGTATCAGGGATACACCGAGGTGCCTGTATCGCCGGCAAGCCAGCTCCTACAGAAGATTTTTGTGAGGCCGGGACCCACGCAAACCCCAACCGCTCGTCACCAAACCCGGTGTTTCCCGTTAAACAGTTGATAGCGTAGATAAATTTTCAAAAAAAGCGCTTGACGCATTCCCGTTCTCCGCGAATAATGCGCGCCACTTGGCTACATAGCTCAGTTGGTTAGAGCATAGCATTCATAATGCTGGGGTCCGGGGTTCAAGTCCCTGTGTAGCCACCAAGTACTAAAAACGGCTTACCGAAAGGTAGGCCGTTTTTTTATGCCTGAAGAAAAGTACACTGCCCCACCACATGGAGGTGACGCATGACATTCCCCGCCACCGGCATCCACACCGACCGGCTTTTACTGCTCCCCGCCCACCCTTCCCACGCACGCGCCGTGCAAGCGTACCTGCTGGAAAATCGCGATTTCCTCCAGCCTTGGGAACCGTCGCGTGATGAAGCCTTTTTCGAACTGACAGCCATCACCGAACGCCTCGAAACCCTGGCCGACAAAACCGCCAGCGATGACGCGTTGCACCTGCTGATATTCAGCCACGGCAACATCATCGGCGCCTGCAACTTCAGCAATGTCGTACGCGGTGCGTTCCAGGCCTGTCACCTGGGTTATGCGCTGAGCGAGTCCGCCCAAGGCAAGGGTCTGATGCAGGAAGCGCTGACGGCGGCGATTGCCCATGTGTTCGACGCAATGCAACTGCACCGAATCATGGCCAACTACCGCCCGGAGAATGAGCGCAGCGCGCGCCTGTTGGCGCGGCTGGGGTTTGAGCGGGAGGGTGAAGCGCGGGCGTATCTCAAGATCAACGGGGTTTGGGCCGACCATGTTCTGACCGCCCTGATCAACCCCAACGATATTTAAACCACTCAGTCGCTGTGGGCGGCATCGCTTGGTGCACCCGGACAAGGATTCACCAACTCCGAATACTCAAACTCCGTGAAGTACGGAATCTTTGTCCCCGGGATCATCCCTCCGCCGTACTTCTTCTTGCCGCTCGGCCTGACTGCTTTCGCGCCGGCACCAATCAACAACGGCTGACCATCAGCCAGCAAATAATCCACCATCTCCCGGTGCAGCGTGCCGTTCCATTGCTTGTCGGCATTCAGCGGCAGCAACACGAAGTTGGAGTCCGCCGTGAACATGTTCAGCGCTTCCGCCGCTTCCCGGGAGGTGGCGGTATGGCCGCACAGCACTTCGGCGGTTTTCAGGGTGTAGGCCGGCACGTACCGGCTGCTTTGGTACTTGCTCAGGATCAGCCCTTTGCGGGTCAGCACCGCTATGCCTTGCTCGGCATGGCAGATCGCCTCGTCGCCATACTTCAGTTTGCAGAAGTTGGTGTAGGAGATGTCGATGATGTCACTGCCGGAAACGCCCAGGTCCTGCTGTATCTGCGCGCGGGCTTCAGGGGTTTGGTAGGGGATGCTGCAGCCGCTCAACAGCAGTGCGGCAACGACGAAAACCAGCGGTAAAGTACGCATGAAAACTCCAAAAAAGATGAGGCGTGGCAATCCATTAAATCTCTACCGGTAAAACCAGGTCCTTTTGCCCCTCCACTGTCACGTCATAAATCTTCTCGCTGCACACCGAGAAGCCCTGCAAATCAAACTCCACCAGATAGGTTTTGTTAGCCTTCGGCAGGAAGCTGCGGGATAACGGTCCGCACTTTTCCAGGGTATAGGACGTGCCGCGATCGTTGCGCCAGTTCGCAACGCCCTCTACCACGGTCACCTGATCCGCCGGCACCAGCGTCTCCCGGAACGGCCGGACCTGATAGAGCCCGTGGGCCAGCCCCTTGTACAACCCGCGGGCAAACGCCGGCATTTGTTGCTCTTGGGCATCATTGTAAACATTCCCCACGCTGCTCAGGTTCCCCGCCGGGCCCACGCTGAAATGCACCTGTGATTCAGTGCTGAGCATTCTGAAAATGACTTTCGCATGATGGTCGTCTGCCGTCAGTACGACCGGCTTGGGTTTGGCCGGCGGTGGGCCTTTATGAGAAGAACACCCCGCTCCAACAGCAGCCACCAGGCACAACGGAATGACCCACGCAAAGGAACGACCCATAGATAAATTCAAACCCGATTAAATGTCAGAAAGGTTAAGCGGCAGATAGCTTAATGCCACTACCCCGGGAAAGTCTCTCTCAACCGTTAGTGTGCCGTCTATTGCAGGGCGAAGTTTGAAACCACTAGAATGGGATTAATTCTCACTTACGAATTTATCTCATGAAGTTGGTTTCGCCCACCGATGCGCCTACGCTCGATGCGCTGTACCGCGGCTACCACGGTTGGTTGTTGACCTGGTTGCGGCGGCGTGTGCAGTGCTCCCATCAGGCGGCCGACGTGGCGCAAGATACGTTCGTACGCTTGCTGGCATCGGGCACGTATGTCGCGCCGGGTGAGCCACGGGCTTACCTGGCCACCATCGCGCGCAGGTTGCTGATGGACAATGGCCGCCGTCGGCGCCTGGAACAGGCCTACCGCGAAGAGCTGGAACGCTGCGCCGCGTACCTTGAACAGGCGCCTTCACCGGAGCAGATCCTGCAAGCTGCGCAACTGCTTGAGGCGATTGACCGGGCCTTGGCACGCATGAACAAGCGGATCCGCGACACCTTCATCCTGCGCTACCTCGAAGGCCTGGACCAGGCGCAGATTGCCCAGCGCCTGGGCGTTTCGGTGCGCACGGTGCAGAACGATCTGGTGGAGGCCTTGCTGGCGTGCGATGCGTGCGCCCAGCCATGAGTCAGCCTCTGCCCCACTCAGTGTTGCGCCAGGCCGCCGAATGGCTGGTGCGGCTGGATCACGAAGGCAATGCCGCCAACGAACAGGCGTTTCGCGCCTGGCTGGCCGCCGACCCGCAGCACCCGCAAGCCATTGCCCGCCTTCAGGGCCACTTGCAGCCGCTCAAACAAGCGCCGGCCCGCGCTGCGTTACGTCGCGCCCGACAGCCTCGCCATGGGGCAACGCTGGTCAAATGCCTGGCCCTGGCGCTGCTGCTGGCGGGTGTGCCGGCGTACCAGTACGAGCAACGTGGCTACCTGTTCGCCGACCTGAGCACCGACCGTGGCGAATGGCAGCAGACGCTGCTGGCCGACGGCAGTGACCTGCAACTGGAAGGCAACTCCGCCGTGAACCTGCACCTGGACGCCACCCAGCGCCGCGTGCAACTGCTGCACGGTGAGATCCTGGTGACGGTGGCCAAGGACGCCCAGCGACCGTTCTATGTCGACACCCCCCAAGGCAGCATTCGCGCCCTGGGCACGCGTTTTATCGTCGAACTGAGCGACAGCGCCACGGTGGTCAAGATGCTCGAATCTTCCACCCGCATCGAGAGTGCCGGGCACACGATCACCCTCGCCCCCGGCCAGCAAGTGCGCCTGGATGCAAACGGGCCGGGCACGCCGAAAGGCGTCGACGTGCAGGCGCAGCAACACGCCTGGACGGCCCATCAATTGCTGGCCAACGATGAGCCACTGGCGGACGTGCTTGAGCGCCTGGCGCGGTATCGGCCGGGCGTGCTGATGTTCGACCGCAAGGCCCTGCAAGGCATACGCGTGACCGTGATGCTGCCCACGGACGACAGCGACCGCGCGCTGCGCCTGCTCACGCGCACCCTGCCGATTGAGGTCAGCACCTACACCCCTTGGCTCACACGTGTGTCGTTGAAAACGCCGGCCAAATAATTTTTGCCTGGCGTTGCGTGTTTTCGGTTTCGCCGCGTCCTTCCCTTGGCCAACATCCAAAGGAGCACCGATAACATGTCTTCAACCCCCACTCGCGGCGGCCTGTTGCTGGCCAGTCGACTGTTGCTTGGCTGCCTGCCGCTGGCGTTGCCCGGCCTGGCCTACGCGCAACAGCAGGTGCAGGCGTTCGACGTCGCCCCAGGCCCACTCGGCGATGTGCTGACGCGTTTCGCCCAGGCCTGCGGCGTGCCGATTTCCTTCCTGTCGCAACAGGTGGCCGGGTTGAACAGCCCCGGCGTGCGCGGCAGCTACAGCGTGGCGGACGGGTTCGCGCAGGTGCTGGCCGGCACCGGTTTCGCAGCACGCGGCAATGCCGATGGCTACCAGCTGGAAAGCTTGCCGGTGGCCGGCGGCACGCTGTCGCTGGGCGCAACCGAGATCACCGCCAACCAGTTGGGCACCATCACTGAAGGCACCGGTTCCTACACCCCGGGCACTATCGCCACCGCCACGCGCATGGTGCTGACCCCACGGGAAACCCCGCAGTCGATCACCGTGATCACACGCCAGCATATGGATGACTTCGCGCTCACTTCGATCGACGACGTGATGCGCCATACACCGGGCATCACCGTGTCGACCTTCGACAGCGAACGTAACAATTACTACGCTCGCGGTTTCTCGGTGGAGAACTTCCAGTACGACGGCATCCCGACCCTGCGCAACTCCGCCTACTCGTCCAGCCAGACCCTCAGCGACATGGCGATCTATGACCGCGTGGAAATCCTCAAGGGTGCCACCGGCCTGCTGACGGGCGCCGGCGCCCCTGGCGCGACGATCAACCTGATCCGCAAAAAGCCCACGCGGGACTTCAAGGCCAGCGTCGAACTCGGCGCCGGCAGTTGGGACAACTATCGCTCCCAGATCGACGTGAGTGGCCCGCTGACCGACAGCGGCAACGTGCGCGGGCGTGCGGTGGCGGCGTACCAGGACAAGCACTCGTTCATGGACCACTACCAGCGCAGCACCACTGTGTATTTCGGCACGCTGGAAGCCGACCTGACCGACGACACTTTGCTCACCGTCGGTTTCGATTACCTGGACAGCGACCCGCAAGGCTCGGGCTGGTCCGGCAGCCGCGCGCTGTTTGATCGCAACGGCAACCGCATCGACGTGAAACGCTCCTACAACAACGGCGCCAAGTGGAGCCGCTGGGAGCAGTATTCTCGCAGCGCGTTCTCCACCCTGGAACACAGCTTCGACAATGGCTGGGTGATCAAGGGCCAATACACCCACCAACTCATGGGCTACGACGCGCCCCTGGGCTCGATCATGAGCGGGCCGTTCCCCGCCACCGGCCTGTCGTCCCTGTACGCGAACAAGTTCACCGGCAACACCCGCGCCGACTCGGGCGATATCTACGCCAGCGGCCCGTTCAGCCTGCTGGGCCGTACCCATGAACTGGTGATTGGCGCGTCGGCCTCCAACTCCCACTGGACCGGAAAAGACTACGGCGCCCCCGCTTACGTCGGTAATAACCAGATCGATTTCTGGAATTTCGACGGCAACGCTCCGGAGCCGAACTGGGGCGCGCCGACCCGGACCATCGATGCCACCACCCGGCAATCCGCCGGCTATATGGCGGCACGGTTCAACCTCACCGATGACTTGAACCTGTTCCTCGGCAGCCGCGTGGCCAACTACAAATTGCGCGGTGACGACGACTCCACCGAGACCGGCAAGCTGGTGCCCTACGCCGGGGTCACCTACGACCTGAACGACAACTTCACCGCGTATGCCAGCTACACCGACATCTTCATGCCGTCGAGCGACAACCGCGATCGCCACAACAAATTGCTGGAACCGGATGAAGGCAAGAACTACGAAACCGGCCTCAAGGGTGAGTTTTTCGAGGGCAGGCTCAACACCAGCATGGCCTACTTCGAAGTGCATGAAACCAACCGCGCGGAGCCGGACGCCGAATACAACGCCGCCCCGACCAACCCGTCCCTTGGGTATGCCGAGAAAGGCATCAAGGCCAAGACCAAGGGTTTCGAGGCCGAGATGTCCGGCGAGCTGGCGCCGGGCTGGCAGGCCCAGGCCGGCTACACCCACAAGATCCTGCGGGATGAACATGGCGACAAGGCCTCGACCTGGGAGCCGGAGGACCAGTTCAGTTTCTTCACCTCGTACAAACTCAAGGGCCCGCTGGACCGCCTGACCGTCGGCGGCGGCGCACGCTGGCAGAGCAGAAGCTGGCAAGTGGTGTACAACCGGCCCAAGGCGCAAAACGAAGAGTTCTCGCAGGAAGCGTATTGGGTGGTGGACGCGATGGCCAAGTATCAGGTCAGCGAACATCTTTCCGCGACGCTGAACGTCAACAACCTGTTCGACAAGCAGTACTACACCAACATCGGCTTCTATAACACGGCCTATTACGGCACCCCGCGCAATGTGATGCTCACCACGCGCTGGGACTTCTAACCGGCCAGGCGCCAGCGCCCCGTTGTGTGGGGCGCTGTTGCATCAAACCCCTTGCCGCACAAAACACTGCTCCACCACCGACTTGCCCCACTGCTGCCCTTCCTGCTCCGACACCAGCACAAAGCCCGCGTTTTCATACAGCTTGCGCGCCACGTCCAGGCCCTTGAATGTCCACAACCGCACCGCCGGGAACCGGTGTTCATCGCAGAAATCCAGCGCTGCTTTCAGCAGCCGTTTACCCAACCCCTGACCATGGGCCGACGGGTCCAACATAAAGCAGCGCAGGATCGCCTCGCCGTTTTCGCCTTCGCCATCAATGGCAATCGAGCCGACGATCTGCGCGCCATCCAGCACCGTCCACACTTCGTTGCGCGGGTTGGCCAGGCGCCCCATCAGCTCGGCCATGTCCGCCGCCACCAGGCTTTCGAATGGCTGGCCAAAATTGGCGTGTTTGGCGTAGTACTCGGCATGCATCTGCGCGATGCGCCCGATTACGCCCGGCCGGTAGCCACGGGCAATGCGGTAGTGCCGGGGTTGCCGGGCGCCGGTGCGCTGGGTTTGCAGCGCGCCGGCGTATTGATCCAGCCCACGGCTGACCGCCTGTTGCTGCTCACTGGACAGGTCGGCAATCGCCTCGCCCACCTGGCGCCGGGCAAACGCTTCGATCTCGCCCAGCGTCTTTTGGCCTCGCGCGGTGAGCCGCAGTTTTTTCGAGCGGGCATCGTCCTCGTTGGCAAACTCTTCCAGTTCGCCCGCCTCGATCAGCTTGCGCACCATACGGCTCACGGACGACTTTTCCAGCCCCAGCAAGGTGACCAGTTCCGCCGCCGTCAGCGCGCCGCGCTCGCCGATTTCAACCAGGGTGTGAACGGAGGAAGGCGGGTAGCTGCTGGCCGCCAACTTCGGCTGCATAAAGCCCAGCTCTCGCACCATAAGGCGCGAGGCACAGCGGATCTGATCGATAAGGTCTGGCATTGAACGGTTCACGGGGACACCCTTTTCCCGAATGAAGAGACAAGTAGTTGTATAGCACAACCAAAGTCAATGCAACGGGTTCGCGACCTTCGGGGCGCGAGGCGTCCGGACTCGCTGGTCCGCCAGATCAATGGTCAATTCAGCGGGCGGTGGGCTTTCCAGCGTATCGTTCAACTTCATCCTCAGAGGCTTATTCTCATCGGCCCCGTACTCAAGTTCGGCATTGACGCGTTTATGGGTATGGCCAAGTGAGGCGTTGCTCGAAAACCCGATATTAGTCATTGAGGGGACCGAGAGGGCATGGGACTGGCTCGCGGTGTAACTGAGGCTCATGGTTTTGAGGCGCAAGTTCTCACGCTTGCCCAAGGCCGTTTTGATCAGCAATTCCGGGTTTTCACCGTCAAGGATTTTGCTCTCGATGGTGCGCACCACATCCGGCTTAAGCTCCAGGCCGATTCCCACCGAAGTCCCCTCGCCGTTCTGCAACTGGTCAAGCACCTGCGCAAACTGCGGGTCATCCTTGAGCCACTGCACAATGTCAGCCTTGTTGGCGGGTGCAACATCGTTCAACCAGGCATGCTGTCCATCATCACGCAAACCGACGTAAGTGGCAGACGCCGTCACCGACACCAATTGGCGAAGCCCCTTCTCTACCAGATTCTGCTGGTGAACGAGCTTATCCAGTGAGTCGTTGAGTGTGTGGTAAGCCTCGGGTTTCGTTGCTGTCGCGGGATGCGTTTCCAGAAACCGTTGCAGCGTGGCCAGTTGTTCTGCCACCGGTTTGCCCTCCAGCTTCAGGGCGCCAAGGTCGCCTTTGAATCCGGGAGCGTAGCGAGAAAGGTCACTGACAAGGCTGTCGATCGCTGACTGAGCCACAGGCTCTGGCCGCTTGAATGAGAAGCTGAACCCCCGGGATTGCCCGCGATCAAACTTCACCATGAACGACACCTCCGGCAGTGCGAACGCTGCGGTGCCCGGGCCTGGACCTCCCGGCATACCTAACCCCACCACATTAACCGGGGCGACGTTGACACCCACACCACCCTGGCGCAGGAGTTGCCCATTCGCCCCGCCCCCCTGAGTGGTGCCTGAGGTGCTGCGACTGGTTGACTGGCTTTGATCCAAATGCACCAGATTGACGTTGCCGACAAGTCCAATGCCCGACCGAAGTACCGAAGCCAGCTCGGCAATGTCTTCTTGCGGGTTGTAGAGCATGCGCAATTGCGCGAGCGCGTCCAAGCTGAGATCAGCGTTGTTTTTCGAGCTTTCACCCGCACTGTGTGCCGAGCCCAGTCGCATCAGGTCAAAGATATTGCCCTGCTCCCCCGTAAGGATCGACATCATCTTGGGAAAGTCAGCTTCCTTCACCTCGAAACCAATACTCGCCCCTTTGCTATTGGCCAGCGCAGCGGTCATTTCCGCCGCCACCCTCAGGCCCGGTCCCACGGCTCCCGTGCCTCGCCCAAGGGTTACCCCCGAAGCCACCGAGGCGGCCAGTCGACGGGTGTCATCCATGCTGATCTCAACCCTGGCACCCTTATCGGTGCGACTGACGCTGACACCGTTGGTGTGGGACTTGGAAACCCCGACAAAGAACTCCACCGGCGCCACCGGTTGTATTCCAGTCACCATAAGGCCCAGGCTTTTGCCCTGGGCACGGCTCGGCGACAGCGTCTGGCTGCTGCCCATCTGTTGGATCTCTTGTGTCAGCGCCTCCTTGATACTCGCATCGGCGGGCAGCCCCAGCAATCGCGAGAGGTGCCAATGCAGGGCCGATCCCGGCGTTCCGAGGTCCTTCGCCAGCAGCTTGAAGTTTTTGTAGAGGGTCTCGGCCTGGTCATAGCTGGCAATGTTCTGACCGGACATCTGGTGCACGGGGCTTTCCTCATAGCCCTTCATCAAGGCCCCGAGGGACTGCTCGACTCTCGCCAAGGCGCTTGGGCTCATGTCTGGGACCCTATCCAGCTCAACCGCCAAATCCGTCAGTTGCTTGAGGGTGTTCGCCTGGTGAATCAGGTCGCCTTCGATCACCGCAGAGGGATGATTGAGGTCACGCTTGCGCTCCGGGTTCCAGGCTGGAGACGACAGGCCCTGCCCCTCGAAGTTGGCCAGCAACGCAGCGGTCTCCTTCTGCGAGGAGGGCGATAGCCTTTTGAAAGCCTCGTACAGTTGATGCAGCGTCGACTCAGGTTGAATGTTCGCCCGACTCAAGCCGGGCTTCGGATCAAACGTTATCCCATGCACATCCCCCAGGCGTTGTGCAGATGACTTGCTGTCCTTTTCCACCTTGGCCAGCGCTCCGCTTATGGCCTTTGCCAAGGTCTGACGCGCCCCCGATTGGCTCAGGGTCTCAAGGCGTGACGTGAGATCGGCAGGCACCGGCCGGGATTGGGAAAGCGGCTTGAGTTGCTTGCGCAGGTATTTGTTCTCGGCGTAGGCACTTTCCAGTCCCTGGCGCCCGGTGAAGTGATGCTGAATGTCCCGGCCCATTTGCTTGAGGCTGTCCAATGGATGAAAATGCGCTTTCACACCCGAGAAGAAGCTGCGCTTGAGCGGAACACCTTCAGTGGTCTGCCCCATCACATTACTGGTGACGGCCAGTGCGCCACCTGGAAACATTGTGCGCAGTTGGGCGCCGGCCAGCTTCTCGGACAATGACGGGCCTGGGGCGAATGATGCAGATTGCACCGGCCCCCACGTCATAGCGCCATCGGCGGAGGTGTCCAGGCGAAAGAAGCGATTGCCCCATTCCCCCACCAGGTGCTTGTCGGCCCCCATGCGCAGAGAGTCCAGACGCTGCCCATTCGGCAGTTCGACCTTGCTCCAGCTCAACGCGGCCTCGGAGCGCCCCTGCCAATCCTCGCGCTTCAACATGAAAAGCCCGCCGTCTTTGCTGTGTGCATAGAGGTTTGCGTCTTTATCCAGCGCCAACGCCTGCACGGCGATGGGCGGGGTAAGTGTCAGTTGGCGGGTGACTCTCCCCAGGTTTGCCTCAAGTTTATTGTCTTGATCGGCCGTCACGAACGTCCTTCCGTCAACCACGGCAAACGCCGTGATTTTCTGCTGGCCGCTCCCTGCCAATACCTCGTCAAGCGTGGCTTGCGTGCGAGGTTTGGGTACACCTGACAAGTCGTGACTCGCGCCTTCGTGGATCGGATCCCGGACTTGCCGGGTCGCCACTGCCTTCAACTGGCCGTCCTGCAGCACATAAGCACGGCCATCCAACCCGCGCTCCAGCACTTGGATATCTGTTCGCGGACCACTCTCCCAGCTTTGCGTCGCCCTGTCCCAAACCAACAGATTGCCCTCATCCAATGCAATCTTTCCACGCTGGCCCAGATCGACCGTACTGGCCAATGCCTGCAAACTCGGTTGCGGCAACCCTTTCTCAATGCCCTTGACCAGCACATCACTCAGGTTCCATTGCGGGCTCAGTGAGTCGTTGCCGGTCAAGGGAGCACTATGCAGCTGCTGGCGCGAGTCACGCACCAGCATGTTGAGCTGCCCCTCATCGTCATGGAAGAACCCCTCTACGCTCACCGCCCCTTTCAACGCCCGCTCCAACGACTCCACCGGTTGCCGGGACATTTTCAGCACGCCGCCCCGCGCCTGTTGCAGA
Organism: Pseudomonas sp. PAMC 25886; assembly: GCF_000242655.1. Taxonomy (NCBI): domain Bacteria; kingdom Pseudomonadati; phylum Pseudomonadota; class Gammaproteobacteria; order Pseudomonadales; family Pseudomonadaceae; genus Pseudomonas; species Pseudomonas sp. PAMC 25886. The sequence continues at coordinate 155,537 of NZ_AHHC01000093.1, forward strand.
TCGGCCTGCAGCAATTCGCCATCGGCCGTGGTTGCATAGAGGGTATTGCCGGACACCCCGATGCGCGTGAGTTGCAACGGGTTACCGGCCTCATCCAGCGCACTTAAAGTCGCCCCTGCCGCGTGCAGGACTGATCCGCTTTGGGCATCGCTCAGAGAAACCGTGACCCGGCCCTCGGCGCTGCTGTCTGCCACACCCTTGGGCATCTTGAGCAACTGCCCTTCACGGCTCAGGCTGATGCGGCTGAAGGCGCGAGTGTCGGGGTCAGGCACCCAGGTGGCGATGGCGGGTTCGAAGCGGAAGAGGCGTCCGCCTTCCAAACGATACTGCTGGCCATCAACGGTGGTTTGTACCTGGCTGATAATCGCCATGTGGGCCCGGCCCGGCGCATTGCCCGGTGGTATTGATGCCCTGTCCTGGGGACGGCTGCTCTTGAATACCGCCGCCGCCGCAGGCGTTGACTGGATCTGAAACCGATAGTGCCGCTCATCCTTGAAACCCAACGTGTGCTTGCCCGCATCGCCGGATGCATCGGCGACATACTGCTTGTTCGCCTGGTTCAAATGATGCGCAATCTCCTGGCCCTCCCGGGTGCCATCCGCCTGCACTTTCCCCGCCTTGAGGGCAGGCGTGAACAACATTGAGGTGGGGGTCAGCGATTGGTAGCGATCCGCTTGCTCAGGGGGTAGCGTTTCCGAGGACACGCCTGGAAGTCCTTTGCGCGGTTGCTTTACACGCGTTTCCTGAGAAGCGTCTTCGGTGGCTGAGGTTATCGGCGGTTCCACACTAGGGCGATACGATCCGGCCAAGCCTTCGGGTACTGAGTTCATTGCAACCTCTTGAGCTATTGTGTTCAAAACCTCCTAGTGACCATTTGTAGGAATTGGTTCCCTTCACCTGGAGAACCCGGGACAGCGAGTCGCATTGTCCCAGCGTGGTCCGATTTGCCCAGGATCGTTTCTGCGCACTGAGGTACATTTACCCCACGGACAACAGATCATTCTCAAATGAACGGAGTCATCGCGTGTTTTCGATTTTCCACCGTCAACGCCTTACCGCCCTCTCACTGATTACCACTGCCCTCACCCTCGCCGCCTGCCACAGCGCCACCGCGCCCGAACTGCCGCCCGCCCCGGAACTCGGCTCGGGCTATCGCACCGACATGAGCACCCGCCACGCCGAGCGCCATATGGCGGCGGCCGCCAACCCGCTGGCGGCTGAAGCCGGGCGCGAGATCCTGCGCAAGGGCGGCTCGGCCATCGACGCAGCGATTGCCATGCAAGCCGTGCTGACCCTGGTGGAGCCGCAGTCGTCCGGGATCGGCGGCGGCGCGTTTATCATGCTGTGGGACGGCAAAAAGGTGCAGGCCTATGACGGTCGCGAAACCGCACCGGCGGGCGCTACCGAGCGGTTGTTCCTCAACGCCGACGGCACGCCGATGGCGTTCCCGCAGGCACAGATTGGCGGGCGCTCGGTGGCCACCCCGGGCGTGTTGCGCGCCCTGGAAATGGCCCACAAAAAGACCGGTCACCTGCAGTGGGCAACGCTGTTCGAGCCGGCCATTCGCCTGGCCGAACAGGGCTTCCCGATCTCGGCGCGCCTGCACAGCCTGATCGCCGCCGACCGTTACATGAGCCGCTCGCCGGAAATGACCGCCTACTTCCTGAATGCCGACGGCAGTCCCAAGGCCACCGGCACGCTGCTGAAAAACCCGGCGCTGGCCAACGTCTTCAAGCGCATCGCCAAGGAAGGGCCGGACGCGCTGTACTACGGCCCGATTGCCGAAGAAATCACCCGCAAGGTGCAGGGCAACAGCAACGCCGGCAGCCTGACCCTGACTGACCTCAAGGGCTACAGCGCGGTTGAGCGGGCGCCGCTGTGTACCGACTACAAGCGCTGGAAAGTCTGCGGCATGCCGCCACCGTCGTCGGGCGGGATCGCCATCGCGCAGATCCTCGGTACGTTGCAGGCCCTGGAAGCCCGCGACCCGCGTATGACGCTGGCGCTATTGAAGCCGGTGAAGAACGACTCTCCCGCAGGCCTGGAGCCAGTACCCGACGCGGTGCACCTGATCGCTGAAGCCGACCGCCTGGCCTATGCCGACCGCGCCCAATACGTGGCCGACTCGGACTACGTGCCGGTGCCGGTTGCCGGGCTGGTGGCGCCGGACTATCTGGCCGGCCGTGCCGCGCTGATTGGTGAGCGCAGCATGGGCGTCGCCAAGCCGGGCAAGCCTGCGGGCATTCAGGTGGCCTACGCGCCGGATCGCTCGCCACTGCGCATTTCCACCTCGCAAGTGGTGGCGGTGGATGACGTGGGTGGCGCGGTGTCGATGACCACTACCGTGGAGTCGGCATTCGGCTCCCATGTGATGGTCCAGGGCTTTTTGCTGAACAACCAGATGACCGATTTCTCGTTCATCCCCGAAGAGAACGGCCAGCCGGTGGCCAACCGGATTGAGCCCGGCAAACGCCCGCGTTCGTCGATGGCACCGACGCTGGTGTTTGATCGCCAGAGCGGCGAGCTGGTGGCCACGGTCGGTTCCCCGGGCGGTTCGCAGATCATCGAATACGTGAGCAAAGCCCTGGTGGCCATGCTCGACTGGAACCTCGACCCGCAAGCCGCCGTCGGCCTGCCCAACTTCGGCAGCCGCAACGGGGCGACCGAACTGGAAGCCGGCTTGTTCAGTGCGCCGTTGAAACAGGCGCTGAAGGACAAGGGCCACGCCCTGAGTGAAATCGACATGACCAGCGGCGCCCAGGCAATCGTTCGGGTGCGTGATGCCCAGGGCAAGGTATCGTTGGTCGGCGGTGCGGACCCACGCCGTGAAGGCGAGGCCCTCGGGGACTGATGTGACTCACTGGAGAGCTGCGCGTGCACAAGGCAAATAACCTCGGCGCCCTGGTTGGCGTCGACCATGGGTTCTGTTCGATTGACGATCCATTGCGGCCTGACGACGTGTTCATCTGCAAGCAGGTGCACAGCACCACGACCATTGAATGGAGCGCGGAGCTTACGGCCAATACGGTTGAGGCCGATGGGGTTTTCAGCCGGGATGTGCAGCCGATCGCGGTGATCACTGCCGACTGTTTGCCGTTGCTGATGGCTTCGGAGAGCGGAGATTTTGTCGCGGCAATTCATGGCGGCTGGAAGGGGCTGCAAGGCGGGATCATCGCCAATGCCATGCAACGGTTCAGCGCCGAGGGAGTGGCGCTGGAACAATTGCGGATCGCGATCGGGCCGTCGATCAAGCCGTGTTGCTATGAGGTGAGCGGCGAGTTTGTCGCGCAGTTGCAGGCGAGTCAGGGTCACTTATGGCCGGACGGGAATGCGCCGTGGACGCTCGAGCAGCCGGAGCCGTTGTTGGCACCGGAGATTCAGCCGCCAGAACCCAGGCAGGCCTTGAGTGCGTGGTTTGATTTGAGTCGTTATGCGCTGATCTTGCTGGAGGCCGCCGGCATAAAGCGTGAGCAGGTCGAGGTGAGCGAGGTGTGCACGTATTGCACCTCGCCGGCGTTTGCGAGTTATCGCCGAAGGACGCATGACAGTACGGAGCGCAAGACGTTGTTGTATTCGTGGATTGCTCGCGCAGAGTGATGGGAAGCCCCCTACAGTTCTCGTAGCTACTAGCCTTGGGGAGCCCATAGGCTGTCATCTTTTGCGATACAACGCTTCTTGAATACCACTCCATCCGCTGACATTTTCTGGCCCCGCCATTCCTTGCCAGAGGCTACGTCAAAGACGTAGAATTTTGCGTGTTAACGATCATCGAGTCGCCACTATTCAGCAAGCTATGGCCCGATTACTGGACCGAAGAAGAACGGGGTATTTTTATGGCTTTTCTCGCCAACCACCCCGGCTCAGGAACTGTCATTCCAGGCTCTGGTGGTTGCCGAAAAGTACGCTGGAGCCTTGAAGGCCGAGGCAAGAGCAGCTCAGTGCGGATCATCTACACAACACAATTGGCGTGTGGTGCACTGGTTGCCCTGCTGATTTATGGCAAAGGTGCCACCGAGAATATTCCCGCGCATGTCCTCTACAAAATCGCCAAGGAAATGAACCATGCCACTCACTGAGAAACAACTTAAGGAACGTGACGCCAAACGCAACATCGGCGAGGAATTGCTGGCTGCCGTTATTGATGTCAAGGAAGGTCGTCATGGCCAGGTCCATCACGTCGAAATCACCCAAGCCGCCGAGGCCCGAAGTAAAACTGGGCTGTCGCAACCCAAGTTCGCCGAATTGCTGGGAGTCTCTGTACGAACGCTTCAAGAATGGGAGCAAGGCCGCCGCTCTCCGTCCGGCGCAGCACGTTCATTGCTGCATATAGCAGCCATCAGGCCGGACGTTTTTCGAGAAGTCCTCAGTAACGCCTGATGGCATTCCTGGGCTACCGGCTGATCTTCAACCCCTTACGCCCCGCATGCCGCTCCAGCGCCAGCTCGATCAACCGGCTCACCAGCTCGCTGTAGCTCATGCCCGCCGCCTGCCACAACTTGGGGTACATGCTGATGCGGGTAAAACCCGGCAACGAGTTGATCTCGTTGATCAGCACCTCGCCCTCGTCCGTCAGAAACACATCCACCCGCGCCAGCCCGGCACAGCCCAACGTCTCAAACGCTTCGATGGCCAAGGCGCGAATGCGCTCGCTGTCTTCAACACTGATGTCCGCCGGCACCACCACCTGGGCCGCCTGGTCATCGATGTATTTGCTGTCGTAGGAGTAGAAACCGTCCCGTACCACGATCTCGCCGCAACCACTGGCGATGGGATTCTCGTTGCCCAACACGGCGCATTCGATTTCCCGGCCTTTTACCGCCGACTCCACCAGCACCTTTTCATCAAACCCGAGGGCCAGTTCTACGGCGGCCTGATATTCAGCCTCGCTGCTCACCTTGCTCACGCCCACGGATGACCCCTGGTTCGCGGGTTTCACGAACATCGGCACTCCGAGTTTCTGCCGGGCTTGTTCGAAGGTGGTTCGCGCCGCCGTGCGACGGTTGAGGGTGATGAACGGTGTCACGGCAATCCCGGCATCGCGCAGCAGGCGTTTGCTGATGTCCTTGTCCATGCACACGGCCGACCCCAGCACATCGGAGCCGACAAACGGCAAGTCCGCCATGCGCAGCAGGCCTTGCAGGCAGCCATCTTCGCCGAGGGTGCCGTGGACGATCGGGAAGATCACGTCGACATGTTCCAGGGTGGCCTGGCTGGCCGTTTCCACCAGCTGCTGGCTGGCCTTGCCCGGCACCACGGCCAGTTCGCGGTTGGATTGGTTGAGGGCGATCAGCGCCGGGTTTTCCTCGTTGAGCAAAAAGCCCGAGGTGTCGTTGAGGTGCCAGTGGCCGGCCTTGTCGATGCCGATCAGGATCGGCTCGAAGCGCGAACGGTCCAGTGCATCGACGATGTTGCGCGCCGATTGCAGCGACACTTCGTGCTCGGCCGAACGGCCACCAAAAATAATCCCTACCCGCAGCTTGCTCATGATCGGCCTCACGTTTGAAAGTAAGGCTTCTTACCATGAGCCGTCAGCGATTCGCTACCAGCGTGGCCCCGAACAGCACATAACAACCACCGGCAAACCGGTCCAGCCACTTGCGCGAGCGGCTGTAGACGTTGGCCATGCGTTCACTGGAAAACACCAGCGCCACGCAGGAATACCAACTGAACGACAGCGTCGCCATGGTGATCACGGCCAGGGTCAACAGCATCGGCGACGGTGACTGCGGCATGGTGGACGCAAAGATCGTCGCGACGAACAACGCCGCCTTGGGGTTGGACAGGTTGCCCAGCAGGCCCAGGCGCCAGGCGGAGAACAACGAGCGACGCGGTTCGTCGGGCAACAGGTTCTGGGCCATCGACGGTGCCGAGCGTTTGAACAGCTTCAACCCCAGGTAAATCAGGTAGCAGCCGCCGATGATCTTGAACGCCAGGTACAACATGGGCGCGGCAGTGAACAACGACTTGATCCCCAAGCCGCCTGCCAGGCCCCACATCACGGTGCCGGTGGCCACGCCAGCCGACGCCACCACGCCATGGCGGCGTGAACAACTGGCGGCCAGTTGCGCGGTGTTGAAGAAGTTCGGGCCGGGCGTCACCACCGCGACGGTCCAGAGCAAGGCCAGCGACAACAATGGCGCGGCATACGGCAGGCTGGGGAAAAGCATCGATTGATCCATCCTTAAGGGAATTAAAAGATCCTTGCCGTTTACAGCTCAGGTTCGGGTTCGTGCACCAACAGGTCACCCGGCTGACACTCCAGATACTTGCAGATTGCGTCCAGGGTCGCCAGCCGTATGCCCTTGACCTTGCCTTGCTTGAGCAATGACAGGTTTTGTTCGGTGATACCAATGGCGGCGGCCAGGTCCTTGGACTTGACCTTGCGCCGGGCGAGCATAACGTCCAACTCAATGACAATAGACATGCTGTTCTCAAACAAACGTGCGGTTTTCAGAATCCACTTCACTGGCCTGCCACAGGATACGCGCGATCACCGAGATGCAGCCGGCGAGAAACAGCGCAACGATGCTGGGCGGGGTGAAACTCAAGGTGAGCAGCCGCTGGCCAACCGGCTCATTCATCGTGACCCAGACACTGAGCAATGGCTCGCACAGAAAATCCAGCAACACCCACAGTGCCACGGCCCGGCCTACTTTACCCAAGTGCTGGGCGGCGGCGCTGGAAAAATACTCGCCACGGGCATAGTTCTGAAACAGCTGGCGCAAATGATTCAAGCCCGACACCAGCGCCATCAGGGGAATGCTGGAGAGCAGGACACCGCCCAGGGTCTGCCACCAAGGGAACGCCGCGACCATCTCGGCCCGCCCCTCGATCTGTTGAGCACTCAAGGCGAAACCAAACCCAACCGAAGCGCTTTGTACCGGGTAAAGCCACGCGGTGGTATTGAGCAGCAGCATCGCGACAATCAACAACAGGGTGAGCAGTGCCATGCGCTGGCTAAGTTGGGCAAGACGTTGGGAATTCATGGGTAAGCCTCGGGGGTTAATGTGAGGCGAAAAATAAACGATAAATTATCGTAAAACAATCATTTTTTAATGATTTGCGATATCCACGTATAAATCGGATCCCTGCCGCCGTCGTTCCGGTGCTGGCACAATCGTTCAAGACCACGGCAGACAGCCCGGTCACACTGGGTTAACGTATTTGCGTCCCGACTTGCGGCTTTCACCATGACCAAACCCTCTCTCGACTGGCTGCACCGCGCGCCCCACGCCAGTGGCCTGGAGCGTATCGAGGCGTATTTTGCCGGGTTTGGCTTCGACCCCCATCGCCACGACACCTACGCCATCGGCCGCACCCTGTTCGGCGTGCAGAGTTTTCACTATCGCGGCGGCATGACCCACAGCCTGCCGGGGCGGACCATGGTGATCCATCCCGACGAAGTGCATGACGGTTGGGCCGGCAGCGAGGAAGGCTTCAAATACCGGATGATTTACGTGGAGCCGGCGCTGATCCAGCAGGTGCTCGGCGGCAAGCCGTTGCCGTTTATTCCCGGCGGGCTGTCCAGCGACCCGTGGCTGTACCGCGCCAGCGAAGTGTTGCTGCAAAGCCTGGATTGCCCGATTGATCCGTTGCAGGAACAGGACGCGATGTTTGACCTGGCCCAGGCGCTGAACAATGCGTCGGGCATCACGGTGAACCGCAAGACCTTCGACTACCGCGCCGCCGAGCGCGCGCGGGAATTTATCCACAGCGCGCTCGGCCGCCCGATCACCCTCGATGAAATGGCGGAATACGCCAACCGCGACCGCTGGGCGTTGTCGCGGGATTTTCGATTGTTGTTTGGTACCAGCCCTTATCGCTACCTGACCATGCGTCGCCTGGACCTGGTGCGCAGCCTGCTGGGCCAGGGCCAGTCACTGGTGGATGCCGCGCTGACCGCCGGTTTCACCGACCAGAGCCACATGACCCGCCAGTTTCGCAGCACCTTCGGCATGCCGCCGTCGCGCTGGGTGAAGATGCTCGGGCGCTGAAAATCCCGCCTTTGGAATACAATCAAAAATGTGGGAGCGGGCTTGTTGTGGCGAGCGGGCTTGCTGTGGCGAGCGGGCTTGCCCCGCGTTGGGCTGCGAAGCAGCCCCATCAATCTGTGGTGAACCCGTCGGGGGGCAAGCCCCCTCACCACAGCAAGCCAGCTCCTACCATTGAACTATGTCGCTGCCGAAATCGTATTCGACGCTGGAGCTCGTTCTTTAAGCGCTAACGCCAGCACCGCTCCCGCCAGGGCAATCGCCGCGCTCCACCACAACGCCAGTTCGATCCCACCCGCCTGCGCCGCACCCGTCGACCCGCCGGCATTCGCCAACGACACCAGCAACGCCAGCCCCAATGCGCCGCCAATCTGCTGGCTGGTGGACGCCATGCCCGCCGCCACGCCCTGCTCTCCTGGCCGAATGCCCAGGCCGGCAGCCACCCACATTGCCGTCCAGGTCATGCCCTGGCCGATACTCAGGATGAAAATCCCCGGCAGCAGCGACCAGAATCCCGCCCCCGTCGGCAACGCCACGCACACCAGGGCGATGCCCACCGCCCCCGCCAACTGGCCGCTGACCAGGGTGGTGCGCAAGCCCAGGCGCGCCAATGATCGTTCAGCCAGCCAGATACCGCCGGTGCACACCAGGGTCGCTGGCAAAAACGCCAACCCCGCCTGCAGCACGCTGTAGCCGTAGACCTGCTGGTAATACACCGCCAGAAAGTAGTACTGCACGCCAAAGCTGCTCATGAATACCGCGGTCAACACCATGGCCATGCGCAACTCGCGATAGCCCAGCAGCCGCAGCGGCATCAAGGGGTCACGGCCCCGGTGTTCGATCCAGGCGAACAACCCCAGCAGCGCCAACGCCACGGCCATGCAGCCGAGGGTCGATGGCGCCGCCCAGCCCCACTCAGGCCCTTGCACCAGGGCGAACACCAGCAACGTGCCGCCCAGCGTCACGGTCAACGCGCCGCTGATGTCAAAATTGCGCCCACGGGCCCGCTCGCCATCGGCGGGGATCCAGTAGCGCGCCGCCAAAGCGCAGGCGCCGGCCAATGGCACGTTCACCAGGAAGACCGCTTCCCAGCCCCAGGCCTGGGTCAGCACGCCGCCGAGCAACGCACCCAAGGCCAGGCCCGCCGCCGACGCCGCGCTCCATACCGCAAACGCACGGTTGCGGGCCGGGCCTTCGGCGTAGTGAGTGTTGATCAGCGCCAACGTGGCCGGGAACAACAGCGCCCCGCCCACGCCCTGCACCGCCCGGGCCAGCACCAGCAACAATGCGCTGCCACCGAGCACCGCCGCCAGGGATGACAGCGCGTACAGCGACTGGCCGAGGATGTACAAGCGCCGCTTGCCCAACAGGTCGGCCGCGCGGCCGCCCAGCAGCAGGAAACCACCGAACGCCACGCTGTAGGCGCTGACCACCCACTGCAATTGCTGGGCGGAAAACCCCAGGTGGCTGCCGATCTGCGGCAGCGCGACAAACACGATGGTCGCGTCCAGGGCGATGATCAGTTGCGCGGTCGCCAGCAGCAACAGCATCCAGCCTGAGGGTCGAGAGAAAGACATCACAGCGTCCTGCCAGAAAATGAGAGGCGCCAGTGTCTTTCATGCTCAACAGATGATAAATAGCCTTATCACTCTTTCAGTAATGACTTTAATCATGGACCTGAACGCTGTTCGCCTGCTGGTTCGCGTCGCCGAAACCCGCAGTTTCACCCGTGCTGCCGGGGACTTGGGGCTGACTCAATCCGGATTGTCCCGGGCCATTTCCCGGCTGGAAAACCAGTTGGGCGTGCGCCTGCTGCAACGCAACACCCGCAGCGTCAGCCTCACGCCCGACGGGCAAATGCTCTATGAACGCAGCGCGCCGCTGCTGGCGGAACTGGCCGAAGCCGAGCAGCAGATGCTCGACCGCCGCAGTTCACCGTCCGGCCTGCTGAAAATCAGCACGCCGTCGTTGTTCGGTCGCAAGGTGGTGATGCCGGTAATCGGCGAATTGACCCTGCAATACCCCGACCTGCGCATCGAAGCGGTAATGACCGACCGCCTGGTGGACATCGTCGATGAAGGCTTTGACGCCTTGCTGCGCACCGGCGATATCCAGGATCAGCGCCTGATCGCCCGGGCGCTGCCGCCGCTGCGCTGGGTCACCGTTGCCGCCCCGGCGTACCTTGCGCGTTTTGGCACACCGCAGACCGTCGATGAACTCAAGGACCACAACTGCCTGACCGTGCGCAACCTGCGCACCAGCCGGCTGGTGGACTGGCAATTCATGCTCGATGGCAAAGTGCAGGACGTAAGCGTCGAAGGAAGGCTTATCTTTGATATCGGCGACGCGCTGGTGGACGGTGCTGTCGGTGGGTTTGGCATCGCCCAGGTGATGGATTTTGCGGTGAGAGACGATCTGGCGGCCGGGCGCCTGGTGCCCTTGCTGGAGGATTTTGCCGGGCGCAGCCGGGCGATATCGCTGGTGTATCCGCCGTCGCGGCAGTACTCGCCGAAGTTGATGGCGTTTGCCGAGGCACTCAACAAGGCGCGGTGGTAACACACCCATTGTGGTGAGGGGGTTTGTCCTGTGGCAGGGGGGCTTGTCTGTGGTGAGGGGGCTGTCCTGTTGCAGGGAGGCTTGTCTGTGGTGAGGGGGCTT
>NZ_AHHC01000092.1:0-151224 GCF_000242655.1 Pseudomonas sp. PAMC 25886
TTTTGCTCTGGCTTCTACCACTCAAGCCGGCCTGTAGGCCGCTGTGCTCTTGCTTTTGATCTTGATCTGGCTCTGACTGCCCCAATAAGCCCGAGGCCGAACGCAGGGATTGAGGAGCGGGTAAACCGGCAGGACGCCGGTTTAGCCGCGACGGGGCAGGGACGCCCCGTCGCGGCGGCCCGCGGAGCAATCCCGGAGTGAGGGAACACCGAGCCTGAGCGAGGTGCCGACAGGCGGGGCAGAGCCCTTTGGTTACTTTGGGGCTTTTCCAAAGTGACCCGCTGTAAGAGCGGAACCCTAAGCAGCCGTTACCAAAGAAACGGATATGTACACAATCAACCAGCCACCACCTGCCGCACCTGTTTCTCAAGCTCAGCCTTCAACCCCGGCTCCAACTTAAGCTGCCGCGCCAACTCATCGAGATAAGACTTCTCCATGAAGTTCTCCTCATCCACCAACATCACACTGGCGATATACATCTCAGCCGCCATCTCCGGCGTACTGGCCGCCCGAGCCACATCTGCCGGATCCAGAGGCTTGTTCAGCTCGGCATGCAGCCATTGCTGCAACTCGCGGTCGTTGTCCAGCTTCACAAACTCCCCTTCGATCAACTCACGCTCGCGTTCATCCACATGCCCATCCGCCTTGGCCGCCGCCACCAGCGCCTTGAGAATCGCCTGGCTATGCAGCTCAACCTGAGCGGCCGGCAAGCGATCAATAGTCTGCGGCTCACCCCGGGGCGCACTGGCCTGCTGCGCCTGCCAATTGCCATAGGCCTTGTAGGCAATCACGCCCAACGCAGCCAACCCGCCGTAGGTCAGCGCCTTGCCACCAAACTGGCGAGCTTTCTTGTTCCCCAACAAAAGCCCCATAGCACCGGCTGCCAGGGCGCCCCCACCCGCACCACCGAGCAAACTGCCCAGCCCGCCGCTGCCGAGCAAGCCACCGAGGGCACCTTTGTCCTCACCTTTACGCTGCCCGCCAGCCTTGTTCTGCAGCATGTCCTGGCCGGATTTGAGCAGTTGATCAAGCAATCCACGGGTATTCATTCACAGCCTCCAGAAACTCAGGGTCACAGGACCAATAGGCCCCCAGCGTAAAACTAAGTGCCAAAAACCCCCGATCTAGAGTGCTTCCAGATGTAACGCGCTTACCCCTCAATTAAAACGATATACACTCGAACAAATCTATAAAAACACCCCACTGGTAATTCCAGCATGATGACCTTGCGTCAGATCCGTCACTTCATCGCCGTGGCCGAGACCGGCTCGATCTCCGCCGCCGCCCAGACCGCCTTCATCTCCCAGTCCACCCTGACCCTGGCAATCCAGCAACTGGAACAGGAAATCGGCGTCAACCTGTTCAACCGCCACGCCAAGGGCATGACCCTGACTCACCAGGGCCACCAGTTCCTGCGCCAGGCCCACCTGATCCTCGCCACCGTCGACAACGCCAAACGCAGCCTGCAACAGAGCACCGACCAGGTGGCCGGGCAACTGATCATCGGCGTAACCAGCCTGGTGGCCGGCTATTACCTGGCGGATTTGCTCACCCGCTTCCAGCGCGCCTACCCCAATGTGGAAATCCGCGTGATGGAAGACGAGCGCCCCTACATCGAGCACTTGCTGGTCAGCGGTGAAATCGACGTCGGCGTGTTGATCCTCTCCAACCTCGAAGACCGCCACGCCCTGCAAACCGAAGTGCTGACCCACTCACCCCACCGCCTGTGGCTGCCGGCCCAGCACCCGCTGCTGGAACACGACAGCATCAACCTCGCCGACGTGGCGCGCGAGCCGCTGATTCAGTTGAACGTCGATGAAATGGGCCACAACGCCCAGCGCATGTGGACCAGCGCCGGGCTACAACCCCGGGTCACGCTGCGTACCGCGTCGACGGAAGCCGTGCGAAGCCTGGTCGCCGCCGGCCTGGGCGTGTCGATTCAGCCAGACATGACCTACCGCCCCTGGTCCCTGGAAGGCGACATCATCGAGGCCCGGCCGATTGCCGACCTCAGCCAAACCCTCGACGTGGGCCTGGCCTGGCGCCGGGGCACGGCGCGCCCGGCGCTGGTGGACCCGTTCCTGACGGTAGCCCGCGAACAGCCGCACCCGCGCAAGCCATCTATTTAATCGAATGCTGCTTTCAGTATTTAGTATTTGTTGACCTCGCGCCTGACCTCTAGTCTCTGCTCATCCCCTAAGAGAAGGTCAGGCGCCTCGCACGAGAACAGCCATGACCACACAAGAAAAGAGATCGCGAAAAATGTCTGGCGCGCCCACACCGCTGCTCACTGCGTTGCTGATCGACGGCGAACTGGTCCCGGGCCAGGGGTTTGTCGAGCCGATCATCAACCCGGCCACCGGTGAAATCCTCACCCACATCGCCGAAGCCAGCACCGAGCAGGTTGAAGCCGCGATCCTCGCCGCCCACCGCGCTTTTGCCGGCTGGTCGCGGACCACGCCCCAGCAGCGTTCGAACATTCTCCTGGGCATCGCCGATGCCATCGAAAAACAAGCCGACTACCTCGCGCGCCTGGAATCGCTGAACTGCGGCAAACCGTTGCACCTCGCGCGCCAGGATGACTTGAGCGCCACCGTCGATGTGTTCCGCTTCTTCGCCGGCGCCGTGCGCTGCCAGACCGGGCAACTGAGCGGCGAATACCTGCCGGGCTACACCAGCATGGTGCGCCGCGATCCGATTGGTGTGGTCGCCTCGATCGCGCCATGGAACTACCCGCTGATGATGGCCGCCTGGAAAATCGCCCCGGCCCTGGCCGCCGGTAATACCCTGGTGTTCAAGCCGTCGGAACATACGCCGCTGTCGATCCTGGCCCTGGCGCCCGCACTGAGCCAACTGTTGCCGCGCGGGGTGATCAACATTCTGTGTGGCGGTGGCGAAGGCGTCGGCAGCCATTTGATCAGCCACCCGAAAGTGCGCATGGTGTCGTTGACCGGCGATATCGTCACCGGGCAGAAAATCCTCCAGGCCGCCTCCAAGACGCTTAAGCGCACTCACCTTGAATTGGGCGGCAAAGCCCCGGTGATCGTGTGCAACGACGCCGACCTGCAAGCGGTGGTCGAAGGCGTGCGCGCCTACGGTTATTACAACGCCGGCCAGGACTGCACCGCCGCGTGCCGCATCTACGCCCAGGCCGGCATCCACGACAAATTGGTCGCCGACCTCGGCGCCGCCGTCAGCAGCCTGCGGTTTGCCGGCAAGCGCGATGCCGACAACGAACTCGGCCCGCTGATCAGCACCCGCCAGCGCGACCGCGTGGCCAGTTTTGTCGAGCGCGCCCTCGGCCAGCCGCATATCGAACGCATCACCGGTGCCGCCGTGCACTCCGGTGCCGGGTTCTTCTACCAGCCAACGTTGCTGGCCGGTTGTAAACAGAATGATGAAATCGTGCAGCGCGAAGTGTTCGGCCCGGTGGTCACCGTGACCCGCTTCGACGAGCTGGAACAGGCTGTGGACTGGGCCAACGACTCGGAATACGGCCTGGCCTCTTCCGTGTGGACCCAGAACCTGGACAAGGCGATGCAAGTGGCGTCGCGCCTGCAGTACGGCTGCACCTGGATCAACAGCCATTTCATGCTGGTCAGCGAAATGCCCCACGGCGGCTTGAAGCGCTCGGGGTATGGGAAAGATCTGTCCAGCGATTCGCTACAGGACTACAGCGTGGTGCGACACATCATGGCGCGCCACGGCCAGCATCTTTAAAACAACAACTACGCTCATGCACCACCTGCTGCAAAAACTGCCCCGACCATAATTAAAGAAGAGGGAACCCCCATGTCTGCGCACAAGACCGCACTGCTCAGTGCCCTGACCACCGCGCTGCTGGCCAGTGTCAGCATCCAGGCCGCCGAACCGCTCAAGGCGGTGGGTGCCGGTGAAGGCCAACTGGATATCGTCGCCTGGCCCGGCTATATCGAACGTGGCGAAAGCGACAAGAACTACGACTGGGTCACCGGTTTCGAGAAAGATACCGGCTGCAAGGTCAACGTCAAGACCGCCGCCACCTCCGACGAGATGGTGAGCTTGATGGCCAAGGGCGGCTACGACCTGGTCACCGCGTCGGGCGATGCCTCGTTGCGGCTGATCGGCGGCAAGCGTGTGCAGCCGATCAACACGTCGCTGATTCCCAACTGGAAGAACATCGACCCGCGCCTCAAGGATGCGCCGTGGTACGTGGTCGGCCAGCAGACGTACGGCACGCCGTACCAGTGGGGCCCGAACGTGTTGATGTACAACACCAACGTGTTCAAGACCGCGCCTACCAGCTGGAACGTGGTGTTCGATGCGCAGAACCTGCCGGACGGCAAGCCGAACAAAGGCCGTGTGCAGGCGTATGACGGCCCGATCTACATCGCCGACGCGGCGCTGTACCTCAAGGCCACCAAGCCGGAACTGGGCATCCAGAGCCCGTACGAGCTGACCGAAACCCAGTACAAGGCCGTGCTCGACCTGTTGCGCGCCCAGCAACCGTTGATCCACCGCTACTGGCACGACACCACCGTGCAAATGAGTGACTTCAAGAACGAAGGCGTGGTGGCCTCCAGCGCCTGGCCGTATCAGGTCAACGGCCTGGTGAACGAGAAGCAGCCGATTGCCTCGACCATTCCAAAGGAAGGCGCCACCGGCTGGGCGGATACCACCATGCTGCACACCGATGCCAAGCACCCGAACTGTGCCTACAAGTGGATGGATTGGTCGCTGCAGCCGAAGGTCCAGGGTGATGTGGCCTCGTGGTTCGGTTCGCTGCCGGCGGTGCCTGCTGCGTGCAAGGAAAGCGAGCTGCTGGGCGCAGAGGGTTGCAAGACCAACGGCTTCGACCAGTTCGAAAAGATCGCCTTCTGGAAAACCCCGCAGGCTGAAGGCGGCAAGTTCGTGCCGTACAGCCGCTGGACCCAGGATTACATCGCGATCATGGGCGGGCGCTGACACCGCCTTCCTGTAGGAGCCGGCTTGCCGGCGATGAGGCCCTTGAGTTCTTTGCAGTATTCAAGGCCGCCATCGCCGGCAAGCCGGCTCCTACAAGGGTTCTCACCGCTATTGATAGATTTTTCAGAAGTCCAGGCCGGGCCGCTGCGACGACCCGTACCTTTTTGGAGCACCGCACCATGACGCTTGCAGTCCAATTCACCCACGTTTCCCGTCAGTTCGGCGAAGTGAAAGCCGTTGACCGGGTTTCCATCGATATCCAGGACGGCGAGTTCTTTTCCATGCTCGGCCCTTCCGGCTCGGGCAAAACCACGTGCCTGCGCCTGATCGCCGGTTTCGAACAACCGAGTGCCGGCTCCATCCGTATTCACGGCGAAGAAGCCGCCGGCCTGCCACCGTATCAGCGCGACGTGAACACGGTGTTCCAGGATTACGCGCTGTTCCCCCACATGAACGTGCGGGACAACGTGGCCTACGGCCTGAAAGTCAAAGGCGTGGCCAAGACCGAACGCCTCAACCGCGCCGAAGAAGCCCTGGGCATGGTGGCCCTCGGCGGCTACGGCGACCGCAAGCCGGTGCAACTCTCCGGCGGCCAGCGTCAACGCGTGGCCCTGGCTCGCGCACTGGTCAATCGCCCGCGTGTGCTGCTGCTCGATGAGCCCTTGGGCGCCCTCGACCTGAAGCTGCGCGAACAGATGCAAAGCGAGCTGAAGAAGTTGCAACGCCAGCTCGGCATCACCTTCATTTTCGTGACCCACGACCAGACCGAAGCGCTGTCGATGTCCGACCGCGTGGCCGTGTTCAACAAGGGCCGCATCGAACAGGTCGACACCCCGCGCAACCTGTACATGAAGCCCGCCACCACCTTCGTCGCGGAATTCGTCGGCACCTCCAACGTGATTCGCGGCGAACTGGCGCAACGCTTGAGCGGTAACCCGCAGCCATTCTCGATCCGCCCGGAACACGTGCGTTTCGCCGAAGGCCCGCTGGGCAGCGGTGAAGTGGAAGTCAGCGGCTTGCTGCACGATATCCAGTACCAGGGCAGCGCCACCCGCTATGAACTGAAACTGGAAAACGGCCAGGCCCTGAACATCAGCCAGGCCAACAACCAATGGCTGGACACCACCGCCGGGCATCAGGTCGGCCAGTCCATCACCGCGCGCTGGGCGCGGGAAGCCATGACGCCGTTGACCGACATCGCAGGCGAGGTGTGACATGAGCCTGGCCCTGTCCCAACCCCCAATGCGCAGGTTTTCCAACCTGCTGTACAAGAAGCCCAACCTGTACCTGTCGCTGCTGCTGGTGCCGCCGCTGATCTGGTTCGGCGCGATCTACCTGGGTTCGTTGCTGACCCTGCTGTGGCAAGGGTTCTATACCTTTGACGACTTCACCATGGCGGTCACGCCGGACCTGACCCTGGCCAACTTCGCCGCACTGTTCCAGCCGTCGAACTTCGACATCATCGTGCGCACCTTGAGCATGGCGGTCGTGGTGTCCATCGCCAGCGCCATCGTCGCGTTCCCCATCGCCTACTACATGGCGCGCTACACCACGGGCAAGACCAAGGCGTTTTTCTACATCGCCGTGATGATGCCGATGTGGGCCAGCTACATCGTCAAGGCCTACGCCTGGACCTTGCTGCTGGCCAAGGGCGGCGTAGCGCAGTGGTTCGTGCAGCACCTGGGCCTGGAGCCGGCGTTGCAATTCATCATGGGCATTCCCGGCGTGGGCGGCAGCACCTTGAGCACCTCGCATTTGGGGCGGTTCATGGTGTTTGTGTACATCTGGCTGCCGTTCATGATTTTGCCGATCCAGGCCTCGCTGGAGCGTTTGCCGCCGTCGTTGCTGCAAGCCTCGGCAGACCTCGGCGCCAAGCCGCGCCAGACCTTCATGCAAGTGATTCTGCCGCTGTCGGTGCCGGGGATTGCAGCAGGTTCGATCTTCACGTTCTCGCTGACCCTGGGCGACTTCATCGTGCCGCAACTGGTGGGCCCGCCGGGTTACTTCGTCGGCGGCATGGTGTACGCGCAACAAGGCGCCATCGGCAACATGCCCATGGCCGCAGCGTTCACCCTGGTGCCGATCGTGCTGATCGCGGTTTACCTGTCCATCGTCAAACGTCTGGGGGCCTTCGATGCACTCTGAAAAAGCCTCACTGAGCTTAAAAATCGCGGCCTGGGGTGGGTTGGTTTTCCTGCACTTCCCGATCCTGATCATCTTCCTCTACGCCTTCAACACCGAAGAGGCGGCGTTCAGCTTTCCACCCCAGGGCTTCACCCTGAAGTGGTTCAGCGTGGCCTTCTCGCGGCCGGACGTGCTGGAAGCGATCAAGCTGTCGCTGCAAATCGCGGCCATCGCCACGCTGATTGCGATGGTGCTCGGCACCCTGGCCTCGGCAGCGTTGTATCGCCGGGAGTTCTTCGGCAAGCAGGGCATCTCGCTGATGCTGATCCTGCCGATTGCGCTGCCGGGGATCATCACCGGTATCGCGTTGCTGGCGACCTTCAAGACGTTGGGCATCGAGCCAGGGATGTTCACCATCATCGTCGGCCACGCGACCTTCTGCGTGGTGATCGTCTACAACAACGTGATCGCCCGTTTGCGCCGCACTTCCCACAGCCTGATCGAAGCCTCGATGGACCTCGGAGCCGACGGCTGGCAGACCTTCCGCTACATCATCATGCCCAACCTCGGCTCGGCGTTGCTGGCCGGCGGCATGCTGGCGTTTGCGCTGTCGTTCGACGAAATCATCGTCACCACCTTCACCGCCGGCCACGAGCGCACCTTGCCGCTGTGGCTGCTCAACCAGTTGAGCCGGCCACGGGATGTGCCGGTGACCAACGTGGTGGCGATGCTGGTGATGATCGTGACGATGTTCCCGATTCTGGGTGCCTATTACCTGACCCGCGGCGGCGAAAGCGTGGCCGGTAGTGGCGGTAAATAATTGTTTGAAGAGGACACGAACATGCAAACCAAACTGCTGATCAACGGCCAACTGGTCGAAGGCGAAGGCCCGGCGCAGCCGGTGTTCAACCCGGCACTGGGCCGGGTACTGGTAGAGATCAAGGAAGCCAGCGAAGCCCAGGTCGACGCCGCCGTGCGCGCCGCCGACAGCGCGTTTGAAGGCTGGTCCCAGACCCCGCCCAAAGACCGCTCGCTGCTGCTGCTCAAACTCGCCGACGCCATCGAAGCCCACGGGGAAGAGCTGGCCAAGCTGGAGTCGGACAACTGCGGCAAGCCCTACAGCGCCGCGCTGAACGACGAGATCCCGGCGGTGGCCGACGTGTTCCGTTTCTTCGCCGGTGCCAGCCGCTGCATGAGCGGTTCGGCCGGCGGTGAATACCTGCCGGGCCACACCTCGATGATCCGCCGCGACCCGGTGGGCGTGATTGCTTCCATCGCGCCGTGGAACTACCCGCTGATGATGGTCGCCTGGAAAATCGCCCCGGCGCTGGCCGCCGGTAATACCGTGGTGCTCAAGCCGTCGGAACAAACCCCGCTGACCGCCTTGCGTTTGGTGGAGCTGGCCGCTGAAATTTTCCCGGCTGGTGTGCTCAACCTGGTGTTTGGCCGTGGGCCGTCCGTGGGCAGCCCGCTGGTGAATCACCCGAAAGTGCGCATGGTCTCGCTGACGGGTTCGATTGCCACCGGCGCCAATATCATTTCCAGCACCGCCGACAGCGTCAAACGCATGCACATGGAACTGGGCGGCAAGGCACCGGTGATCATCTTCAACGACGCCGATATCGACGCGGCCGTGGAAGGCATTCGCACCTTCGGCTTCTACAACGCGGGCCAGGACTGCACGGCGGCGTGCCGGATTTATGCACAGGCCGATATCTACGACGCGTTCGTCGAGAAGCTCGGCGCGGCGGTCGCCAGCATCAAATACGGTTTGCAGGATGACCCTGCCACCGAGTTGGGCCCGCTGATTACCGCACAGCATCGCGACCGTGTGGCCGGGTTTGTGGAGCGTGCCGTGGCGCAATCCCACATCCGCCTGATCACCGGCGGCAAGGCCGTGGAAGGCAACGGGTTCTTCTTTGAGCCGACGGTGTTGGCCGACGCGCAGCAGGACGACGAGATCGTGCGCCGCGAGGTGTTCGGGCCAGTGGTGTCGGTGACCAAGTTTAATGACGAAGCCCAGGTATTGGGCTGGGCCAATGATTCGGACTACGGCCTGGCGTCGTCGGTATGGACCGCCGATGTCGGCCGCGCCCACCGCCTGGCTGCGCGTTTGCAGTACGGCTGCACCTGGGTGAATACCCACTTCATGCTGGTCAGCGAAATGCCTCATGGCGGTCAGAAACTGTCCGGCTATGGCAAGGACATGTCCATGTATGGCCTGGAGGACTACACCACCGTTCGCCATGTGATGTTCAAGCACTGACCCATAACCCCTGTCGAAGCGAGCTCACTGTGGCGAGGGAGCTTGCTCCCGCTGGAGTGCGAAGCGCTCCCAGGATTTTTGGGGCCGCTACGCAGCCCAGCGGGAGCAAGCTCCCTCGCCACAACGGCCCGCTCCCACAGGGGATCTCCTCATAACAATAAATAATTCGCAGGTTCCCATGGACATCACCCGCCGCGACTTCCTCAACGGCGTCGCCATCACTATTGCCGCCGGCATGACGCCGTTGCAAATCCTCCAGGCCGCTCCCGATGGCCGTTACTACCCGCCCGCCCTCACCGGCTTGCGTGGCAGCCATGTCGGCTCGTTCGAAATCGCCCACCAGATGGGCTGGGAAAAGAAGGTGTTCGACACCGACAAATTGCCGATCACCGAGGACTATGACCTGGTGGTGGTCGGCGGTGGCCTGAGCGGTTTGTCGGCGGCGTGGTTCTACCGTGAGAAGCACCCGAAGGCGAAGATCCTGATCCTGGAAAACCACGACGACTTCGGCGGCCACGCCAAGCGCAACGAATTCCAGGCCGGTGGCCGGATGATCATCGGCTACGGCGGCAGCGAAGCGTTCCAGTCGCCGAATCATCTTTACAGCAAAGAAGTAAACGGACTGTTGAAGAAACTCGGGGTGAACATCAAGCGCTTCGAGACCGCGTTTGACCGTGAGTTCTACCCGGGCCTTGGCCTGTCACGCGGGGTGTTCTTCGACAAGGAAAACTTCGGCGAAGACAAACTGGTCACCGGCGACCCGACGCCGATGGTCGCCGACGACATCGCCCCGGACCAATTGCATGCGCGCTCCATCAGCGACTTCATCAATGACTTCCCGCTGCCGCAAGCTGATCGCGAGGCTTTGATTGCCCTGCATGTCGCCCCCAGGGATTACTTGCCGGGCAAGACCGCCGAGGAAAAGGCGGACTACCTGGCCGCCACCAGCTACCGCGATTTCCTGCTCAAGGACGTGGGATTGTCGGAAGGCGCGGTGAAGTACTTCCAGAGCCGCACCAACGACTTCATGGCCTTGAGCATCGACGCCGTGGCTTCGGCCGATGCCTACAGCGTGGGTTTCCCGGGCTTCGCCGGAATGAACCTCGCGCCCATCAGCGAAGAAGCCGCGGCAGAAATGGAAGAGCCCTACATCTACCACTTCCCCGACGGCAACGCCTCGCTGGCGCGGCTGCTGGTGCGCAGCCTGATTCCGGCCGTGGCGCCCGGGCACACCATGGAAGACATCGTGCTGGCGCCGTTTGATTACGCCAAACTCGATCAACCCAAGACGCCGGTGCGGGTGCGCTTGAACAGCACGGCGGTGAGTGTGCGTAACGTCAGTGACGGCGTGCACATCGGCTACAGCCGTGGTGGCCAACTCGCACAGGTGCGTGGCAAGCGCTGCATCCTGGCGTGCTACAACATGATGATCCCGTACCTGCTGCGGGACCTGCCGGAGCAGCAGGCCCAGGCCTTGAGCCAGAACGTGAAGTACCCGCTGGTGTACACCAAAGTCGTGGTGCGCAACTGGACATCATTCCAGAAGCTGGGGGTGCATGAGATCTACGCGGCGACCCAGCCCTACAGCCGGATCAAGCTCGACTACCCGGTGAGCATGGGCGGCTACGAGCACCCGCGTGACCCGACGCAGCCGATCGGTTTACACATGGTGTACGTGCCCACCAGCCCCAACAGCGGCATGAACGGCCGCGACCAGGCCCGCGCCGGGCGGGGCAAGCTGTATGGGCAGACGTTTGAACAACTGGAAGCGCAACTGCGGGATCAGCTGCAACGCATGCTCGGCCCGGGCGGCTTCAACCACCAGACCGACATTCTGGCGATCACTGTAAACCGTTGGTCACACGGCTATGCGACCTTCTCCAACAGCTTGTTTGACGATGCCGATGAAAGCGAAAAACTGAAGGACCTGGCGCGCAAACCGCTGGGGCATGTGAGCATCGCCAACTCGGACGCGGCGTGGAGTGCATATGCCCATGCGGCGATTGATGAGGCGTATCGGGCGGTAGGTGAAGTGGGTTGACCCCTGCTCTTCAAGCAGAAGGGCTTTTGTGGCGAGGGGGCTTGTCCCCCGTTGGGCTGCGTAGCAGCCCCAAAAGCTGACTTGAATTCCTGCCTGGAAAGGGCGGTGGCCTTAATGGGGCCGCTGCGCAGCCCAACGGGGGACAAGCCCCCTCGCCACAGAAAATCCCATCTTCACAGACACCAGCGTTGTATGGAAACGTCTTGTTTCATATGCAACGCCATCAACCCGCCATCAATCATTTTTCCTTCCGCACCGAACCGCTTAAGCTATTTGGCATCTGTTTAATGTCCGTTGCGTTTGGCCGAAGGCATGTCCGAACCGTTTTTCTTGATCCAGCACGTGCCAGGAACGGCGCGGGATTGTTCACGACAGGTTGTATTTATGCACCGCAGGAATTTGCTCAAAGCGTCCATGGCCATTGCGGCTTACACCGGTCTGTCGGCCAGTGGCCTGCTGGCCGCTCAAGCCTGGGCGGGCAATCGCGCCGCCGATGGCGAGGCCCAGGCCTTCGATTTCGAGGCGCTGAAGATCCAGGCCAAGCAACTGGCCAGCAATCGCTACCAGGACACCAAGCAGGTATTGCCGCCGACCCTGGCGACCATGACCCCGCAGAATTTCAATGCCATCGGCTACGACGGCAAGCATTCCCTGTGGAAGGAGCTGAACGGCCAGTTGGACGTGCAATTCTTCCACGTCGGCATGGGTTTCAAGACGCCGGTGCGCATGTACAGCGTCGATCCGAAAACCCGCCAGGCCCGCGAAGTGCACTTCCGCCCTTCGCTGTTCAACTATGAAAAAACCACGGTGGACACCAAACAGCTGACCGGCGACCTGGGTTTCTCCGGTTTCAAGCTGTTCAAGGCCCCGGAACTGGACCGCCATGACGTGCTGTCCTTCCTCGGCGCCAGCTACTTCCGGGCGGTGGATTCCACTGGCCAGTACGGCCTTTCCGCACGCGGCCTGGCCATCGACACCTACGCGAAAAAGCGCGAGGAGTTCCCGGACTTCACCAAGTTCTGGTTCGAAACCCCGGACAAGGACAGCACCCGCTTCGTGGTCTACGCCCTGCTGGACTCGCCGAGCGCCACCGGTGCCTACCGCTTCGACATCGACTGCCAGGCCAACCAGGTGGTGATGGCGATCGACGCCCATATCAACGCGCGTACCGCCATCGAACAGCTGGGCATTGCACCGATGACCAGCATGTTCAGCTGCGGCACCCATGAACGGCGGATGTGCGACACCATCCACCCGCAAATCCACGACTCGGACCGCCTGGCCATGTGGCGCGGCAATGGCGAGTGGATCTGCCGCCCGCTGAACAACCCGGCCACCCTGCAATTCAACGCCTTTGCCGACACCGACCCGAAAGGCTTCGGCCTGGTGCAGACCGACCATGAGTTCGCCAGCTACCAGGACACGGTCGACTGGTACAGCAAGCGCCCGAGCCTGTGGGTAGAACCTACAACTGCGTGGGGCGAAGGCTCGATCGACCTGCTGGAAATTCCTACAACCGGCGAGACCCTGGACAACATCGTGGCCTTCTGGACCCCGAAAAAGCCCGTGGCGGCCGGTGAATCCCTGAACTACGGCTACAAGCTCTACTGGAGCGCCCTGCCGCCGGTCAGCACGCCGCTGGCGCAGGTTAACGCTACCCGTTCGGGCATGGGCGGCTTCACCGAAGGCTGGGCACCGGGCGAGCATTACCCACAGGTGTGGGCGCGACGCTTTGCCGTGGACTTCAACGGTGGTGGGCTGGATCGGTTGCCTGAAGGCACCGGGATCGAACCGGTGGTGACCTGCTCCCACGGTGAGGTCAAGGACTTCAGCGTATTGGTGCTGGATGCCATCAAGGGTTATCGGATCCTGTTTGATTGGTACCCGACCAGCGACAGTGTGGAGCCGGTTGAGCTGCGACTGTTCATCCGCACCCAGGACCGTACCTTGAGTGAAACCTGGCTGTACCAGTACTTCCCACCTGCGCCAGACAAGCGCAAGTACACCTGATAGCGAACGTTCCCACGCGTGCGTGGGAACGTCCCTTCGGCGCTTTCAGAACCGCGAAATACTCTTCATCGCCCCGATCAAGTACCGCATCGCCACCTGATCACTCTCGGTGAGGGCGCGGTACTGTTCCAGCAATTGCTCCTCGTCCGAACTCAAGCGTTTGCCACGCAACGACATCCTGCGGGCCAGAAAAGACGACACAACACCCGCAACACCACAAGACTTGGCCATGGACTGTCTCCTCGTATCAATCGACTGCTCCTGATTGCCCATCACCTCATCCCTCGACACGCAATGCCTGCGAGGATCAACCGACTGACTTCCTGGGCCAGAGATCAGACTTACCGTAAGCGTAGAAACTATCTTGCCGGGCGTGAGACTTTTTAGAGTAATCACTTGAAAAAAACGTTTACAGGGCAATGACCTACAGCGCTATCCCACAAGCGGGCGATACAAATGGATGTCGTGCGGTTCCTGTTGATACAGCTCGGGGTCCGGCTGTTTGAGCAGGCGGCAACCGTGCCTGAGATAGAACTCCACCGTGTTACGTGACTCCGTGGCCGATACATATAACGCCTCGGCGCCGGCTGCGCGGGCGTGCCCACAAGCCAGCGCAAACAGCTGGCCACCCAGGCCCAGGCCACGGGCGCCGTGGCTCACATGCAGGAATTTGAGCTGGCGCATCTGCAGGCCCTGAGTGTGGATAACCCGGTTGTCCACCACCACGGCGGCCAGCAGCCTTTCACCGTCGAACACCCCGTGCAGCCAACCACCGCGCTTGAGGCATGCATGCAGGGCCACAGCGTCCTGCTCGGCCTCGCCCTCGGGCCAGCCGCGCATGTCGTGGAATTCGGGGTACAGCAGCAACTCGCCGTGTTCCACCCGATAGCACGCCTCGACCCGTTCGGTGCGGTCAATCAGCGCCAGCAGCGGCAGGTCCTTTTCGGCGAGATCACGCTTGATCAACATGCTGTGTTTCCGATGGCTGATAGTGAACAAGATTGAAGCCTTCAGCAGGCGTTGGCGCTTCGAAATAGCCCGTGATCAGGTCGAACTGGGCGTCGCTGGTTTCGAACGCGTGGGTGCCGGCGGCGTTACGCGCACGCAGGCGTGCCTTGCAGACCTCGTCCGGCACGTCCAGGTAATGCAATTGGTGGTCAGCGCCCGCGCCCTCGAACAACGAACGCATCCAGCGGCGACTGGCCAAGGTGTTGGCGGGAAAATCCAGCACCACCGAGATACCGGCCTTGAGCAACGAAATGATATGCGCCGTCAACGCATCGCGCAGTTGGCCGGTGCAGCGTACATAGTCGCCAAGGGCGTTGATCTGCCCGGGATAAAGGCGTGACAGCCACTCATCTTCGCTGATCAATACCGCCTGGGGGGCCTGCGACAACTGCTGGGTCAGGGTCGACTTGCCGGACGCGATTTTGCCGCAGATCAGGTGCAACATGGGTTTCTCCAGGGTTGAAGCCAATAAAAAAACCCGCCGGTTCAAGGGCGGGTTTTCATGTTTACCACGATTCCTGTACCGATCAATCCCGCAGATCCGACTCATGAATCGGCTGGTCCCGATGGGTTGCGCGCTGGTACTGCGCCGGCCAGGTCGCCTTGCGACCACCCAGGTCATCGTCGGCATGCAGCGGCCAGTACGGATCACGCAGCAGTTCCCGGGCGAGGAAAATGATATCAGCCTGGCAGGTGCGCAGAATGTGCTCGGCCTGGGCGGGCTCGGTAATCATGCCCACGGTGCCGGTGGCGATGCCCGACTCCTTGCGCACACGCTCGGCGAAGCGGGTCTGGTAACCGGGGCCGGTCGGAATTTCCGCATTGGCGGCGGTGCCACCGGAAGAGACGTCGATCAGGTCCACGCCCAGGTCTTTCAGGCGGCGGGCCAGTTCGACGGTTTCATCCGGGTTCCAGCCGTCTTCGACCCAATCGGTGGCCGACACCCGCACAAACAGGGGCAGGTCCTGCGGCCAGGTTTCGCGCACCGCCTTGGTCACTTGCAGCACCAGGCGGATGCGGTTTTCGAACGAGCCGCCGTACTGGTCCTGGCGCTGATTGCTCAGGGGCGAGAGAAATTGATGCAACAGGTAGCCATGGGCGGCGTGGATTTCCACCACTTTGAAACCGGCGGTCAACGCGCGCTTGGCGGCGGCGACAAAGTCAGCGATCACTTGCTGAATCTGCCCTTCATCCAGTTGCCTGGGCGAGGTGTGCTGCGGGTCAAAGGCAATCGGCGATGGGCCCACCGGCACCCAGCCGCCGTCTTCCGGCTTGACGCTGCCGTGCTTGCCAATCCACGGCCGGTGCGTACTGGCCTTGCGCCCGGCGTGGGCCAGTTGAATACCCGCCACCGCGCCCTGGGCGTTGATAAAGCGCGTGATGCGTTGCAGGGGTTCGATCTGTTCGTCGTTCCACAGGCCCAGGTCCTGGGCGGTGATGCGGCCATCGGCAGTGACGGCGGTGGCTTCGGTAAAAATCAGCCCGGCGCCGCCGACGGCACGGCTGCCGAGGTGCACCAGGTGCCAGTCATTGGCCAGGCCATCGACACTGGAATACTGGCACATCGGCGACACGGCAATGCGGTTGAGCAGGGTCAGTTGGCGCAGGGTATAGGGTTCAAGCAGCAGACTCATGGGGCACCTCTTTTATGCAGTGGGCAGGCTCCAGGGTTCTGTTTGAAAGGTCGACGAAAAACCCGTCCCCGGCGGGCTGAAATAAGACAAGGTCACAAGACCGATCACACAGTGCTTAGAGACTAGTCGACAACAGAGGATTGCACAGGGTTCAGCGCGGCTCGATGTGGGCAATCATCAATTGCACGGTTTCCTGGCCCCGGAACTCGTTCACGTCGAGCTTGTAGGCCAGTTCCACCCAGCGAATGGTGGGGTTGGGCCAGATTTCACGGTCGATACCAAACGCGATGCCATCCAGTTTCACCGAACCACACTCGCTCTTGAGCACCACTTTCAGGTGCCGCTCGCCGACAACGCGCTGCTCGACCAACTGGAACACCCCGTGAAACAACGGCTCGGGGAAGTGCTGCCCCCACGGCCCGGCATTGCGCAGGGCGCGGGCCAGTTCCAGGTGAAACTCTTCAACCGCCAGGGTGCCATCGGACAGCAGTCGGCCCGTCAGGTCTTCTTCGCGCAGTTGCCGACGCACTTCGGCGTCAAACGCCTCGGCGAACAGTGGGAAGTTGGCCTCGGGCAAGGTAAGACCCGCGGCCATGGCGTGGCCGCCGTACTTGGCGATCAGGGTCGGATGCTGGCTGGCCACCACGGCCAGTGCGTCACGGATATGAAAGCCCGGCACGGAACGCCCGGAGCCCTTGAGCAGGCCGTCACCGGCATCGGCAAAGGCGATGGTCGGGCGGAAGTAGCGCTCTTTCATCCGCGAGGCGAGGATGCCGATGACGCCCTGGTGCCATTCCGGGTCGAACAGGCACAAGCCATACGGCATCGACTCCACCGGCAAGTCCTTGAGCTGGGCCAGGGCCTCGCGCTGCATGCCTTGTTCGATGGATTTGCGGTCCTGGTTCATGCCGTCCAGCTGCGCGGCCATTTCCCGGGCCGCGGCAAAATCCGTGGTGAGCAGGCATTCGATGCCCAGGCTCATGTCATCCAGGCGACCGGCGGCGTTCAGGCGCGGGCCGAGGATAAAACCGAGGTCGGTGGAGGTAATGCGAGCGTGATCGCGCTTGGCCACTTCGAGGATCGCCTTGATCCCCGGCCGGGCGCGACCGGCGCGAATGCGTTCCAGGCCCTGGTAGACCAGGATGCGGTTGTTGGCGTCCAGCGGGACCACGTCGGCGACGCTGCCCAGGGCTACCAGGTCCAGCAGTTCGCCGATGTTCGGCTGCGGCGTGTTCTCGTACCAACCCAAACTGCGCAAGCGCGCGCGCAGGGCCATCAGCACGTAGAAGATCACGCCAACACCGGCCAAGGCCTTGCTGGGGAATTCACAGCCCGGCTGGTTCGGGTTGACGATCGCGTCGGCCGCCGGCAGTTCGTCGCCCGGCAAGTGGTGGTCGGTGACCAGCACCTTGAGCCCCGCCGCTTTCGCCGCTGCCACGCCTTCGACGCTGGAGATGCCATTGTCCACGGTGATCAGCAGCTGGGGCTGGCGCTGCAGGGCCACCGCAACGATTTCCGGGGTCAGGCCGTAGCCGTATTCGAAACGGTTGGGCACCAGGTAGTCGACGTGTGCAGCTCCCAGCAGGCGCAGGCCCAGGGTGCCCACGGTGCTGGCGGTGGCGCCGTCGGCGTCGAAGTCCCCCACGATCAGGATCCGCTGGCGCTGTTCCAGGGCCGTCACCAGCAGGTCCACGGCGGCATCGATACCCTTGAGCTGCTGATATGGGATCAGCCGCGCCAGGCTTTTATCCAGCTCGGCTTCCGATTGCACCCCGCGTGCGGCGTAGAGACGGGTCAACAACGGTGGCAATTCACCGAGGAATGGCAGGACGGCAGGCAACGGGCGAGGATCGATACGCATGGGGTGA
The DNA here is from genome assembly GCF_000242655.1 of Pseudomonas sp. PAMC 25886. NCBI lineage: Bacteria > Pseudomonadati > Pseudomonadota > Gammaproteobacteria > Pseudomonadales > Pseudomonadaceae > Pseudomonas > Pseudomonas sp. PAMC 25886. The sequence goes on from NZ_AHHC01000092.1 coordinate 17,896, forward strand.
CGGAAGCTTCTCTTTAATACAGCGTTGAAAATTAATGCTGAAAACAGCGGTGATCCCTTGTGGGAGCTGTCGCGCCCCGGCGAGGCTGCGATAGGGTCACCTCGGTGTACCTGTCAGACCGCAGCGCCTGCATCGCAGCCTCGCTAAAGCTCGACAGCTCCCACACTCGACCAGCGTCCAATCAGTTATCGACGTTTCAGCCGCGCTCGCCAGCCAGCCACTCCAGCTGGACTTCGTGCTGGCCACGGTCATCGGTCACAAAGATCGTGCCTTCGCTGATCATTACGTCCCACTTGATCACCCGTGGCATGTCCTTGGCCAGGACTTCCAGGATTTCCTGGGGTACGGCGGCGATGCTCACGTTTTTCAGGTTTTTCGCCACCGGCACCACTTTGCCTTCCCAGACGCGCAAGCTGCCGTAGGCCAGCAAGGTGGTGCGTTCGGTGCGGCGCGAACACCAGGTCAGGCGATCTGCGTCCGGCTGGCCGACTTCGATCCAGTGCAGGACGCGATCATCCAGGCTTTTTTCCCACAACGCCGGCTCGTCTACATCTGACAGGCCACGACCAAAAGACAACTGCTCGTTGTAGAAAAGGGCGTAGGCCAGCAAACGCACGGTCATGCGCTCTTCGGTTTCCGAAGGATGGCGGGCGATGGTCTGCTTGACGCTCTCGTACACCGAACGGTCAAGGTCGGTGAGGTTGAGTTCAAACTTGTAGGTCGTGGACGGCTGGGCCATGAACGGACTTCTAGAGACAGGGAAAGGCGGCAAGTCTAACCGATGGCGAGGTGATTCAACGAATCCTGCGCTGCATCATCCTTATCACTGCGCCACTCGCCTATGTTAAAAGGCATCACATCCCCGTACCGCGCCTGAAAGGATCCTCATGTCGTTTACCGCCAAACCGCTTGCCGGCCTGAAAGTCATCGAACTCGGCACCCTGATTGCCGGCCCGTTCGCGTCCCGCATCTGCGCCGAGTTCGGCGCCGAGGTGGTCAAGGTCGAATCCCCGGACGGCGGCGACCCGTTGCGCAAGTGGCGCAAGCTGTATGAGGGCACCTCGCTGTGGTGGTTTGTGCAGGCGCGCAACAAAAAATCCCTGACCCTGAACCTGAAACACCCGGACGGCCTGGCGATCCTCAAGCAGCTGTTGGCGGATGCAGACATCCTGATCGAGAATTTTCGCCCTGGCGTGCTGGAAAAGCTCGGCCTGGGCTGGGAAACCTTGCATGCCCTGAACCCGAAACTGGTGATGGTGCGCCTCTCGGGTTTTGGCCAGACCGGGCCGATGAAGGATCAGCCCGGGTTTGGCGCGGTGGGCGAGTCGATGGGCGGCCTGCGCTACATCACCGGTTTCGAGGACCGCCCTCCGGTGCGCACCGGGATTTCCATTGGCGACTCGATCGCGGCGTTGTGGGCGGTAATTGGGGCGCTGATGGCCTTGCGTCATCGCGAAGTGAATGGCGGGCTCGGCCAGGTCGTGGATGTGGCGCTGTATGAGGCGATCTTCGCGATGATGGAGAGCATGATCCCGGAGTTCGACGTTTTCGGCTTTATCCGCGAGCGCACCGGTAACATCATGCCCGGCATCACGCCCTCCTCGATCCACACCAGCGCCGACGGCAAACATGTGCAGATCGGCGCCAATGGCGATGCGATCTTCAAGCGCTTCATGTCGGCCATTGGTCGGGACGACCTGGCCAACGACCCGGCCCTGGCCAGCAACGATGGCCGCGACAGCCGCCGCGATGAGCTGTATGGGGTGATTGATCGCTGGGTCAATTCGCTGCCGCTGGAGCAGGTGGTCGAACAATTGAACAAGGCCGAAGTGCCCGCCAGCCGCATCTACAGCGCCGAAGACATGCTGGGAGACCCGCAGTTTCTCGCCCGCGAGATGTTCCTCAAGGCGCAGCTCCCCGGCGGCAAGGACTTCAAGATGCCGGGCATCGTGCCCAAACTGTCGGACACGCCCGGCAGTTGTGAGTGGGTCGGCCCGCAGTTGGGTGAGCACAACAGCGTGCTGCTCAACGAACTGGGCTACGACACGGCCGCCATTACCCGACTGCGCGAGGTTGGCGCGATCTGATGGCCCGGCGCTTCATCATTCGACTCTGCCTCCTCGGTTCACTGCTCGGGGGGTGGCCGCTGTCGAGCCACGCCGACGACACCTTGATCTGGCTGTTGCGTGACCTGCCGCCGGTGACGATTTTCGAGGGCCCACAAAAAGGCCAGGGTGCCCTCGACCAACTGCTGCCGATACTCGCCGAGCACATGCCGGAGTATCGGCACCAGATCCTCCACGTGAACCGTGCGCGCGGCATGCAAATGCTCCGCGACCCGAGCACGCTGACCTGCGACCCGTCCCTGCTGTGGACCGCAGAACGCGCGAAAACCATTGTGTTTTCCGCCCAGGCCTTTGCGACTGTGAGCAATGGCGTGACGATCCGCCAGAGTCAGCGGGCGGCGCTGGCGCCGTTTGTGGAGGATGGCCTGTTTGACCTGGAGGCGTTTTTGAGTGCCAGGGATGCGCGCCTTGGCGTCATCGCCGAACGCAGCTATGGCGCCATCATCGATGAAGCGCTGAAGCACGCCAGTGCCCACAAGCTGGCACCGCACTACGGCAATGATGCCCTCGGCAGCCTGCTGCAAATGCAACGAAAGGGTCGGCTGGAGGCGGTACTGGGTTACTGGACCGAAGTTCGCTATCAAGCGTTGCAACAGGGCATCGATCCACAGGACCTGGTCTTCTACCCCATCAAAGGCACCCCACCCTATCAACTGACCCGGACTGCCTGCACTGACACCCCGGCGGGTCGCGAGGCCATCGAGCGGATCAACCAGGTGCTGCGCGAGATCCCGCAGGAGCAACTGCGACAGTCTTACGCCTCATGGCTCGACCCGGTCATGCGTGCGCAATACCTCAACGACAACCCGACGTTTTTCCAGGATGTCGCCGGCCCATGACAAATCGCAGGCAAAAAGAAACCCCGAGCAGTGGGGAGACAACTCGGGGTTAATAAGGGCCTACAAAGACCAGTAACAACGAGCGACAAGCACCGGAGCACAATGCTTGATCTCGCTGTTACAAAATCTGACTCACCTTGCCGTAGGAAGGTTCCCAACAAAAATAAATCTTCATGCGCAGACAATGGGCCGGGTCAGGGCCGCATTGCGCAAGGCCGCTATGACCGAGGGTTCCAGGCGTCCCTCGGCAATCATCAGGTCGCGGTGCAAACAGTCCACCACATCCACCAACGCACGCTTATCGGTCAATTGGGCCTGGTCGACTTCGCGTTCGACCACAATCGCACCGGCTGGATTCTTTACGGTCACAAGGCATTCGCCCTGCACACCCGAGGTGGTCAGCGTGACCTGGTAAGGGCTCAGTGCTTCACCGAGCAATAGGCTGATACTTTCCATCTCGATCACCACTCAATAGTTCGGGAACAATCGTGTAAACGGGAGCTGCATCTATCCTAAGTGACTATTTGTCTCGTAGGAAAGTTCGCTTTTTCGTCTTTCAAGGGTTGCCGGGGATGACGTGTCCAGCATGCGCTTGCAACATGACAAGCAAAAAACGGCGGCACATAACTGCTTACTCAATGGGCCGCTGTTTTGGCGCTGATGCCGAGGGTGAATCCTATACTCGGTGGGTGCTGGTCACGCTGCCACACAGGCCTATCAAAAGCCCCAAATGCGAAGGATGAAGACCATGCTGGAACACAACAAAGAGCAGGCTGTATTAGAGAAAATTCACGCTGACATATCACGAATTTATGCCGAACAACGCAAGCTCAACGCAGAATCCCACAAGATAACCCGTGAGAATTTCTGGTATCCCGTTGGTATCGCCATAGGCTTCTTCACTGCTGTGGGGACCGTCATGGCAATCGCGCAAAAACTACTCGCGTAAACGATCCCTACGACCTGGGCTGCCAAAAACGTAAACGCCGCTAACCCAAGGAAGGGAAAGCGGCGTTTTTTGCAGATCGTTAAAACGCCCCTCCGGTCATCCCTCCCATTAACAGGCTAGAATCCCCGAATTACCCTGGGAGCCTGTATTGAAAGAAGCGTCTGAAAAACCATTGCGCATCGTCCTCGCCGACGACCATCCGATTTTCCTCATCGGCCTGCGGGCGGTCCTGGAGCGTGACGAACGGCTAACCATCGTCGGTGAGGCCAATTCTCCCCAGGCCCTCGGCGAGCTGCTGCAACACTGTGCCTGTGACGTAGTGGTCACCGACTTCATGATGCCCGCCGAGCCCCAGGCCGACGGCTTGCGCCTGATTGAACAACTGCGCCGGCATCACCCGGCGCTGCCCATCGTGGTGGTGACCATGCTCAATAACGCCGGGTTGTTTCACGCCATCCTGGAGTTGGGCGTCATGGGTTTGCTGAGCAAGGCCAGTCTGGCGGACGAATTGCCTGAGGCGATCCGTCAGGTGCGCCAGCAGCGACGTTATGTGGCCCAGACCATCACTCAGTCACTGAACCTGGCAGGCGTCGAGCGCGTGCACTCTCAGGATCAGCTGTCACCCCGTGAGCTGGAAGTCATCCGCCTGCTGGCCGGCGGTTTGACGGTAGGCGAGATTGCCGCAAATCTGCACCGCAGCAAGCAGACCGTCAGCGCACAGAAAGTCAGCGCCATGCGCAAGCTGGGTCTGAGCAACGACGCCGCGCTGTTTATCTATGTGCAGGAACACGGACTGGCCTAGCCTGAAACGCGATCCACTGTTTCAGCGCCTCACCGTCCATGGGCCGGGCGATATAGCAGCCTTGCAACCATGCCGCGCCCAACTCACTCACCGCGTGATAATCGGCAGCGCTTTCAACCCCGGTCACCACCACTCCGACACCCAAGCGCCCGGCCATGCTCATGGCCCCGGCAACCACTGCCGCCTTGCGATCATCATTGGCCATCCCGCTGGCAAACATCGGGGGTATTTTCAGCTCGCTGAAGGGCAACTCCAGCAAGCGTTGCAGGCTGGTGCCGCCCACGCCGAAATCCCCAATGGACAGCTTGCACCCCATCATCCGCACACGCAGCAAGCCGGTGACGTGGGCGCTGTCCGTCTTGAAGCGCGAGGTTTCCACCAACTCCAGGGTCAAGCCATGGGCGGGCACCCCATGAAGTTGCAGCAGGCCTTGCAGCACCTGGGAAAAGTGCGGGCGTTCCAGCATACGTCCGGGGATGTTCACTGCCACCGGCAGCACCTGGCCGCTCTCGCGCACGACGTGTGCGGCCATGCCCAGCGCCTGCTCCAACACATGCCAGGTAAATGCCTCTTCCATTCCGGCAAACTCCAGCACCGGCAGAAACGCGTCAGGCAACAGCAGTTCGCCTTCAGGCAGTTGCCAACGTGCCAGCGCTTCGACACCTTGCAACGCGCCCGCCTGGCTGACGATGGGCTGATACCAGACAGTGCCGCAACGGGCGATAGCCGCTTGGCTCACATCCGCCGAAGGCGGCAATTGCTCGATGTCGCTCAAGCCCAGCAACTGGCGCACCCGCCCCCAGGACATCACCGGCGGCCCAGGCCGCAAGCGCTCCCGGCACGCCGTCAAGACTTGCCCGATCAGCTTTGCCGACGCCGGTTTGGGCAAACAGCCGAGCACATTAAGCCCCAGCTGGCGTGCCATGTTCGCCACACCGTCCAGCACATCCGGCTCGGCGTTGCTCAGCAGGATCAATACTTGCGCCAGACGACGCTCAGCCAATTCGCGGATCAGTTCCAGAGCATCCCCCTGCTCCAGGTACAGATCGCAAATCGCAATGTCCACCGCGCCCTTGCTCTCCAGGGACTGGCGAGCGGCGTCGACACTTTCAGCCGTGCGTACATTGAATACGCCGTTGGCATTGAGCATCTGATGCAGGGCCATCAGCTGGAACGGGTTGTCTTCGAGGATCAGGACATTGAGGGAGCGCATGGAAAACGTTACCGGGGAGAAACGAGGGCGCGAAGACTAGCCAAAACCCCGCGCTTGCCCCATAGGACATGTCCTATTTGTGCTGATTCAGATGGCCCTCAAGCTCGCACCGGAACTCGATCAATGCATCGCACAGCGCCAACCAGTGCACGTCAATCTCAGCGTTGCGCTGCTCGCGAATACAGCCTTCAAGCGCCACGCAAGCCTTGGCCAACGGCAACGCATCCACCAGGCAGCAAATGCCCTTCAGGCGATGCAGCGAGGCCCCCAGCCGGGCCTGGTCGTGATCTGCCTTGGCAGCGGCCAGCAGTTGTTGCTCCTGCTCAAGGCTCCTCGCCAGTTCCTCCAACATCCGCTGCAAAACCGGCCCGTCGGCCTGGGTCATGGTGCGCAGCGTCTGGATACTGAACGAGCGCGAAGGCGCCACGCGGGTGAGCACCCGCGTCCAGTGCTCCAGGGTCACGGGCTTGACCAGCAGCTCATCCATTCCAGCCTCCCGGCAGCGCTGCTGTTCATCCTCAAAGGCATTGGCCGTGCACCCCACCAGCGCACTGCGCGGCCTTTGCTCCTGGGCTTCGATCCGGCGTATGGCCTCGCTCAAGGCATAGCCGGACATGCCCGGCATGTTGCAATCGGTGACCAGCACGTCAAACACCTCGTTGCGCCAACGCTGCAGGGCCGCCTCCGCCGAGTCGACGGCCACGACCTGATGGCCGAGGAACTGTAACTGTTGCACCAGCACCATCCGGTTCGCCGGCAGGTCATCCACCACCAACACCGACAGGCTGCGGCTGGCGGCCAGCGGCGCCGTACCCGGTTGCGCCGGCACGTCGTCACTGCCGACCCGGTCCAGGTACAGGTCGATGCACACCACCGTGCCCTCTCCCACCACACTGCTCAGGCTGATGCTGCCACCCATCAACTCCACCAGTTGCTGGCAGATACTCAAGCCCAGGCCGGTCCCGCCATGCTCGGCAGCGGTCAGCGCGCTGACCTGGATAAACGGCTTGAACACCCGCGCCTGTTGTTCGATACCGATGCCGGGGCCGCTGTCTTCCACGCACAGGTGCAAGTATTCGACGCCCGCGCGGTCAAGCTTGCGGGCGACACTGACCCGAACCTCACCGTGCGGGGTGAATTTGAGCGCGTTGCCCAACAGGTTATGGATGACCTGACGCAAACGCAGCGGGTCGAACCAGTAATACCCCTGGGCGGCCGGGTCGAATGCCAGGGTCAAGTGAAGGCCCTTTTTCTGCGCCATGGTTTCAAACAGGCGCTGTATGCCCTCGAAGAAACCTTTCAACTCAGTGGGCTGCGGTGCCAGTTGCAGATGACCGGCTTCGATCTTGGCCAGATCAAGGCTGTCGCCCATCAACTCAATCAGCTCCCGTGCCGAGCGATGGGCCACCCGCAATGCTTCGGACACGGGGTTGCCTTCAGCCAGGGCACGCTCCTGTTCAAGCTCAAGCAGACCGATGATGGCGGTCATCGGTGTGCGAATCTCGTGGCTCAGGGTCGAGAGAAAAGCGCTTTTTGCGTAGTTCGCTTCGTCAGCCGCCTGACGGGCGTCCATCAACTGATTCTCCAGGACCTTGCGCTCATGGATGTCGATCCAGCCACCGAGCAAACCCTGCAGTTGGCCCTTCGCATCAAAGAACGGCACCGTCCACTGATAGACATGAAAAGACCCGCCGTTGAACTCCAACTGCCGGTCGACGAACAACGACCGCTGCGTCGCCAACTGTTCCATATGGCCGGCGTGCAGGCGCGCGGCCGTTGCGTCGGGCATCAGCCGGCTTTCCATCAGCGTCAGGCCCTGAATCTGCTCGCGCCGGGTATTCAGCTGTTGTTCATAACTGGTGTTGCAGGTCACCAGGCGGCCGTCCAGATCGCGCACGAACACCGGGTTGGGCATGCCATCCAGCAGCGCGCGCTTGAACGCCAACTGGTCGTTGAGCCGCTGCTCGGCCTGCAGTCGCTGGCGAATCTGGCGCTTGAGCCGGCTGTTCCAGGCCAGGGACACCAGCACAAACAGCAGCGCCATGGCGACCGTCCAATAAGCCCATGGCGGCACACGCTGCCAGGCGGGCACCGGGATCGGCACGGCGCCCAGCCAACGCAGGCGCAAGGCGCTCAGCTCCGCCACCGGAAGCGCCTCCAACGCCTTGTTCAAGATGCTCAGCAGTTCGGGTTGGTCCTTGCGCACCGAGAGGCTGTTGGCCGACCACTTGCCCTCGACGCTGCGACCGATGCGCAACTCGTCGGCCGGGTAACTCTGCACTTCCACTTCACTCTGGATGGTCGCCGCCGCCACACCTCGCGTGACCAGTTCACGGGCCTGGGCGTAATTCTCCACCGATTGCAGCGTGATCCCGGGGTGCTCGCGACGGATATACCCTTCCAGGACATGGCGCGCCGGCAACGCCAGCACCTCGCCTGACAGGTCACTGAGGCTGGCCACTGGCGGCGCGTCGGCGCGTTGGATGAACACCCAGGCGGAACCCCCGAAACCATGGCTGAAATTGAGAAAGGCCCGGCGCTCCTGATTCTCGGCCAGGGTGGTATTCATATCTGCCCGGCCCGTTTCCAGCAGCGCCAGGGTGTGTGCCGTGGAAGACACTTCCTCCATGACGAACTGCAAGCCGGTCATGCGTGAAATGCGGTTGAGCAGGTCCACATTCAGCCCCACCCACTGACCGTCCTTGTCCTTGAATACGTAAGGCGACAGTTGCTGGGACGCCACTACCACGTGGGGATGCTGGAGCACCCAGGCCCGCTCCGGGGCCGATAAGGCGATGCGCTCGGCGGCGATACCCACCCCGAGTCCGGTGGTCCAGCGCGCGAGGATTTCCCGGCGCACGGAGTCATCGATACTCGACAGCGCCTGATCCATCATCGCGCCCAGCTGCGGGTCGGCCTCGCGAGTGGCGAAAGCAAAGCCGATGGGAGCCAGGCGGCTTTCCACCTTGATCTGCAAGCCGAGGTAGGGCCGCAGCGATTTGTAGGCCCGCACAATCACTTCGTTGCCGATAAACGCATCGGCATCGCCTTGCTTCAGCGCTTCCAGGCCGCTGTAGAGATTCGGTGCCAGCATGATGTGGCTGCCGGGATAGGCATGGTGCACATTCTTGACGTTGGCGTAGCCCTCCAGCAGCACCACCTTCTTGTCCTTGAGGTCTTCGTTCTGGGTGGTGTCATCCCGGCGAACAACCACCACCGAACGATCCGGCATGTAGTCTGCGGTAAAACGCAGGCCCGGCACGTCACGTTCATAACCATTGGCGCTGGTGAGAATATCAATGGCACCGGTACGCAAGGCTTCCACTGCCTGCGCCCGCTCGGCGAAACCCAATACCTGCATCGGCGCATTCAGGCGCGCGCCGATCAGGCTCAGGTAATCGGCGCTGATGCCCTGGTAGCGATTGCGGTCGCGAGTGATATCAATCGGCTGATAGTCATCAATCGAGATGCCCACCTTCAATGGCCGATGCGCCGCCAGCCATTGCTGCTCGCTGGACGTCAGGGGCATGGGTTCCAGGGCAATGAACGCCGGCACCAGCTTGAACGGCAGGCTGACGGCAGCCAGGCTTGCCGAACCATGGCCAAGCAACAGCACGCACATCAGCCACACGCGTCCTCGGGTCGATAAACACACCGTGTTGGTTTCCTTGATTATTCTTGTTGGTCGCCGCGCAAGTATGGCTCGCCAGAATGAAAAAGCCCGTCACGAGGACGGGCTTGAGCTACCACGTAAAGCCGTTGGGTCAGAGTGGCTTGCCGCGATTGCCATGCTGGCTGACAAACGCCTGCACAGCTTTCAGGTCATTGGCCAATACGGTGCAACGCTCTTCACGTTCAAACAGGTCAGCCAGGTGCGGTGGCAATTCCAGCGCCTTGCCAACACCCGCCTTCTCCACCGCTTCCGGGAATTTGACCGGGTGCGCAGTGCCGAGGATCACCATCGGGATGTCCAGGCTGCGGCGGCATTCGCGCGCGGCCTTGACGCCAATGGCGGTGTGCGGGTCCAGCAGCTCGCCGGTCTGGGCGTAGACTTCGGCGATGGTCTCGCAGGTTTCGGCGTCGTCCACGGCCAGGGAGTCGAACAGCTTGCGGGTCTCGGTCCAGCGCTCTTGCTCGACGCTGAAGCCGCCACCTTGCTTGAAGCTGTCCATCAGGCCGGCCAGGGCCGCGCCGTTGCGACCGTGCATGTCGAACAGCAGGCGTTCGAAGTTCGACGAGACCATGATGTCCATCGACGGCGACAGCGTGGCGTGCAGGGTTTCCTTGACGTACTGGTTGCCGCTCATGAAGCGGTGCAGGATGTCGTTGCGGTTGGTGGCGACGATCAACTGGTTGATCGGCAGGCCCATGTTGCGCGCCAGGTAACCGGCGAAGATGTCACCGAAGTTGCCGGTTGGCACCGAGAACGACACCGAACGCGCCGGGCCGCCCAACTGCAGGGATGCATGGAAGTAGTAGACGATCTGGGCCATGATCCGCGCCCAGTTGATCGAGTTCACCGCCACCAGGCGCGTGCCCTTGAGGAAACTCTGGTCGGCGAAGCTCGCCTTGACCATTTCCTGGCAGTCATCGAAGTTGCCTTCGATGGCGATGTTGTGGATGTTCTCGCCGAAGATGGTGGTCATCTGGCGACGCTGCACTTCCGACACGCGTTTGTGCGGGTGCAGGATGAAGATGTCGACGTTTTCGCAGTGCTTGCAACCTTCGATCGCCGCCGAGCCGGTATCACCGGAGGTGGCGCCGATGATCACCACGCGCTCGCCGCGTTTTTCCAGCACGTAATCGAGCAGGCGACCCAGCAGTTGCAGGGCGAAATCCTTGAACGCCAGGGTCGGGCCGTGGAACAGCTCCAGGACCCATTCGTTGCCGTTCAGTTGGCGCAACGGGGCGATGGCGCTGTGGGAAAACACGCCGTAGGTTTCTTCCAGGATCTTCTTGAAATCCGCATCCGGGATGCTGCCGGTGACGAACGGGCGCATGACCCGGAACGCCAACTCGTGGTACGGCAGGCCGGCCCACGAAGCGATTTCTTCCTGGGTGAAGCGTGGCAGGTTTTCCGGCACATACAGGCCGCCGTCAGTGGCCAGACCGGCCAGCAAAACGTCTTCGAAATTCAGGGCCGGTGCCTGGCCGCGGGTGCTGATGTAACGCATGACTGGCTCCTCTAGAGCATGCTTGAACAAGGGCCGCCGAACGCGTGGGGCCCTTGGCGCAAAACGATTAGTTCAGGTGTTCGACGCGAATCCGCACCACCGGCCCAACCACACCCTGCAACGCTTCAAGCGCGGCGATGGCATCGTTGATGTGCTGTTCCAGCACGCGGTGGGTCAGCAGGATCATGGGCACCAGGCCGTCTTGTTCTTCGACTTCCTTCTGCATGATCGATTCAATGTTGATGCCGCGCTCCGACAGGATGCTGGCCACCTGCGCGAGCACGCCCGGGTGATCCTTGGCCTGGATGCGCAGGTAGTAGGCACTTTCGCAGGCTTCGATCGGCAGGATCGGGTGGGCCGACAGCGAATCCGGCTGGAAGGCCAGGTGCGGTACGCGGTTTTCCGGGTCGCTGGTCATGGCGCGAACCACGTCCACCAGGTCGGCGATCACCGAGGAGGCTGTAGGCTCCATGCCGGCACCGGCGCCGTAGAACAGGGTGGAACCGGCAGCGTCACCGTTGACCATCACGGCGTTCATCACGCCATTGACGTTGGCGATCAGACGGTCGGCCGGGATCAGCGTCGGGTGCACACGCAGCTCGATGCCGGCCGGGGTGCTGCGCGCCACACCGAGGTGCTTGATGCGGTAGCCCAGGGCTTCGGCGTAGTTCACGTCGGCGGTGGTCAGCTGGGTGATGCCTTCGGTGTAGGCCTTGTCGAACTGCAGCGGGATACCAAAGGCGATGGACGCCAGGATGGTCAGCTTGTGGGCCGCGTCGATGCCTTCCACGTCGAAGGTCGGATCGGCTTCGGCGTAACCCAGCGCCTGGGCTTCAGCCAGCACGTCTTCGAAGGTACGGCCCTTCTCGCGCATTTCGGTGAGGATGAAGTTACCGGTGCCGTTGATGATGCCGGCGACCCAGTTGATACGGTTGGCGGACAGGCCTTCACGGATCGCCTTGATCACCGGGATGCCACCGGCCACGGCCGCTTCGAACGCCACGATCACGCCCTTCTCGCGGGCCTTGGCGAAGATTTCGTTACCGTGCACGGCGATCAGCGCCTTGTTGGCGGTGACCACGTGCTTGCCGTTTTCGATGGCCTTGAGCACCAGTTCGCGGGCCACGGTGTAGCCGCCCACCAGCTCGATGACGATATCGATTTCAGGGTTGGTGGCAACTTCGAAGACATCGTTGGTAATCGCAATACCGGTCGTCTGGAACTGAGGCTTTGGCGTACGCGTGGCAATTTGTGCCACTTCAATCCCACGCCCTGCACGGCGGGAAATTTCTTCAGCGTTACGCTGAAGTACGTTGAAGGTGCCGCCACCGACGGTCCCTAACCCACAGATGCCTACTTTGACCGGTTTCACTGAAGAACTCCCCATGAAACGGCCGACTCTAGGTCGGCCGTGAAAACAGCCGCACAACTGCGGCTCTCTATTAATGACCCGCCGAATGGTCGGCCAGTCATGATCGTCAAAGGCTCGACGATAATGCTTACTTTGCGTTCAGTGCCAGTTTGGCAACTTGCGGCGCAGGCTGGTAGCCCGGAATCACCTGACCGTCAGCCAAAACGATGGCCGGCGTGCCGTTCACACCAATCGACTGGCCGAGGGCGAACTGCTTGGAAACCGGGTTGGCGCACTTGGCGGCCTTGATTTCCTTGCCATCGACCATCTTGTCCATGGCGGCTTTCTTGTCGGCCGAGCACCAGACGGCTTGCAACTGCTCGTCACCCGGCGAACCCAGGCCCTGGCGCGGGAACGCCACGTAGCGCACTTCAACGCCGAGCTTGTTCAGCTCAGGCACTTCGGCGTGCAGCTTGTGGCAGTACGGGCAAGTGGTGTCGGTGAACACAGTGATGTGGGTCTTGGTCTCGCCAATGGCTGGGTACACCACGGTTTCAGCCACTGGAATGCCGTTGATCAGCTTGGACACGCCCAACCGTTCGGCTTTTTCGGTGAGGTTCACCGGCTTGCCGTCCTTCAGCTGGAACAGGTAGCCCTGGACGATGTACTGGCCATCGGCGCTGGCGTACAGGACGCGGCTGCCCTTGAGCTTGACTTCATACAGGCCGGCCATCGGGCTGGCGTTGATGCTTTCAATCGGAGTGTCGAGCTGGAGGGCTTCCAGGCTCTTGCGGATAGTCTTCTCGGCGGCGTCGTCGGCGACGGCAAAGGTTGAGACCAACGCAATGGCTGCGATGGCAAAAATCTGGGTCAAGCGCATGGGAACTCCTGAAGGCAGATGCAGGGACGGGAGCAGGAACACCGATCTTCAAACACGGGTTTGGGCCGTCCCCTTTGCGAACCGGCAAAGCCTACCACAGTTGGGCCGCAGGGCAGCCAGTCGCGGGGAAATTGGGCTTTTTCCGGCGTGATTTTCATCCGCGGGGATGATGCTTGGCGTGCATGTCCTGCAAACGTGCCCGCGCGACATGGGTGTAGATCTGGGTGGTGGATAAGTCGCTGTGCCCCAGGAGCATTTGGACCACGCGCAAATCCGCGCCGTGGTTGAGCAAATGCGTAGCGAAGGCATGGCGCAGCGTGTGGGGCGACAGCGACTTGCCGATGCCCGCGACCTTGGCCTGGTGCTTGATGCGATGCCAGAAGGTCTGGCGGGTCATTTGCTCGCCGCGCTGGCTGGGGAACAACACATCGCTGGGGCGGCCGTTGAGCAGCTCGCTGCGGGCGTCGCGCATGTAGCGCTCTATCCACACGATTGCCTCTTCGCCCATGGGTACCAGGCGCTCCTTGCTGCCCTTGCCCATCACCCGCAACACGCCCTGGCGCAGGTTGACCTGTTCGAGGGTCAGGCTGATCAGCTCGGTGACACGCAGGCCGCAGGCATACAGCACTTCCAGCATGGCGCGGTCGCGCTGGCCGATGGCTTCGCTCAGGTCTGGGGCAGCGAGTAGAGCCTCCACGTCGGCTTCCGACAGGGATTTGGGCAATGGCCGGCCCAGTTGCGGCATATCGATTTGCAGGGTTGGGTCGATAGCAATCAGCTTCTCCCGCAGCAGATAGCGATAAAAGCCACGTACGCCGGAAAGAAACCGCGCAGTGGAGCGGGGTTTGTAGTTTTGCTCCAGGCGCCAGGACAGGTGGTCGAGGATCAACTCGCGACCGGCGTTGAGCAGCTCCAGGTTTTTCTCCTGCAGCCAGCCATTGAACAACGCCAGGTCGCTGCGGTACGCCTGACGGGTGTTGTCCGACAGGCCTTTTTCCAGCCAGAGGGCGTCGAGGAAGCGGTCTATCTGGGGGTGATCAATGGCAGGCATGAGAACTCAGGCTGAAAACGGTGGTGTCGATAGATCCTATCGCGACCACTCAAATCGCGGGCACAAAAAAGCAGCCCGTAGGCTGCTTTTTTCTGCATCGGGAAGCTGGACTTAAGCCAGTTTTTCCTTGATGCGAGCTGCTTTACCGGACAGGTCACGCAGGTAGTACAGCTTGGCTTTACGTACGTCACCGCGACGTTTAACGGCCATGCTGTCGATTTGCGGGCTGTAGGTCTGGAAAGTACGCTCTACGCCAACACCGTTGGAGATTTTACGAACAGTGAAAGCACTGTTCACACCACGGTTACGCTTGGCAATTACCACGCCTTCGAACGCTTGCAGACGCGAACGGTCGCCTTCCTTCACTTTCACCTGAACGACAATGGTGTCGCCCGGGGCAAAGGTAGGGATCTCTTTGGTCATCTGCTCTGCTTCGAGTGCAAGGATGATTTTGTTAGTCATGCTGTGCTCCTAAGGTAAGTCGTCGGACCTACCATCGATACGTTGTTAACTATCGTCCCGCGCGAGGATGTATTCCTCGAGCAGCTTCTTCTCTTCTCCAGAAAGCGAGCGGCTTTCCAGAAGATCGGCGCGTCGTTCATAGGTCCGCCCGAGGGACTGCTGTAAACGCCAACGCCGGATGTGTGCGTGATTGCCACTTAGCAATACGTCGGGAACACGCTGATCCGCATACACCTCCGGTCGGGTGTAGTGCGGGCAATCCAGCAAACCATCCGTGAAGGAATCTTCCTCCGCG
This sequence comes from Pseudomonas sp. PAMC 25886, assembly GCF_000242655.1. NCBI lineage: Bacteria > Pseudomonadati > Pseudomonadota > Gammaproteobacteria > Pseudomonadales > Pseudomonadaceae > Pseudomonas > Pseudomonas sp. PAMC 25886. Next base: position 33,038 of record NZ_AHHC01000092.1, read on the forward strand.
GAGTCCGCATGCCCTAAAGCTCCAGGCAGCAGTCGTGTAACCGCATCTATCAGGACCATCGCCGGCAGCTCGCCGCCAGACAGGACATAGTCCCCAATCGACCACTCTTCATCGACATGAGCATCAATAAAACGCTCGTCAATGCCTTCATAGCGACCGGCAATCAGGATTAATGCTTCCAGATTCGCCAACTCGCGTACCGCCGACTGATTCAGCTGACGGCCTTGAGGGGACAGGTAAATTACCTTCGCCTTCTCCCCGGCGGCTGCCTTGGCCTGAACCAACGCATCTTCCAGGGGCTTGATCTTCATCACCATGCCCGGGCCACCGCCAAATGGGCGATCGTCCACAGTGTGATGTCGATCCGTCGTGTAGTCTCGCGGGTTCCAACAGGTGAGCTGCAAGAGCCCCTGTTTCACCGCCCGACTGGTGATGCCGTACTCGCTGATGGCGGAAAACATCTCGGGAAACAAACTGATCACTTCAACGCGCAGGTTAGCCACGTTAGAAGTCCGCGTCCCATTCCACCTTCATCTCGCCCGCGGCCAGGTCGACGGCCAACACGCATTGCTCGGTATAGGGCAACAGGCGTTCGCGATCATCCAGGCTGCCAGCGCAAGGCTTGACCACCATTACATCATTGGCGCCGGTTTCCAGAAGATGATCGATTTTCCCGAGCAGTTGCCCGAGTTGATCAATAACCTTCAGACCTTCCAGCTGGTACCAGTAGTACTCGCCGTCGGTCAATTCAGGGAACAGGTTGCGCGGCACGCAGATCTCATAACCGGCCAGAAGACGAGCTTCTTCACGATCATCAAGACCCTTGAGCTTTGCGACCAGGAACTTGTCGCTCCCGCGTCCACTGACCAGCTCTACCTGTTTCACACTACCTTCGCGCTTGAGCGTCCAGGTCTTGTACTGCAACAGGTTTTCAGTCGGATCAGTAAAGGAATACACCTTCACTTCGCCGCGAACGCCATGAACAGAATAAATCTTGCCGATAACGATCAAATCATCAGCAACCGCTGGCGTCGCGTTCATATTGCTCAGGCCGCAGCCTTAGATGCATCCTTCAACAACTGAGCAACGCGCTCAGAAGGTTGTGCACCAACGCTCAGCCAGTAGGCTACGCGCTCTTGGTTCACGGACAGACGGACTTCTTGACCACGAGCGATCGGGTTGAAGAAGCCAACTTGTTCCTTGTGAGAGCCGTCACGTGGGTTGCGGCTGTCAGTTACGGTCAAGTGGTAAAACGGGCGCTTTTTGGAGCCGCCAAGGGCAAGACGGATTGTTAGCATGTGAACATCGTTCCTGTAGTCGGTGCTGCAAATCTAAATGCACAGCGGGCATAGGTGCCCGAAAGGCCGCATATTCTAAGGAATATCCGGACTTTTGCAAATGTCTTTTTCTGGCGCCTATCAGCGTGCCATTCAGATCTGCTATAGAGCCGTCGGTTAAAACGGCAAGTCAGCTCCCGCCAACGGCGGGTTTGCTGGAGATCCCACATCCCTGTGGGTCGGAGCAAAAGCGGGCTTTTGCTCGAATTCTTTACATCTTCGGCATGCCGCCGCCGGGCAACATACCGCCCATGCCGCGCATCATCTTGGCCATTCCGCCTTTTGCGGAGAATTTCTTCATCATCTTCTGCATCTGCTTGTGCTGCTTGATCAAGCGACCGATGTCCTGCACCTGAGTGCCGGAACCCATGGCGATCCGACGCTTGCGCGAACCGCTGATCAGCTCAGGGTCGCGGCGCTCGGCCGGGGTCATGGAATTGATGATGGCTTCCATCTGCTTGAATTGCTTCTCTGCCGCGCCCTGGGCGTTGCCCATTTGCGCCAGGTTCACGCCACCGATGTTCGGCAGCTTGTCCATCAAGCCGCCGAGGCCGCCCATGTTCTTCATCTGTTGCAGCTGGTCGCGGAAGTCTTCGAGGTCGAAGCCCTTGCCCTTCTTCAGCTTCTTGGCCAGTTTATCGGCCTTGTCCTTGTCGAGGGTCGCTTCGGCTTGCTCGATCAGGCTGAGTACGTCACCCATGCCGAGGATACGCGAGGCGATCCGCTCAGGATGGAACGGCTCGAGCGCTTCGCTCTTCTCGCCCATACCGATGAACTTGATCGGCTTGCCAGTGATAGCGCGGACCGACAACGCGGCGCCGCCACGGGCGTCGCCGTCGACCTTGGTCAGGATCACACCGGTCAGCGGCAGCGCATCACCAAAAGCCTTGGCGGTGTTGGCCGCATCCTGGCCGGTCATGGCGTCGACCACGAACAGGGTTTCTACCGGGTTGATCGCGGCATGCAGCGCCTTGATCTCGCCCATCATCTCTTCATCGATGTGCAGGCGACCGGCGGTATCGACGATGACCACGTCGATGAATTTAAGCTTGGCTTCTTTAATAGCGGCCTGGGCAATGTCGACCGGCTTCTGGCTCAGGTCGGACGGGAAGAAGGTCACGCCCACTTCGCCTGCCAGCATTTCCAGCTGTTTAATCGCGGCCGGACGGTAAACGTCCGCAGACACCACCATCACCGACTTCTTCTTGCGCTCTTTAAGGAAGCGCGCCAGTTTGCCGGCGGTGGTGGTCTTGCCCGCACCTTGCAGGCCGGCCATCAGCACCACGGCCGGCGGTACGGCGCTGAGGTTCAAGTCTTCGTTGGCCGCGCCCATCAGGCTTTCGAGTTCGGCCTGGACGATCTTCACAAACGCCTGGCCCGGGGTCAGGCTGCGGGACACTTCGGTGCCCACCGCGCGCTCTTTGACCGAGTTGACGAAGTCCTTCACCACCGGCAGGGCGACGTCGGCTTCCAGCAACGCCATGCGCACTTCACGCAGGGTGTCTTTAATATTGTCCTCGGTCAGCTTGGCCTTGCCGGTGACATGGCGCAGCGTCTGCGAGAGACGGTCAGTCAGATTTTCAAACATGCGCGATCCTTTCAGGCCCTATTCATCGAAATGCATTGGTAGACCGAGGTAATGGCGGCCCAGGCTGTGGTAAATCGCTATTAAAAACAGCGCTCGGCGAGCCTGCGGCGTGGGCAGGTCGCGGATTATAGCGAAGACTGCCGCCATGCACACCCGCTGTCTGGCCTGAGAGTCTTTCGTGTTACGCAGGTGTATGCCAAACTCAGCGCCTTTCGGGCCTGCTTAACAGGATTTATGCTCCCCTTGTCACCCAGTTTGCTACCCAGCCTCGCCGCCGCCATCTTGTATGCCGCTGCGACCCTCTATCAGGGCACTCGTCTGGCCCAAGGCGCCAAGGCCGACAAACGCCTGTTGGTAGGCCTTGGCGTTCTCGCCCTGCTGGCTCACGCCGCCAGCCTGTTCACGCATTTGATGACGCCGGTGGGCCTGGGCCTGGATTTCTTCAGCGCCGCCAGCCTGATCGCCGCCGCCGTGATCGCGCTGACCCTGATGGCCTGCTACCGGATCCCGGTGGAGAACCTGCTGGTGCTGTTGTTCCCCCTCGGCATGCTGACGGTGCTGCTGGCGCAATTCACCCCGACCGGCACCGTACAGGTCATTGATGAAGAGCCGGGCATCCTCGCCCACATCCTGCTGTCGATCCTCGCCTACGGCATGTTCACCATCGCGGTGTTCCAGGCCTTGCTGCTGCTGTTGCAAGACCACCAGCTCAAGCACAAGCACCCGTCCGGGCTGATCAAGAACTTCCCGCCGTTGCAAACCATGGAAAGCCTGTTGTTTGGCTTCCTCTGGGCCGGCTGGACGCTGTTGTCGCTGTCACTGATCTCCGGCTGGCTGTTCGTCGAAAACCTGTTCGCCCAGCACCTGGTGCACAAAACCCTGCTGGCGTGCCTGGCCTGGGTGGTGTTCAGCGTGCTGCTGTGGGGCCGCAACCGCCTCGGCTGGCGCGGGCACAAGGCGATCCGCTGGACCCTGGCCGGTTTCTGCCTGCTGATGCTGGCCTATTTCGGCAGCAAGCTGGTTCGCGAATACATCCTGCATATCTGACGGGCAGCCGACATGGACAACTTGCCCCTGGGGCCGATGCTTGCGGTAGTAGCCTTGCTGGTTTTATGGTCGGCGCTGTTTACCGCCATCGAAGCCGCCCAGCAACATTTGCTGGCCCTGCGCCCCGGCACCCGCCAGGGTGACAAAGCCGCCGCCCGCCTGAACTTCCCGCGTAACAGCCTGATCCTGTGCAACACCCTGTGCCGTGCGGTGGTGGTGATTCTCTGCACGTTGCTGGCGATCTACGCCTGGGCGGAAAACGGCCCTTGGCTCGGCTGGATCATCTCCAGTGCCGTCCTGTTGGTGCTGGCCGATTATCTGCCCCGCGCCCTGGCCACTCGCCACCCGCAAACCATCCTCGGCTTTGGCAACACCCTGCTGAGCGTGCCGCTGAAAATCCTTTACCCGCTGGCCTGGCTGCTCAACGGCGTCAGCCTGATGCTGCTGCGCCCATTCGCCCGAAAGGCCGGCGTGGTCAAGAAGAGCGACGAGCCACAGCCGGACCAGGACGACGAGCCGGAAGCCGAAGCCCCCAATAACCGCGCGCCCGGCATGCCAGGCATCCATGCGCTGGACAACATCACCGTCAACGACATCCTGGTGCCCCGCAGCGAAGTGGATGGCATCAACCTGGATGATCCGGTCGAGGAAATCATCGAGCAACTGCGGGTTTCCACGCGCACCCGGTTGCCGGTATTCCACAGCGATATCAACCAGGTCGAAGCCGTGCTCAACACGCGGCAGATTCGCCACCTGCTGCCCGACGCCAGCCTGACCAAGGAAGCACTGCTGGCCGCCTGCCACGAGCCCTACTTCGTCCCGGAAAGCACACCGCTGCAGTTGCAACTGCTGAACTTCCACAAGCAACAGCGCCGCCTGGGCATGGTGGTGGATGAGTACGGCGAAGTGCTGGGCATCGTGACCCTGGAAGACATTCTTGAAGAAATCGTCGGTGAGTTCGAAAGCGAGCACCACCTCGATAACCCCCACATCCAGCCGCAACTGGATGGTCGCTACGTGATCGACGGCGCCGCCTCGATCCGTGACTTGAACAAAACCCTCGGCTGGCACCTGCCCAGCGACGGTCCCAAGACCCTCAACGGCCTGGTGACCGAAGCGCTGGAGACCATCCCGGATTGCGCCGTGTGCCTGAAAATCGGCCGCTATCGCCTGGAAATCCTCGAAACCGAGGACAACCGCGTGGCCAAGGTGCTGATCTGGCACACCAGCACGGTGCCGGTCGCCGCTTAAGCCCCTTGTTGGATCCGCAAACCCCTTCCTATAATCGGGGCGGCTTACCCAAGCCCCGCCCGACCGCGTGCTACCCGCACTGAGCGTGTCCAGGCACCGCTTTACCGTGTCTGACCGGTGTTTGCTCCCATCCCGAGCCGCCCCGCGCACACCCCTGATCCATGGGTGTTCGACCAATAATAATCCGCGTCCAAACGCGCAATGACCGTCAGGGATACCTCCATGAGCACCACCTATAACGAGGCGGCGACCGCTGCCCCGACCAATTCGACGGCCCGGGTCGCCACCGCGAGCATCATCGGCACCGCCATCGAGTTCTACGACTTCTATATCTACGCGACCGCCGCGGCGCTGGTGATCGGCCCGGTGTTCTTCCCGCAAACTTCCGGCACGGCGCAGATGCTGGCTTCGTTCCTGACCTTCGGTATCGCGTTTATCGCACGGCCGCTGGGTTCGGCGCTGTTCGGCCACTTTGGCGACCGGATCGGCCGCAAGTCCACACTGGTTGCGTCCCTGCTGCTGATGGGCGTGTGCACCACCCTGATCGGCTTGCTGCCCGGATACGACAGCATCGGGGCGTGGGCGCCGATCCTGCTCTGCGTGCTGCGTTTTGGCCAAGGCCTCGGGCTAGGCGGCGAATGGGGCGGCGCAGCATTGCTGGCCACCGAGAACGCACCGAAGGGCAAACGCGCCTGGTTCGGCATGTTCCCGCAACTGGGTCCGTCGATCGGCTTTCTGGCAGCCAACGGGCTGTTCCTGATCCTGGCCATGAGCCTGAGCGACGAGCAGTTCCGTAGCTGGGGCTGGCGCATTCCGTTCATCCTCAGCGCGGCACTGGTGATGGTGGGCCTGTATGCGCGGCTCAAACTGCATGAAACGCCGGTGTTCGCGAATGCCGTGGCCAAAGAAGCGCCGGTGAAGGTGCCGCTGGTGGAACTGTTCAGCCAGCACTGGCTGCCGGTGCTGCTGGGCGCCGCGTCGATGGTGGTGTGTTATGCGCTGTTCTACATCACCACGGCGTTTTCCCTGAGCTACGGCGTGTCCACGCTGGGCTACAGCCGTGAAACCTTCCTCGGGTTGCTGTGCTTCGCGGTGCTGTTCATGGGTGCGGCGACGCCACTGGCGGCGTGGGCAAGCGACCGTTACGGGCGTAAGCCGGTGCTGATTGTGGGGGCGATCCTGACCATCCTCTCCGGCTTCACCATGGAACCGTTGCTGACCCACGGTTCAACCTGGGCCGTGGCACTGTTCCTGGCGCTGGAGCTGTTTTTGATGGGCGTAACGTTTGCCCCGATGGGCGCGATGTTGCCGGAACTGTTCCCGACCCGCGTGCGTTATACCGGCGCTTCGGCGGCGTATAACCTGGGTGGGATCGTGGGTGCATCGGCGGCACCGTTCTTCGCGACCAAGCTGGTGGCGATGGGCGGTTTGAGTTATGTCGGCGGGTATGTGTCGGCGGCAGCGGTCATCAGCTTGATTGCTGTGTTGTGCCTGAAAGAGACGCGCCATAACGATTTGAACAAGGTCGCCTGATAGGCCGCTTTCGGGAGCAAGCCCCCTCCCACATTTGACTGTATTCACAAATCAAACTGTGGGAGCCGGGCATGCTCGCGAAGAGCGCGCCTCGGTTACAGCTCTACAACAACTGCCTTCGACGCACGAGTGGCTTTAGCCCGGGCAGCCTCAATCGACTCATCCCGTGCCAGTGCCACGCCCATGCGGCGCTGACCGTTCACTTCCGGCTTGCCAAACAGACGCAACGCCGTATCCGGCTCGCTCAAGGCTGCACCCAGGTTGGCAAACGCGGTCTGGGTCGATTGCCCTTCCACCAGGATCACCGCCGAGGCCGACGGTCCGAACTGACGGATCAACGGGATCGGCAGGCCGAGAATTGCCCGTGCATGCAGGGCAAACTGCGACAAGTCCTGGGAAATCAGGGTCACCAGGCCGGTGTCATGCGGGCGTGGCGAGACTTCGCTGAACCACACTTGATCGCCTTTGATAAACAGCTCAACGCCAAACAGACCACGACCACCCAAGGCCTCGGTCACCGCTTTGGCAACACGCTCGGATTCGGCCAGGGCAATCGGGCTCATGGCCTGTGGCTGCCAGGATTCCTGGTAGTCGCCCTTCTCCTGACGGTGGCCGACGGGTGCGCAGAAGGTGGTGCCGCCGATGTGGCGCACGGTCAACAGGGTGATTTCGTAATCGAAGTCGATAAAGCCTTCGATGATCACGCGGCCCTTGCCGGCACGGCCGCCTTCCTGGGCGTAATCCCAGGCTTTCTGCACGTCATCCGCGCTGCGCAGCAGGCTCTGACCCTTGCCCGACGAACTCATCACCGGCTTGACCACGCATGGGAAGCCCAGGTCCTGGACAGCCTTGCTGTAGTCCTCGAAGGTGTCGGCGAAGTGGTACGGCGAGGTCGGCAGGTCCAGCTCTTCGGCGGCCAGGCGACGGATGCCTTCACGGTTCATGGTCAGCAGCGTCGCGCGAGCGGTCGGGATCACGGTGAAGCCTTCGGCTTCCAGCTCAACCAGGGTCGCGGTGGCGATCGCTTCGATTTCCGGCACGATGAAGTGCGGCTTTTCGGCTTCGATCACGGCACGCAGGGCGGCGCCATCGAGCATATTGATCACGTGGCTACGGTGCGCAACCTGCATGGCCGGCGCGTTGGCGTAGCGATCCACGGCAATCACTTCAACGCCCAGGCGTTGCAGTTCGATTACCACTTCCTTGCCCAGCTCACCGCAGCCACACAGCATTACGCGGGTCGCGGTTGGCGACAATGGAGTTCCGATTCGGGTCATCTCAGGTCCTCAGGGGAGCGGATCATGGTGGAGAAAGGCCGGCATTTTACATGAACTGTAAAGATTGGCTTCAGTTGGCGACGCGCTGCCGGCGCAAACGCCAGGCCATGGCCAGCCATACCACGGTAACGCCGGCGAATTTCGAGACCAGCGCAGTGCCCGCCACCGCAGGCGTCAGCGCGCCGATCAGACCGAAGAAGATGAAGGTATCGAGGGGAATGCTCAGCGCCGAACTTATCCACAGGCGATCGTGGAGCGGACGCTTGGTGATGCTGAACACCAGCCAGTCGATGCACTCCGACACCGCAAACGCCGTGGCGCTGGCCAGGGCGATGGATGGATCGGACGTGATGTAGGACAGCACGAGCGCCGCGAGCATGGCGATGATCGCGCCATGGCCGAAGCGGGTTTGCACCATGTCCCGCAATACAAACACCAAGCCGCCCCAGGCAGACCAGATGACGTCCAGGTGCGGGGCGGTGGAAAAGGCAAAGTTGATCAGCACGACACTGCTGATGTAGGCAATCAGGAAGAACATGGGGCGAGGGACCTGTGAACAAGGGGCACAGGGTACTGCACAATGAAAGCCTGTGGCGAGGGGGCTTGTCCCCCGTTGGGCTGCGTTGCAGCCCCAAAACCTGCCATGAAGTTCTGCCTGAAGAAATGCGGTGGCTATACTGGGGCCGCTTCGCAGCCCAACGGGGGACAAGCCCCCTCACCACAGGGTCAAGCGTTAGACTTCCCCGGAATCATCCACACCAGCCCACTCGCCTTCGCCCGCTCATGGCACAACCCCAGCACCACCCGGCGCTCGGCGTTGTCCATGCGGCTCCAGCGGGTTATTTCATCCACCGTACGCTGGCAACCGGTGCAAATATCGTCGTCATCCAGCGCACAAATGCTCACGCAGGGCGAGGCGACGGGGCGTTCCACCGGGTTCATTCTTCCTGCTCAACCAGGTCACGCGCATAACGCCGGGCGTTATGCACATAGTGCGCAGCGCTGGCCTCAAGCATCTTCTTCTGCACGTCAGTCAGTTCCCGCACCACCTTGCCCGGCGAGCCCATCACCAGCGAACCGTCGGGAATTTCCTTGCCTTCGCCAATCAGCGAATTGGCGCCGATGATGCAGTGCTTGCCGATCTTCGCCCCGTTGAGGATGACCGCATTGATGCCGATCAGGCTGTAATCGTCGACGGTGCAGCCATGCAGCATGGCGTTATGGCCAATGGTCACGCCGGTGCCCAGTGTCAGCGGGTAGCCCATGTCGGTGTGCATCACGCTGCCGTCCTGCACGTTGCTGTTCTTGCCGATCAGGATCAGCTCGTTGTCGCCGCGCAACACCGCGTTGAACCAGACATTGGCGCCCTCCTCCAGCTTGACCTTGCCCACCAGCGTGGCATTGGGGGCCACCCAGCTGTCGGGATGGGTTTCGACTCGGGCGTCGCCCAGGCGGTATTTCATAGGTGGTTCCTCACGGCGGAAACGATGGCCATCTGGCTCTTAGGTATTGATGAAGCTTTTCGGCGGTCGATGCAGGCTGATGTCGGCATCGTCATAGAGCAGATTGATCAACTCGACAATCATGATCGCCGTCAGGCCCCAGATCTTGTATTCGCCAAACCGATAACTGGGCACGTACCAACTGCGGCCCTGGTAATCGATACGGTGGGTATGTTCGCGCGGGTCCTGGCGAAAAAACTCCAGGGGCACGCTGAAAACAGCCGCGATCTCGGCGTCATTCGCCAAGTATTCAACGTAATCAGGAATAACGCCTACATAAGGCGTGACACGGATACCGTGCAGGGAAATCAGCGGGCTCAACGGGCCGATGACTTCCACCAGCCCTGGCGGCAGGCCGATTTCTTCTTCGGCTTCACGTAGCGCGGTGAATATCAGGTCGGGATCGTCGGGGTCGCGGCGCCCGCCAGGGAACGCCACTTCGCCGCCATGGGTGGACAACCCGCTGGCGCGCAAGGTCAGGATCAGCTCGGGTTCGTCACTGCGGGTGATCGGCACCAGTACCGCCGCTTCCGGGAAACGACCGTCGGTCTCCAGCGTGTGGGGCGTATGATTGCTTACCCGGCGAAGTAGCTCGTCCAGCATGAGTCATCTCGGTCTGTTGGCTACCTTGCATCATGCACCAAACCTTGCGCACGCCCAACCCCAAAACCCTGGCCATGTCGCTAAACGACAACTTGCAGCCCATACCCGGTCACGCCAAGATAGGCGCACTCTCCAGGAACCCCAGCATGAACTTCTGCAGCCAGTGCGGTAAACCGGTCACCCAGCGCATTCCCGAAGGCGACGCACGCCTGCGTTATGTCTGCGATCACTGTCAGACCATTCACTATCAGAACCCCAATATCGTCGCGGGCACCGTGCCGGTATGGGGCGATCAAGTGTTGCTGTGCCGCCGCGCCATCGAGCCGCGCCTGGGCTTCTGGACCCTGCCCGCCGGCTTCATGGAGAACGGCGAGACCGTCGAGCAGGCCGCCATGCGCGAAACCCTGGAAGAAGCCTGCGCCCGGGTGCGCAACCTGAGCATCTATACCCTGATCGACGTGCCGCACATCAGTCAGGTGCACATCTTCTACCGCGCCGAGCTGATCGACCTGGACTTTGCCGCAGGCCCCGAAAGCCTCGAAGTGCGATTATTCGATGAAGCCGACATCCCTTGGTCAGAGCTGGCTTTCCGCACGGTCGGGCGTACCTTAGAATGCTTTTTTGCTGACCGCCGGCAACAGTCGTATCCGGTGCGCAGCGAGTCGGTGCCGCCACTGACCCAATTGGCCAAATAACAACTCCAGGCGGCACGTAGTCTTCTCAGGGGATACCGTTTTAATGCGTTGGTTGCTTGCTCTGATCTGCCTGTCGTTTGCCACGCTGTCGCCAGCCTCCACCCAACTGATCCTGGGCGGCAAACCCGTCGAGAAAATCCTGGTGCTCAAGTCCGCCCATCAGTTGCAACTGATCAACGACGGCAAGCCCCTCAAGACCTATCGAATTTCCCTGGGCAAAAACCCCAAGGGCACCAAGCTGATGGAAGGCGACCGTCGAACCCCGGAAGGCTTCTACTGGATCGACTGGCGCAAGACCAGCGACCGTTTCAACCTGGCCATGCACATTTCCTACCCCAACATCAGCGACTCCGCCCGCGCCCGCCGCGAAGGGGTAAAACCCGGCAGCATGATCATGATCCACGGCACCCCCGACGCCGAGGACTACCCCGAAGAGCTGTTCCACACCCTGGACTGGACCGACGGCTGCATCGGCATGCGCAATGTCGACATGCGCGAGGTCTGGAACCTGGTGAAAGACGGCACGATGATCGAGATTCGTCCTTGATGTTTATACGTTTTAGTTAATAACTCTATTCCTATATCGTCTCAAGAACTGTGAAGTTTGACAGTAGAAACACCTGAATGGAACGTCCCTAATACGGGGGCATTCACCATCCATTACAGGAGTTATCCCATGTCCAATACCGACCTGCGCTTTATAGACCCCCAAGATCCGAAGGGGCACTTTCATCAAGTTGTTCGCTATAACGCCACTCCCGGAAAACCGCTGAAAGATATCAAGTTAAAAATACATCACCCTCACGCAAAAGACGCCACAATCAACATCACCTTACCCAAAGGTTTTCACTATGCAGACGGCACGTTCGGCCAACATGGCTTTAAAGCCGATAGTGAAGGCAGGTTCACGTTAAAGGGCACACAATGCGACACCGCTGCTGCTGTGGGCTCGCACTCACTGGTTGCCGAGTATCAGGGAAGTAAAGTCTGGGCTCAGATCGTTGTTCAACAGCAAGTCATCCCTATCGACGGCGATTATTACGCAGGTACATTCAGTCCTGACGGGAAGCACTTCTACGCAGTCGCTTTCCAGGGAGATGTATCTGTAATCGACACTGAGAAAAAAGAGGTCATTAAAGAAATTGAAGGCTTCGAGCGCCCTCTTGGCATAGCTGCCAGCCAGGATGGTAAACACGTGTATGTGTGCAATGGCAACATTTCTACGGTAGCCGTGATCAATACCCACTCAAATACTATTGAGAAGACGCTCTCCCTCTCACACCCCCATCCTTTCCTGATCGCTATCAATCCTGCGGGAAACATTGCCTATGTCACGTCCGACACGGGTATCAACGTCGTTGATATCGAGCATAACAAAGTACTCAAGAACCTGGACACACCCGGTTTCGTGCGTGCTATTACCTTTAACGCAAATGGTTACGCCTATGCTGTCGCCGACTCCGCTGATCTTTACGAGGACGGTAGTGTAGTTTTGGTGATTAACACCTCACGCCATGAAATCGAAAAGAGCATTCCGTTAGAAGGCTACTCCACCAGCATGGCCGTCAGTATTGACGGAAAAAAAGTGTACGCGGCTATCGGAGCAAAAAATCCTTGGGTAGGTGACTTCACGTCCTGGGTTGCAGTGATCACCACGGTAACTAACACCGTTGAAAAGAGAATAGAGCATGGGCATCTTTCAATGGAGGAGATCGCTATCAGCCCCAACGCCGAGCGTTTGTACCTCTATGACCTTTTGGGCAGCTTTATTCTGGACCTGCGTATAAACAGCGGCGACATTCACTACATTGGCGCGAACGATATCGGCCGAGGCACTCTCGAAATAAGTCCGGACGGTGGCTGGCTGTATACCCAATCAGAACGTGATAGGGACGTGCTTACCATCAAACTCCCCAACTGAGCCTGCTACAACACGCTGAGAGCACTATTCAGCCAGCTACCATCCGGCGTCGCACCTTCGGTGCCGGGTGGCTTTTGCCGCGGTCCATCATCCGTTGCCCCGCGCGTATCGACTTCTGAAAGGCAGAATTTGTAGTAATACCAAATTTATTCAAAAAAAATTCAACGCGTGTCAGCCCCTCCGGGGTGAATACCATTTCGGTCACGGCGCCCTCACCGGGGGCTGTAACCTTCGTCCATGAAAAAGACCTCTCTAATACCACTTGATCTGGCGCACTATTAAAGCGCCCGCAAACACTCGTCTGCACCGTTTTCGCTGCATTGACATGGTATTTAAGTGGTATTAGCTTTCGATCACTACCGGGCGACAACACTCCAATAACCGCATCGGAAACCGACACGATGAACCCCATCCTGACCCTGCGCCCCGACGACAAACAATCGACGCCGCTGTACCTGCAACTGGCCCGCAACCTGGAAGCCGCGATTCATGCCGGCCAATGGAAATCCGAGCAGGCATTGCCTTCGGAACGTGCCCTCAGCGAGCAACTGAGCATTTCCCGAGTCACAGCCCGCAAGGCGCTGGAAGTGCTGTTCGAACAAGGCCTGATCCGTCGCAGCCAAGGCTCCGGAACCTTTATCACGCCACGCCTGGAACAGCCGCTGTCGCGCCTCTCGGGCTTCAGCGAAATGCTCCGGCTCAAGGGGTTTGTGCCGACTTCCCAGTGGCTGGAGCGCGAGATCACCCCGCCCACCCATGAAGAATTGATCCGCCTGGGCCTGTCGCCCAGCGACAAGGTCGCGCGCCTCAAGCGTTTACGTAAGGCCGACGACACGGTGATGGCGATTGAAATGACCGCCATGCCCGCCTCCGTCCTCCCGCACCCGCAGGCCATCGGCAATTCGCTCTACGAATACCTGGAAAGCATCGGCAAACCCATCGTGCGCGCCCTGCAACACATCCAGGCAATCAACGCCTCGGACGAGTTCGCGGCCCTGGTGGGCATCGCCCCCGGCACCGCCATGCTGCTGATGACCCGGGTGGGCTACACCGCCGACAACACGCCAATAGAAATCACCGACACCTACTGCCGCAACGACTACTACGACTTCGTCGCAGAACTGCGCCGCCACGACTATTCCGCTGAACTGCGAATTTAGAGAACTGCCCATGTCCGAAGACAACATCCTCACGCCCAGCGGCTGGATTCGCGGCCGCCTGGTGCACCAGCACGGCAAGGTGACTGCCATTGAAGGCAGCCCGTGCGACCCGGCTGACAACGACCTGCCGTACCTGCTGCCAGGCTTTATCGACCTGCACGTACACGGCGGTGGCGGCAAAGACATCATGGAAGGCAGCGACGCCTTTCAGACCATTACCCGCACCCACGTACGATTTGGTACCACCTCCCTGCTGGCCACCACCATGACCGCGCCGGTGGACGAAATTTCCCGCGTGCTCGGCGAAATCGGCACTTACTGCGAAAGCCGCCCGACCGGCACCGCCCGTGTGCTCGGCGTGCATCTGGAAGGCCCCTACATCAATCCGGGAAAACTCGGCGCACAACCGAACTTCGCCCACACCGCCTTGATGGCTGAAGTCGAAGAATACCTGCGCCTGGCGCCGATCCGGGTGATCACGATTGCCCCGGAAATCGCCGGCCACGACGGCCTGATCCGCGCCCTCAGCGAACGCGGCGTGCGCATGCAGATCGGTCACACCCTGGGCAGCTACGAGGAAGGCGTCGCCGCCCTCGCCGCCGGCGCCACCAGCTTCACCCACTTGTACAACGCCATGAGCCCGCTGCATCACCGCGAGCCCGGCATCGTCGGCGCGGCGCTGGCCCACGCCCAATACGCCGAACTGATTCCCGACCTGTTGCACGTGCACCCCGGCGCCATGCGCGTGGCCCTGCGTTCGATCCCGTGCCTGTACTGCGTCACCGACTCCACCGCCGCCGCCGGCATGCCTGACGGTGAATACAAGCTGGGCAGCCACACCGTGACCAAGTGCCTGGGCGGCGTACGCCTGGCCGATGGAACGCTGGCCGGCAGCACCCTGACCATGGACCAGGCGCTGCGCAACCTGGTGAAGATCGGCCTGCCGATCAGCGAAGCCTCACAACGCCTGTCGCAATTTCCTGCGGACTACCTGGGCCTCGAAGAACGCGGTCGCCTGCAACCCGGCAGCTTTGCCGACTGCGTGCGCCTGGACCGCTCCCTGAACCTCACCGACGTAATGGTCGAAGGAGAAACCATTGACTTCAAAAATGCTTGAAGAGGCCCTGGCCTCCTGTGAGGCCGTCGAGGCTCAACTGCAACGCCTGGACCCGCTGCTGGTGGAAGTCGCCGGCCGTCTGCGACGCCAGCCGCCGCAAGTGGCGATGACCATCGCCCGCGGCAGCTCGGACCACGCCGCCAGCTACTTCGCCTACCTGACCATGCAGCACCTGGGGATTCCGGTGGCGTCGTTGCCGATGTCGGTGGTGACCATGCTGCAATCGCCGCTCAAGGTCAGCGGGCAAGTGGCGTTCGGCTTCTCCCAGTCGGGGCAAAGCCCGGACCTGGTCAACAGCCTGCGCCTGTTGCGCAAACGTGGCGCCTTGAGCATCTCGATGGTCAACGCCGAAGACTCACCGCTGGAAGCCGCCTGCGAATTCCACGTGCCGCTGTGCGCCGGGCCGGAACGCAGCGTTGCCGCCACCAAAAGCTTTATTGCCACCCTGAGTGCCAGCGCCCAATTGATCGGCCACTGGAACCAGGAAGACGAGTTGCTCCAGGCCTGCAAGGCCTTGCCCGACGGTTTGCGTGAAGCCGCCAAACAAGACTGGAGCGTGGCCATCAACGCCCTGCGCGACTGCCAGCAACTGATGGTGATCGGCCGTGGTGCCGGCTTTGCCATCGCCCAGGAAGCCGCGCTCAAGCTCAAGGAAACCTCGGCGATCCAGGCCGAAGCCTTCAGCAGCGCCGAAGTGCGCCACGGGCCGATGGCCCTGATCGATGACAACTACCCGCTGCTGGTCTTTGCCCCGCGCGGTGCTGAACAAGCCGGCCTGCTGAGCCTGGCCGCCGACATGCGCCAGCGCGGTGCCCGCGTGCTGCTGGCCGCCCCCGACGACATCGCCGAACGCGACCTGACCCTGAGCCGCGCCGAACACCCGGCATTGGACCCGATCCTGGCGATCCAGAGCTTCTATGTGATGGCCGCCGGTTTGGCAGAGGCCCGAGGCATGGACCCGGACCAACCGCGTCACTTGAGCAAAGTGACCCGTACCCACTGAGTTGATTGCAGCGTTTTCCTGATGAGTACCGTGCCCATGTCCAACAACAATAAAGACCTCACCCTCAGCGCCCCCCTCAGCGGGCCGGTGCTGATCCTGGGCAACGTTCCCGACGAAGTGTTCGCCAGTGGCGCCATGGGCGACGGCATTGCCATCGACCCGCTCAACGATTGCCTGCATGCGCCGTGCGATGGGGTGATCATCCATGTCGCCCGCACCGGGCATGCGCTGACCATTCGCGCGGATAACGGCGCTGAGTTGCTGATGCACCTGGGCATCGACACGGTGGAACTGAATGGCGAAGGGTTTGCGCTGCTGGTCAAGCCAGGCGCGCGGGTCAGCAAGGGCCAGGCGCTGGTGCAGTTTGACCTGGACCTGATCGCGCGCCAGTGCAAAAGCCTGGTCAGCCTGATCATCCTGACCAACAGCGAGTTGTTTGAGCTGCGGCCGATCACCTTGAAGACGGTAAAGGTCGGCGAGCCGCTGCTGCACGTGGTTGCGCGGTTGGCCGGGGCGGCGAAAGTGATTGATGAGTCGGTCACTGAAGCCAGCGCGACGATTCGCATCACCCACCGTGGCGGCCTGCATGCGCGCCCTGCTGCCTTGGTGCGCAAGACGGCGCAGGCATTCAGCAGCCAGTCGCAGCTGCATTTCGCCGGCAAGTCGGCCTCGTGCGACAGCCTGATCGGCTTGATGGGCCTCGGGATTGGCGAGCAGGACGAGGTGCAGGTCACCTGCCGGGGCAAGGATTGTGAAGCGGCGCTGCAAGCACTGGTCGCCGCGCTGTCGGTGGCAGTTGGCGAAGAACATCACGCGCCAGTGGTCATTGCCCCGCGCCGTGCAAATACCGAAGCCGGTGTACTGCAAGGCGTCTGCGCCGCGCCCGGCCTGGTCTGCGGCCCGCTGTTCCGTCTGAACGGAATCGAGCTGCCGGCAGACTTGGGCAATAACGTCCCGGATGAGCAACTGCAGCACCTGGACACCGCCCTGGAACACGTGCGCGGTGAAATCCGCCACACCCTGGACCAGGCCCGCCAGCGCAAGGATGTGGAGGAAGAAGAAATCTTCGCTGCCCACCTGGCGCTGCTCGAAGACCCGACGCTGCTGGAGGCCGCCACCGCCGCCATCGAACATGGCAGCGCTGCCACTCACGCCTGGCGCGACGCGATCCAGGCCCAGTGCGCGGTGCTGCTGGCCCTCGGCAAACCGCTGTTCGCCGAACGTGCCAACGACCTGCGGGACTTGCAACAACGCGTGCTGCGGGCGCTGTTGGGCGAGGCCTGGCATTTCGAATTACCGGCCGACGCGATCGTCTCGGCCCATGAATTGACCCCCTCGGATCTGCTGCAACTGAGCCAACAACACGCGGCGGGTATCTGCATGGCTGAAGGCGGTGCAACCTCTCACGTGGCGATTCTGGCGCGGGGTAAAGGCTTGCCGTGTGTGGTTGCGCTGGGCACTGAATTGCTTGATGTCCCTCAAGGCCAGCGTGTGGTGCTGGATGCCGCCAATGGCCGGCTGGAACTGACGCCGGATGACGCGCGCCATGCCCAGGTTCACCAGTTGCGCGACGCACAAAAACTGCGGCGCCAGCAGCAACAGGCCAACGCTCAAGGCACCGCCAGCACTCAAGATGGCGTGCGGATTGAAGTGGCCGCGAACGTTGCCTCCAGCGCCGAAGCCCAACTGGCCTTTGAGAACGGCGCCGATGGCGTCGGCCTGCTGCGCACTGAATTCCTCTTCGTCGACCGCCGCACTGCGCCCGACGAGCAAGAGCAACGTCAGGCCTATCAAGCCGTGCTGGATGCCATGGGCGACAAGTCCGTAATCATCCGCACCATCGATGTGGGCGGCGACAAGCAGCTCGACTACCTGCCGCTGCCGTTCGAGACCAATCCGGTGCTGGGCCTGCGGGGCATTCGCATGGCCCAGGTGCGCCCGGAACTGCTGGACCAGCAACTGCGCGCCCTCCTCCAGGTAAGCCCGTTGGAGCGTTGCCGGATCCTGCTGCCGATGGTCAGCGAAGTCGACGAACTGCTACAGATCCGCCAGCGCCTCGATGAGCTGTGCGCCGAGCTGGAACTGACCCAACGCCCGGAGCTGGGGGTGATGATCGAAGTGCCCGCCGCCGCGCTGATGGCCGAACAACTGGCCGAGCACGCGGACTTCTTGTCCATTGGCACCAACGACCTGTCCCAGTACACCCTGGCCATGGACCGCGACCACGCCGGCCTCGCCGCCCGGGTCGACGCCCTGCACCCGGCGCTGCTGCGGCTGATCGCCCAGACCTGCACCGGCGCCGCCAAACATGGCCGCTGGGTGGGTGTGTGCGGTGCGCTTGCGTCCGACCCGCTGGCCACGCCGGTGCTGATCGGCCTGGGCATCAGCGAGCTGTCCGTCAGCCCGCCGCAAATCGGAGAAATCAAGGACCGTGTCCGCCACCTGGACGCAGCCCAATGCCGGCAACTGAGCCAAAGCCTGCTTAACCTGAGCAGCGCCAAAGCCGTTCGCCAAGCCTGTCAACACCACTGGCCGCTGAGCTGAAAACAACAAGAATAGGGAGACACGCCGTGTACCAATATTTTATCGAAGGGCTGCAACGCCTGGGCCGTGCGCTGATGCTGCCGATCGCGATTTTGCCGATCGCCGGCCTCCTGCTGCGACTGGGCGACACCGACTTGCTGAACATCGCGGTGATGCACGACGCCGGGCAGGCGATCTTCGCCAACCTGGCGCTGATCTTCGCCATCGGGATTGCCGTGGGTTTTGCCCGCGACAACAACGGCACGGCGGGCCTGGCGGGGGCCATTGGTTACCTGGTGATGGTCTCCACCCTCAAGGTGATGGACGCCAGCATCAACATGGGCATGCTCGCGGGCATCGCCAGCGGCTTGATGGCCGGCGCGCTGTATAACCGCTTCAAGGACATCAAGCTGCCGGAGTACCTGGCGTTCTTTGGGGGGCGACGGTTTGTGCCGATCGTCACCGGGTTTTCGGCAGTGGCGCTGGGGGTGATCTTTGGTTTGATCTGGCCACCGGTGCAGCAAGGCATCAACAGCTTCGGCGTGCTGCTGATGGAAAGCGGCAGCTTCGGTGCGTTCGTGTTCGGCGTGTTCAACCGTCTGCTGATCGTCACCGGCTTGCACCACATCCTCAACAACATGGCGTGGTTTGTGTTCGGTACCTTTACCGACCCGACGACAGGCGCGGTGGTGACCGGCGACCTGACCCGCTACTTCGCAGGCGACCCCAAAGGCGGCCAGTTCATGACCGGCATGTTCCCGGTCATGCTGTTCGGCCTGCCGGCGGCGTGCCTGGCGATGTACCGCAATGCACTGCCGGAACGGCGCAAGATCATGGGCGGGATTTTCCTGTCGATGGCACTGACCTCGTTCCTCACCGGCGTGACCGAACCGATCGAGTTCGCGTTCATGTTCCTCGCGCCGTTCCTGTACCTGGTGCATGCGCTGTTGACCGGGTTGTCGATGGCGATCACCAACATGCTCAACATCCACCTGGGTTTTACCTTCTCCGGCGGGTTTATCGACATGGTGCTGGGTTGGGGCAAGTCAACCAACGGCTGGCTGGTATTCCCGGTTGGGCTGGCGTACGCGGTGATCTACTACAGCGTGTTCAATTACTGCATTCGCCGGTTCAACTTGAAGACGCCGGGGCGTGAGGATATTCAGGTCGCACAGGCCGAGGCCATGACCGATAACCAGCGGGCCGGGGCTTACATTCGGGCGCTGGGTGGTGCGGAGAATCTGCTGAGCGTGGGTGCCTGCACGACGCGCCTGCGGTTGGACATGGTGGATCGCAACAAGGCGGTGGATGCCGATTTGAAAGCGCTGGGCGCCATGGCTGTGGTTCGGCCGGGTAATGGCGGGAGCCTGCAGGTGGTGGTCGGGCCGATGGCGGACAGCATTGCCGATGAGATTCGGTTGGCGATGCCTTCGTATGTGGCGGCGCCTGCGGCGGTGGTTGCGCCTGTTGAGAGGAGCGTACCGGTGAATGTGCACGAGGCCGAGAAATGGCTGAGCGCGCTGGGCGGTCGGGCCAATGTGCTGCAACTGGACGCGGTGGCGATGACGCGGTTGCGGGTGGAATTGGGGGATGGTTCGGTGCTGTCCGAGTCCCAACTGACGGCACTGGGTTGCCAGGGCGTGAGCCAGCTTGAGAGCGGTGTGTGGCACTTGCTGATTGGTGACAAGGCGTCGGGGTTGGGTGAGGCACTGGAACGGCTGGTCAGCGGCCGCGAAGCCGTAACCGGCGCCTAGCAAAATTGTGGTGAGCGAGCTTGCTTGTGGTGAGCGGGCTTGCTTGTGGTGAGCGAGCTTGCTTGTGGTGAGCGGGCTTGCCCCGCGCTGGGCTGCGCAGCAGCCCCAATAAGAACGCCGCATTTTTTCAGATAGAACCCTGTGGCAGGTTTTAGGGCCGCTGCGCAGCCCAGCGCGGGGCAAGCCCGCTCACCACAGGGTGATTGCCTATAGGGAAGAAACGTTTCTAAGCTGGGTCCGCCTGTTCAGGCAACTCATACAAGTCCAGCATCCGATCCACCATCATTTGAATCCCCTCCTGCACCCGACAAATCCCCAGCGCCACATCACGGTGGGAACCGTCGACTTCAAACGCCAGATGAACTGTCAGCGCTTGCACGGAGGCCAGATCCTGAGAGGCGTTGGCCAGCAATGCAGTCAAATATGGGAGCCGGGCTTGCCCGCGATGAGGCCCTCACAGCCAACAAAAAACCCGCTGACCAAACTGGCCCAGCGGGTTTCTTGTTTTGCAGCCGACGAATCAAAAATCCGCCAACTGCCACACTTCATACGCCGGTGTCTCGTACGGATGGCTCAGTTTCAACGCAGCCACCACAGCCACGATCAACTCATCCGCCACCACCAGCTCAACCTTCCATTCCTCAACCACTTCAACCTGGCCCACCTGCCCGATAAACGGCTGGCTGCCGTCCATCGCGCGGAATTGGCCCTGCCCCAGTACCTGCCAGGCGCAGTTGTCGTAGTGGCCGATGCGCCCGCCGCCGGCTGCGAAGACGGCGGTTTTCACCGTCTCCACATGGCTGTCGGGCACAAAGAAGGCGAGCTTGTACACCGTCTTAGTTCACCCACACACGAGCGTTACGGAACATGCGCATCCACGCGCCGTCTTCGTTCCACTCTTCCGGGCGCCACGAGTTCTGCACGGCGCGGAACACACGCTCCGGGTGCGGCATCATGATGGTGACGCGACCGTCGCGGCTGGTGAGGCCGGTGATCCCGCGCGGCGAGCCGTTCGGGTTGGCCGGGTAGCCTTCGGTGACCTTGCCGTGGTTGTCGACGAAACGCAGGGCCACGGTACCGGACAGGTCGGCTTCCAGCAGTGCTTCTTCGCTGGAGAACTCGGCATGGCCTTCACCATGGGCAATGGCGATCGGCATACGCGAACCGGCCATGCCCTGCAGGAAGATCGAGTTGGATTCCTGCACCTGCACCATCGCCACACGGGCTTCGAACTGCTCGGAACGGTTACGCACGAAGTGCGGCCAGAACTCGCTGCCCGGGATCAGTTCGCTGAGGTTGGACATCATCTGGCAACCGTTGCACACACCCAGGGTGAAGCTGTCGTTACGCTCGAAGAAGCCCTGGAACGCGTCGCGGGCACGGCTGTTGAACAGGGCCGATTTGGCCCAGCCTTCACCGGCACCCAATACGTCGCCGTAGGAGAAACCGCCGCAGGCAACCAGGCCTTTGAACTCATTGAGGTCAACGCGACCGGCGAGGATGTCGCTCATGTGCACGTCGATCGCATTGAAGCCGGCACGATCGAACGCTGCCGCCATTTCCACCTGACCGTTGACGCCCTGCTCACGCAATACGGCCACTTGTGGGCGGATGCCTTTCTTGATGTAAGGCGCGGCGATGTCCTGGTTGACGTCGAAGCTGAGCTTGGTGCTCAGGCCCGGGTTGTCTTCTTCCAGGATCACGTCGAATTCCTGCTCGGCGCAGTCGGCGTTGTCACGCAGGCGCTGGATCTGGTAGCTGGTCTCGGCCCACTGGCGTTGCAGCAGGCGGCGCTGGCCTTCAAACACGGTTTCGCCGTTGAAGACGATGTTGATTTCACCGTTGTTGATCGGCTGGCCCACTACGGCCACGCAGTCGCCCAGGCCAGCGGCGCTGAATTGTGCGAGTACGTCTGGCGTTGCGTCCTGGCGAACCTGGATCACGGCGCCCAGTTCTTCGTTGAACAGGATCGCGGTGATGTCGGCAGAGGTTTCCGCCAGGCCATCGAGGTTCAGGCTCAGGCCGCAGTGACCGGCGAAGGCCATTTCCACGGCGCTGGTCAGCAAACCACCGTCGGAACGGTCGTGGTACGCCAACAGGTGACCGTCGGCGTTCAGGCCCTGGATCACCGCGAAGAAGGCTTTCAGGTCTTCGGCGTCGTCGACGTCCGGAGCCTGCTTGCCGAGCTTGCCGTGCACCTGGGCGAGGATCGAGGCGCCCATGCGGTTCTGGCCGCGACCGAGGTCGATCAGGATCAGGTCGGTGGTGCCCTTGTCCATGCGCAGTTGCGGGGTCAGGGTCTGGCGAATGTCGGTCACTGGCGCAAAGCCGGTAACGATCAGCGACAGCGGCGAGGTAACGCTCTTGTCCACGCCTTCATCGTTCCAGCGGGTGGCCATGGACATGGAGTCCTTGCCCACCGGAATGGTGATGCCCAGCTCAGGGCACAGCTCCATGCCGACTGCTTTCACGGTGTCGTACAGGCGCGCATCTTCACCCGGGTGGCCGGCAGCGGACATCCAGTTGGCAGACAGCTTGATGTCGGAGATCTTGGCGATGCGCGACGCGGCGATGTTGGTCAGGGTTTCGCCAATAGCCATGCGGCCCGACGCCGGAGCGTCCAGCAGCGCCAGCGGAGTGCGCTCGCCCATGGCCATGGCTTCACCGGTGTAGACGTCGAAGCTGGTGGCGGTGACGGCAACGTCTGCCACCGGAACCTGCCACGGGCCGACCATTTGATCACGGGCAACCAGACCGGTAATGGTGCGGTCGCCAATGGTGATCAGGAAGCTTTTGCTGGCAACGGCCGGGTGGTGCAGGACGCGCTCCACGCAGTCGGCGATGGCCAGGGTGGACGGATCGAAATCGTCGCCCAGTTCGTTTTCACGCACGGCCGAACGGTGCATGCGTGGGGCCTTGCCCAGCAGCACTTCCAGCGGCATGTCTACCGGGCTGTTGCCGAAGTGGCTGTCGGTGACCGTCAGTTGCGGCTCGGCAGTGGCTTCGCCGACCACGGCAAACGGGCAGCGCTCGCGTTCGCAGATCGCCTGGAAGCGTTCGAAGTCCGCAGGACCCACCGCCAACACATAGCGTTCCTGGGATTCGTTGCTCCAGATTTCGTGCGGGGCCATGCCCGGCTCGTCGTTTGGAATGTCGCGCAGTTCGAAGCGGCCGCCACGGTCGCCATCGTTGACCAGTTCCGGGAAGGCGTTGGACAAACCGCCCGCGCCCACGTCGTGGATGAAGCTGATCGGGTTCTTGTCACCCAACTGCCAGCAACGGTCGATGACTTCCTGGCAACGGCGTTCCATTTCAGGGTTTTCACGCTGTACGGACGCGAAGTCCAGGTCTGCGGAGCTGGTGCCGGTGGCCATGGAGGAAGCGGCGCCGCCGCCCAGGCCGATCAACATGGCCGGGCCGCCGAGGACGATCAGCTTGGAGCCGACCAGAATCTCGCCTTTCTGTACGTGTTCGGCGCGGATGTTGCCCATGCCGCCGGCCAACATGATCGGCTTGTGGTAACCGCGCACTTCATCGCCACGCGGGGTGGTGATGGATTGTTCGAAGGTACGGAAGTAACCGGTCAGGGCCGGACGCCCGAATTCGTTGTTGAACGCAGCGCCGCCCAGCGGGCCTTCGATCATGATGTCCAGCGCGGTGACGATGCGCTCAGGCTTGCCGTACGGCACTTCCCACGGCTGTTCGAAGCCCGGGATCTGCAGGTTGGATACGGTGAAGCCAGTGAGGCCGGCCTTTGGCTTGGCGCCACGACCGGTTGCACCTTCGTCGCGAATCTCGCCGCCGGAACCGGTGGCTGCGCCCGGGAACGGAGCAATCGCGGTCGGGTGGTTGTGAGTCTCGACTTTCATCAGGA
Organism: Pseudomonas sp. PAMC 25886; assembly: GCF_000242655.1. NCBI lineage: Bacteria > Pseudomonadati > Pseudomonadota > Gammaproteobacteria > Pseudomonadales > Pseudomonadaceae > Pseudomonas > Pseudomonas sp. PAMC 25886. The sequence continues at coordinate 57,223 of NZ_AHHC01000092.1, forward strand.
TGTGCACCGGCTCCTGCACCGCGCCGTACTGGCGGGTTTCAGGGTCCGGGAAGAAGCGGCCAGCCACGCTGCCGACGATCACCGAGGCGTTGTCTTTATAAGCCGACAGAACGCCTTCGCTGTGCATCACGTAGGTGTTCTTGATCATGCCGAACAGGCTTTTTTCCTGGCTCTGGCCGTCGATGTCCCAACTGGCGTTGAAGATCTTGTGACGGCAGTGCTCGGAGTTCGCCTGGGCGAACATCATCAGTTCGATGTCGTGCGGGTTGCGCTTCAGGCCGATGAAGGCGTTGACCAGGTAGTCAATTTCGTCTTCGGCGAGGGCCAGGCCCAGTTCGGTGTTGGCCGTTTCCAGCGCGGCGCGACCACCACCGAGCACGTCAATCGCGGTCAGCGGCTTTGGCTCGGCGTGGCTGAACAGACCGGCGGCCTGTTCCAGCTGGCCTTTGATGATCTGAGTCATGCGGTCGTGCAGGCTGCTGGCGATCAGCTCGGCCTCGGCGTCGCTGAACTGGCCTGCTACATAGAAGGCGATCCCGCGCTCCAGACGCTGGATTTTTTCCAGGCCGCAGTTGCGGGCGATGTCGCTGGCCTTGCTCGACCAGGGCGAGATGGTGCCGAACCGTGGCAGGACCAGGAACAAGCGGCCGTTAGGCTCTTGAACAGGAACGCTGGGACCGTACTTCAGAAGGCGCGCCAGCACTTGCTGTTCGTCGGCGGTCAAAACGCCGTTAACGTCGGCGAAGTGAGCAAATTCAGCATACAAGCCACTGACAGAAGGTACCTTCTGGCTCAGTTGCTCAAGGAGTTTGCTGTGGCGAAAGGCAGAAAGGGCAGGAGCGCCGCGCAGGATCAACATCTTCGGGACAGCCTCGGGAAGGGGGTGTGCTTTGAGGCCGTGCATTCTAGCGTAAACCGTCGCCAACGGCACCCGAAACGGCACCAGTGGCCGCAGCCGGACGTCAGTTGGCATAAATCGCACGATATCAGATGGCCATACCCGCTGTTCTGGGCAGTTATTTTAACCGTCACAATCGGCTGCCAAGCCCCGTTTCTGCGGGCTGCAGCCAAGGTTTACGGGCGCTAGCAGACAAGTGCCCCGCTGTCGAGATATGGCGCCGAGGGTCCTTTGCGTATACTGCGCAGATGTTCTCCCCTACTGCTTTACGCCCGCGAGGCGCCAAATGGCTCCTCGTCACCGGACTCTTCCTGCTGCTCAGCGCCTGTGTGGATAAACCCAACACGCTCGAGCGAATCAAGGAGGATGGCGTATTGCGGGTGGTCACCCGAAACAGCCCGGCCACGTATTTCCAGGACCGAAACGGTGAAACCGGTTTCGAATACGAACTGGTCAAGCGCTTTGCCGACGACCTGGGTGTAAAGCTGGAGATCCAGACCGCCGACAACCTTGACGACCTGTTTTCACAGATCGGCAAACCCAACGGCCCGGTGCTGGCCGCCGCCGGCCTGGTGAGCAGCGAGCAGCGGCGCCAGGAGGTGCGCTTCTCCCATCCGTACCTGGAAGTCACCCCGCAGATCATCTATCGCAACGGCCAGTCCCGCCCCACTACCGCGGCCGACCTGGTGGGCAAGAAGATCATGGTGCTCAAGGGCAGCACCCACGCCGAGCAACTGGCAGCGCTGAAAAAGCAGTTTCCCGGGATTGAATACGAAGAGTCCGACGCCGTTGAAGTGGTCGACCTGCTGCGCATGGTGGACGAAGGCCAGATCGACCTGACCCTCGTCGACTCCAACGAAGTGGCGATGAACCAGGTGTACTTCCCCAACGTGCGGGTGGCCTTTGACCTCGGCGACGCCAGTAACCAGGCCTGGGCCGTGGCGGCGGGCGATGACAACAGCCTGCTCAACGAGGTCAACAACTACCTCGACAAGGTTGAAAAGAACGGCACCCTGCAACGCTTGAAAGACCGTTATTACGGGCACGTCGATGTACTCGGTTATGTCGGCGCCTACACCTTCGCCCAGCATCTGCAGCAGCGCCTGCCCAAATACGAGAAACACTTCCGGGCCTACGCCAAGGAAGAAAAGGTCGACTGGCGCCTGTTGGCGGCCATCGGTTATCAGGAATCACTGTGGCAGCCGGCGGTCACCTCCAAGACCGGCGTGCGCGGCCTGATGATGCTGACCCAGAACACCGCGCAGGCCATGGGCGTGTCCAACCGCCTGGACGCCAAGCAGAGCATCATGGGCGGCGCCAAGTACCTGGCCAAGATCAAGGATGAACTGGACGACAAGATTGCCGAGCCGGACCGCACCTGGTTTGCCCTGGCGGCGTACAACGTCGGCACCGGCCACCTGGATGACGCACGCATCCTGGCGAAGAAAGAAGGCCTGAACCCGAACAAGTGGCTGGACGTGAAGAAGATGCTGCCGCGCCTGGCGCAGAAGCAGTGGTACAGCAAGACGCGTTATGGCTATGCCCGCGGCGGTGAGCCGGTGCACTTCGTGGCGAACATCCGGCGCTACTACGACATCCTGACGTGGGTGACGCAGCCGCAGCTGGAAGGCAACCAGGTGGTGGAAGGCAACCTGCATGTGCCGGGCGTGGACAAGACCAAGCCGACGGAAGAAACCCCGAAGCTGTAACTCACTCCGTATGGAGCCGAGCTTTTGTGGCGAGGGGGCTTGTCCCCCGTTGGGTTGCGAAGCAGCCCCAAAAAGCCGGAGCGCTGCGCACTCCAACGGGGGACAAGCCCCCTCGCCACAGACAAGCTCCTCACCACAAAAGTAATCTCCCCACCTGATTTGATCTTTAAAGTCCGGTAATCAGGTGCACCACCCCACCCGCCAACGCCATCACACCCGGCACACCCGCCGCCTTCAACGCCTTCTCATCCAGCCGCCCCGCCTCCTTCAACTGCACCCGCACCCGGGTCAGTGCCAGCCGCTGCTGCGACTTGAGATTCTCCGCGCCACCCAACGCATTCAACACCGCCGGTGCCAATAGTGATTCGCTCACCGGAGCCGCCTGCGGCGTCTCAAGAATCAAATCCGGGGTCAGGGCCTTCCAGAACGCCCGCTGAAATTTCTCGAACATGTCAGTTCTCCACAACCAATGAGGTTTCAACGGTAGCCGCGTGATACAGGCGCAACGCTTCGCGCACCTGTGACGCTTCTTCCAGGCCCAGCACCTGGCGGGCGATGGATTGGCAGTCCGTCAGGTCCAGCTCGCGCACGGTGGCCTTGATGGTCGGGATCAGCGGCACGCTGACCGACAACTCATCCACCCCCAGCCCGATCAACACCGGTACCGCCAGCGCTTCAGATGCCAGGGCGCCGCACACACCCACCCACTTGCCATGGGCATGGGCGGCCTTGACGGTGGTGGCGATCAGGCGCAGCACTGCCGGGTGGAAGCTGTCGGCCTGGCTGGCGAGCCGCGGGTGATCGCGGTCCATGGCCAGGGTGTATTGGGTCAGGTCGTTGGTGCCGATGGAGAAGAAATCCACCTCCGGCGCAAACACATCCGCCATCAGCGCCGCCGACGGCACTTCGATCATGATTCCCAGCTTCGGCAATTCCGTCAGCCCCAGGGCCAGCGCTTCCTCTTCAAGAATCTGCCGCGCCAGGCGCAGTTCCGAGAGCAGGCTGACCATCGGCAACATGATGTGCAGACGGGCGAAACCGGCACTGGCGAGAATCGCGCGGAACTGTTCACGCAGCAGTTCCGGGCGTTCCAGGCACAGGCGAATTCCACGCAGGCCGAGGAACGGATTGCTCTCTGCGTCCATCGGCACATAGGCCAGCGGCTTGTCGCCACCGACGTCCAGGGTGCGCACCACCAGATTGCGCTCGGGGCCCAACGCACGGGCAATGGCGCTGTAGGTGCCCGCCTGTTCTTCGGGACTCGGTGCGCGGTTGCGGTCCAGGTAGAGGAATTCGGAACGCAGCAAACCGACGCCTTCTCCGCCCAGGGACAACGCTTGTTCCACTTCTTGCAGGGACGCGACGTTGGCCGTCACCTCGACGTGATGACCGTCGCGGGTGGTGGCGGGCAATGACGCCTGCTCCACTTCGCGCTGGCGGCGCAGTACGTGTTGTTGGCGGGTGGCTTGCAGTTGCTCGATCTCGGCCAGGTTCGGCTCCAGGTGCAACTCGCCCTTGTCGGCATCCAGCAGCACTTGCTTGCCGTTGGCCAGGTCCAGCACCTGCACGGGCACGCCGCAGATCGCCGGCAAGCCCAGGGCACGGGCGAGGATCGCAACGTGGCTGGTAGCACCGCCGCCCACCGTGACGAAGCCCAGCACCTTGCGCGTATCGAGGCTGGCGGTTTGCGAAGGCGTGAGTTGTTCGGCAATCAGGATCGCCTGCTCCGGCAAGTCCCAGGCGCTGTCCTTGATCCCGAGGATCAGCTTCAGCACCCGTTGGCCGACGTCGGCAAGGTCCGCCGCGCGCTCGGCGAGCAAGGCGTTGCCCAAGCCCTGGAACAGCGTGGCGGTGGCGACGGTCGCACTGTTCCAGGCAAACGCTGCACTCTTGCCCTGGGCCAGTGATTCATGGGCCTGTTCCAGCAGCGTCGGGTCTTCCAGCAGTTCTTGATGAGCGCGGAAAATCTCCGCCTGGGCACCGCCGACCGCCGTGGCCTGCAAGGCTTGCAGTGCCTCGGTCGCTTCGCGCAGGCCACGTTCCAGCGTCGCACGCTCGACCGCTTCACCGGCACCGGCTTCAGTGATATTCAGATCCTGCTCGGCCACCTGAACCACCTGGCCAAACGCCGAACCCGGCGAAGCACACACACCGCGCAGCAGGCTTGCCGATGACACCGGCGCCGCCGGCTCAACGTCCTCGACCTGCACCGCCACCGTCTCTCCGCAGCCGTCTGCCAGCAAGGCAACCAGGGCCGTGATCGCCGCCTCGGCATCGTCGCCCGCCGCACTCACCTGCACGGTATCGCCCTGCACGGTTTGCAACGCCATGATCGCCACCAGGGACTTGGCGTTGGCGCTCTGGGTTTGCTTGTGCAGGTAAATGCTCGCCTTGAAACCCTTGGCTGCCTGGGCAAACACCGCCGCCGGGCGAGCGTGCAGGCCGTTGGCATTGGGCAACGTCAGCGGCTTGGAAAACAGTGCCTCGCCCTGCTCTTCCTCGACCTCGGCCGCGCCCGCCTCAGGCGTTACCCGCAGCAGCGGTTGCCCCACTTCCACCAGGCCCTGCTCCGGGGTCAGCAGCTTGAAGGGCTCGCCACTGACCACCAGCATCAGGGTCAGCAAACTACGGGCGTTGAGCGCCACGTAGTCGGCATCGAATTCGATCAGCGGCTGCCCGGCGTCCACCCGCTGGCCTTCCTCGACCAATCGGGTGAACCCCTGGCCCGCCAGATTCACGGTGTCCAGGCCAATGTGCATCAGCACCTGGACGCCGTTGTCATCGGTGACGCTCACCGCATGACCACTGTCCTGGATATTGCTGATCACCCCGGCCAGCGGCGCGCAGAGGGTCTGCGAGGTCGGATCGATGCACAGGCCATCGCCGATCAGGCGACTGGAGAACACCGGGTCAGGCACTTGGTCCAGGGCGAGCAGCACCCCGGACAATGGCGCCAGCAATTCCAGGGATTGGGTTGTGGTCATGACTTCACCTGCTGTTTTGTTCTGTAAAAAACACCTGTAGGAGCCGGCTTGCCGGCGATGAGGTCGGTCGATAGTGCGATGATTTCAAGGACGCCATCGCCAGCAAGCCGGGCTCCTATAGGGATTGTGTTATTTCCACCAATATTCGACTTGCACACCAAAGTTGGAACCATGCAACGCACTGCCGTAGCTACCGGTGTCGGACAACGCCGAACCTGCCGCCAGCTCATTGGCTGCACGCTTGGCCGCTTCGTTCCAGGTCGCGTAGGTGTAATACAAGCGCACTTCCGGCCGCGCCCAGAAATCCGGGCCTTTGGGCGACCAGGTCGGGGCGAAGGTAAATTTGCTCAGCTTGCGCGTGCCACCGGTGGCCTCGACCTGATCATGACCGAGTTCGGTGACCAGCTTGAATTGTTCAGAGATCGCATAGGCCGGGCGTACGCCTACCGACATCCAGGTTTGATCCTGGCTGCCCGGCCGAATGTCTTTCTGGTACACGGCCTCGATCTGCCCGCCAAAACGCGGGGTCACTTGCCAGTCGAAGAACTCCACCGCGCGGTAGCTCTTGCTGCTTTTATCGAGGAACGTATCGCCGGTGTAGCCGAGGCCGGTGCCGGGGCCTTCACCGTACTGCAAGGCGAACTTGTTGCGCCCGCCGAGGAAGGGTTTCTGCACGTGCTGGGCGGTAATGGCCCAGCCGCTGTTGGTGTCGCGACCACCGGCTTTTTCGATGTAGCTCAAGCCCAGCTCCAGCTCGCCGCCGGGGTTGGTCTTGAAGCCCGCCACGTTGAAGTCGTGACGGGTGGCGTATTCCTTCTGGTACAGGTTGTCCTTGCGGGAAAGCGCATAGCTGTATTTCAGGTCGCCGATTTTCACGTCCTCGATACCGCCGCCCGTGGCGCTCTGGTTCCAGTAGTAGAAGTCGGAGATATGGATGTCGTTTCGTTTGTAGTAACGCCGGCCGGCCCACAGCGAACCGCCGTTGAGGCTGGGCAGGTTCGACCACTGTGCATACATCTGCGGCATGCGCGCCGAGCCGTTGTCTTCACCCTGGAACTTCAGCGCCCGGTCGTACTTGTTGTACAGCGAGGCCATGGCGTCGACGCTGAATACCGAACCGTCGTCGAGGGTCAGCAGGTCCTGGCGCAACTCGAGTTCGGCGTACTGCTCGCATTCGTTGCCCAGGCGGTACTTCGATTGTGCACCCGGCAACTGGAAGCACTGCTGCTTGCCACTGCCGGTTGAAGTCCCCGCGCCGCTGCGCAAATACCCGGCAAATTCCAATGCCTGGGCGGCCATCGGCAAGGTCAGACAAGATGCAACGAGGCCCAGCTTTATTGTTGTTTTCATGAAGCACTCCGATATTTTTATTATGTTTTTTTGAAGCACCCCGGCGCTCCCACACCGGGGATAAAGCAGGGTTCTCAGTCCTTGAGGTGCAGCACAAACGATTCATACGGGCGCAGCGAGACCTGGCTCGAACGCGGTGGACAATCGTCGTAGTTGCTGATCAGCAGGCGTTGCTCGTGCGCCTCAGTCAGCAGGCCATCGGGCAGTTCGATTTCGCAGGGCGTGCCGTAAAAGTTGTTCATCACCAGCAGGCGCTCGCCCTGCCCTTCCCGCAGGTACGCCCACACCTGGGTGTGCTGTGGCAGCAGTTGGCGGTAAACGCCTTCCTGAATCAGCGGCTCGTGCCGACGCAGTTCGATCAGGGCGCGGTAGTGATGCAGCACCGATTGCGGATCATCCTGCTGGCTTTGCACGTTGATCTGCGCCGCGTTGGCCGGGATGCCGATCCACGGTTCACCGCTGCTGAAGCCGGCATTTTTATCGGCATTCCATTGCATCGGCGTGCGCCCGTTGTCGCGGGATTTCTGCATGATCGCCGCCATGCTCGACGCCTCGGACTCACCAGCCTCGCGCTTGAGCCGGTAGATGTTCAGGGTCTCGACATCCCGGTATTGGTCGATGGTGTCGAAGCCCGGATTGGTCATGCCCAGCTCTTCGCCCTGGTACACAAACGGCGTGCCCTGGAGGAAGTGCAACGCCGTGGCGAGCATCTTCGCCGAGACCACAAGGTGCTCGCCGTCATCCCCAAAACGCGAGACCACCCGCGGCTGGTCGTGGTTACACCAGAACAACGCATTCCAGCCGCCACCGGCCTGCATGCCGAGTTGCCAGTCAGACAAAATCTGCTTGAGTTGCAGGAAGTCGAAGTCGGCCGCGACCCACTTTTGCAGGTTCGGGTAATCGACTTTCAGGTGGTGAAAGTTGAAGGTCATCGACAGCTCTTTCGACTGCGGATTCGAATAACGAATGCAGTGTTCAAGGCTGGTGGACGACATCTCGCCGACGTTGATCAGGTCATGCCCCTCGAACACTTCGCGGTGCATTTCCTGCAGGTACTCATGCACGTTCGGGCCGTCGGTGTAGAAGCGCCGACCGTCGGTGTTGTCTTCCGGGAAATCCGCCGGCTTGGAGATCAGGTTGATCACGTCCAGGCGGAAACCGCCCACGCCTTTGTCGCGCCAGAAGCGCATCAACTTGAACACTTCGGCGCGCACTTTGGGGTTGTCCCAATTCAGGTCGGCCTGGGTGTGGTCGAACAGGTGCAGAAAGTACTGGCCGGTTTGCGCCTCGTACTCCCAGGCCGAACCGCCGAACTTGGACTCCCAGTTGTTCGGCTGGTCGCGCCAGATGTAGAAGTCGCGGTACGGGTTATCAAGGCTGCTGCGCGCCTGCTGGAACCACTCGTGCTCGATGGAGGTGTGGTTGACCACGATGTCGAGCATCAGCGTGATGCCGCGCTTGGCCGCTTCGCTGATCAGCAGGTCGCAATCGGCCATGGTCCCGTAGCTTGGGTCGATGGCGTAGTAGTCACTGATGTCATAGCCGTTATCGCGCTGGGGCGAACGCAGGAACGGGGTGATCCACAGGCAGTCGACGCCCAGCCACTTCAGGTAATCGAGCTTGTCCACGATGCCCAGCAGGTCACCGGTGGCGTTACCCGCGTGGCTGTGGAAGCTTTTGGGGTAGATCTGGTAGATCACCGAGTGTTGCCAGTCTTGCATGGTGGTTTCCTTCAATTTGAAATGCGATCAACTGTGAGAGCGGGCTTTCCTGCGCTGGCGCCAGATCAGGCGACCCTGTATCCAGGCCGCACGATCTTCATGCTCAGTGCACAGGTCAAAACAAACGGCACGACAATCGCGACGGCCATGCCGATGACAAAGCTTGGGATGTACTGCGGGATGATCGAGATGAACCCGGGCAAGCCACCCACGCCAATGGCCGAGGCCTGGACCTTGTTCAGCGACAGGAAAATACTGCCCAGGGCCGAGCCGGTCAGGGCGGCGTAGAACGGAAACTTGAAGCGCAGGTTGACCCCGAACATCGCCGGTTCAGTGATGCCGAAGTAGGCGGAAATCGCCGAAGTGGACGCCATGCTTTTGTCCCGCGCATTGCGGCTCATGTAGAACACACCGAGCGCCGCGCTGCCCTGGGCCAGGTTGGACATGACGATCATCGGCCAGATAAAGGTGCCGCCCTGGGTGGAGATCAGTTGCAGGTCCACCGCGAGGAACATGTGGTGCATGCCGGTGATCACCAGTGGCGCATACAGCAGCCCGAAAATCGCGCCGCCGACCATGGGCGCCAGGTCAAACAGGGTGACCACGCCTTCGGTGATCAGGATGCCGAGGTGACGGGTCACCGGGCCGATGATCGCCAGCGCCAGCACGCCGGTGACGACGATGGTGGTGATCGGCACCACCAGCAATTGAATGGCATTCGGCACCCGTGCCCGCAGCCATTTTTCAATCACGCTCATCACGTAGGCGGCCAGCAGGATCGGCAGGATTTGCCCCTGGTAGCCGACCTTCTCGATCTTGAACCAGCCGAAAATATCGAAGTACGGCAGGCTCTGGCCGTCGAGGCCGGCGACTGCCTTGCCGTAGTTCCAGGCGTTGAGCAAATCGGGGTGCACCAGCATCAGGCCGAGGACGATGCCGAGGATTTCACTGCCACCAAACCGTTTGGCCGCCGACCAGCCCACCAGCGCCGGCAGGAACACAAACGAGGTGTTGGCCATCAGGTTGATCAGGCTCCACACACCATCCAGGTTCGGATAGGCATCGAGCAGGGTCTTGCCCTCGATGAACATGCCCTTGGCGCCCATCAGGTTGTTCACCCCCATGAGCAAACCGGCAATGATCAGCGCCGGCAGAATCGGCATGAACACGTCGGAGAACACCCGCACCAGGCGCTGCATGGGGTTTATTTTTTCGACGCTTTTCTGTTTCACGTCCGCGATGGTCGACGCGGCGAGGCCGGTCTGTTCGCGCAGGGCGGCGTAGACCTTTTCCACTTCGCCGGGGCCGATCACGATCTGGAACAGGCCGCCGGTGAAGAACGAGCCCTTGACCAGGTCGACCTGGTTCAACGCGCCGCTGTTGGCCAGGCTCGGGTCCTTGAGGGCCAGGCGCAGACGCGTCACGCAGTGGGCAGCTTGCTCAAGGTTGTCGCTGCCACCGAGGTTCTTGAGAATCTCGCGGGCAATATTCGGATAGTCGTGGCTCATGCTTGGTATCCACTTGGTTTTTTTTATTGGGGGCGGTCAGAGGCAGCACGCCGAGGGCAAAAGTACTCGTCTGTACGAGTTAAAGCAACAACTCGTCTGTACGAGTTTAAAATTGCTTGTTCCCTGTAGGAGCGAGCTTGCTCGCGAAGAACCTGAGAGCACCGAGTAAAGTCAGGTGGCCAACGTCATCGTTAACGACCTTCGCGAGCAAGCTCGCTCCTACAGAAGGCACGAATATCCAAGGGTCGAATGGACAAACCTTACCTCTGCCACTAAGGTTCGTGCCTTGAATGCAATCGCGGCACAGAGCCCTCCTCCATGAGCAAATACAACCAGATCTATACCGATCTGCTTGCCAGCATCACCACCGAACGCCTGCAACGCGGCACGCGCCTGCCCTCCGAAACAGAACTGATGGACGCCTACCAGGCCAGCCGTGGCACGGTGCGCCGGGCAATCGAGCAATTGCAGGAGCGCGGCTTCGCGCAAAAGATCCATGGCAAGGGCACCTTCGTGCTCTCACCCAACCCCATCGAGTTCCAACTGGGCGGGATTGTCAGCTTTCGCGAAACCCATGCCGCGCTGGGAGACGATGTCAGCACCGAAGTGGTGGAGTTCAGCCAGTTCCCGCTGGAAGGCTCGCTGCTGCAGCACATCGAAGCCGAACCCGGCAGCCTGATTACCCGAGTCAAACGGGTACGGCGCATCGCGGGCAAGCGGGTGATCCTCGACATCAACCACTTCGTCGCCGACCTGATTCCGGGGCTCGATCGAGAGATTGCCGAGCAGTCGATCTATGCGTTTATCGAGCAGACGCTGCAGCTGCAGATCAGCTATGCCCAGCGCACCATCGAAGCGCTGCCCCGGGGCAAGGACGATCAACTGCACCTGGACCTGGATGGGCAAAGCCATGTGATCGTGGTGAGCAACCAGACGTTTTTGCAGGATGGACGGCAGTTCGAGTACACCGAGTCGCGGCATACGCTGGATAAGTTTTACTTTTCGGATATTGCGCGGCGGTAAACAAACGCCGGAAACACAAAACCCCGGCACTAGGCCGGGGTTTTGTTATTCAGCGCTCACCTGCTACCGCAGGATCATTCCCACTCAATCGTCGCCGGCGGCTTGCTCGACACGTCATACGTCACGCGCGAAATACCTTCGATCTCATTGATGATACGACCGCTGACGGTTTCCAGCAGTTCGTACGGCAGGTGTGCCCAACGGGCGGTCATGAAGTCGATGGTTTCCACCGCACGCAGGGCAACAACCCAGGCGTAACGACGGCCATCACCTACAACACCCACCGACTTGACTGGCTGGAACACCACGAACGCCTGGCTGACTTTGTGGTACCAGTCGGCCTTGCGCAGTTCTTCGATGAAGATGTGGTCGGCGCGACGCAACAGGTCGGCGTATTCCTTCTTCACTTCACCGAGGATCCGCACGCCCAGGCCCGGGCCCGGGAATGGGTGGCGGTAGACCATGTCGTACGGCAGGCCGAGTTCCAGGCCCAAACGGCGGACTTCGTCCTTGAACAGTTCGCGCAGCGGTTCTACCAGCTTGAGGTTCATTTCCTCAGGCAGGCCACCCACGTTGTGGTGGGACTTGATCACGTGGGCCTTGCCGCTCTTGGCGCCAGCCGACTCGATCACGTCCGGGTAGATGGTGCCCTGGGCGAGGTACTTGATGTTGTCCAGTTTGTTGGACTGGGCATCGAATACGTCGATGAAGGTGCGGCCGATGATCTTGCGCTTCTTCTCCGGGTCGGACTCGCCGGCCAGGTTGTTCAGGAACTGGTCTTCAGCGTTGGCGCGGATCACCTTGACGCCCATGTTCTCGGCGAACATGGCCATCACTTGCTCGCCTTCGTGCAGGCGCAGCAGGCCGTTGTCGACGAAGACGCAGGTCAGTTGGTCGCCGATGGCCTTGTGCAGCAGGGCCGCGACCACGGAGGAGTCAACGCCACCGGACAGGCCCAGCAGGACGTTGTCGGTGCCGACCTGGGCACGTACGTTGGCGATGGCGTCTTCAGCGATCTTCGACGGGGTCCACAGTGCTTCGCACTGGCAGATGTCGAGGATGAAGCGCGACAGGATGCGACCGCCTTGCTTGGTGTGGGTCACTTCCGGGTGGAACTGCACGCCGTAGTAGCCGCGCTCGTCGTTGAACATGCCGGCAATCGGGCAGCTCGGGGTGCTGGCCAGGATGTGGAAGTCTTCCGGCATCCGGGTGACCTTGTCACCGTGGCTCATCCATACGTCGAGGCCGAACAGGCCGTCGGCGTCGATGTGGTCTTCGATGCCGTCCAGTAGGCGGCTCTTGCCGACCACGTCGACACGGGCGTAACCGAATTCACGCAGCTCGGAACCTTCAACCTTGCCGCCCAGTTGCTCGGCCATGGTCTGCATGCCGTAGCAGATACCGAAGACCGGCACGCCCAGGTCAAACACCGCCTGCGGGCAACGCGGGCTGTTGGCTTCGTGCACGGACTCGGGGCCGCCGGCGAGAATGACGCCTTTTGGAGCGAATTCGCGAATCGCTTCGTCGTCCATGTCGAACGGATGCAGTTCGCAGTACACGCCGATTTCACGCACGCGGCGGGCGATCAGCTGGGTGTACTGGGAACCGAAGTCGAGGATCAGGATGCGGTGGGCGTGAATGTCGAGGGCCATGGAGTCAGTCTCGTCTATGTAATTCAGAAACAACTCGGGGCTGAAGAACAGCCCCGGTTACTTAACGTTTTGCTGGAAGCATCAACCTACGCGGTAGTTTGGCGCTTCCTTGGTGATCTGTACGTCGTGGACGTGGGATTCGGCCATGCCGGCACCGGTGATCCGCACGAACTCAGGCTTGGTGCGCATTTCTTCGATGTCGGCGCTGCCGGTGTAGCCCATCGAGGAACGCAGGCCGCCCATCAGCTGATGGATGATGGCGCTCAGGGTGCCCTTGTACGGAACACGCCCTTCAATGCCTTCCGGTACCAGCTTCTCGGCGCCCGCGGAGGAGTCCTGGAAGTAACGGTCGGAAGAACCTTGAGCCTGGGACATGGCGCCCAGGGAACCCATGCCACGGTAAGCCTTGTACGAACGCCCCTGGAACAGTTCGATCTCGCCTGGCGCTTCTTCAGTACCGGCGAACATCGAGCCCATCATCACGCAGGAAGCACCGGCCACGATGGCCTTGGACAGGTCACCCGAGAAACGGATGCCGCCGTCGGCGATCAACGGTACGCCAGTGCCTTCAAGGGCAGCGGCGACGTTGGCGATGGCGCTGATTTGCGGCACGCCTACACCGGCAACGATACGGGTGGTGCAGATCGAGCCAGGGCCGATACCGACCTTTACCGCATCTGCGCCCGCGGCAACAAGGGCCTTGGCGGCAGCACCGGTGGCAATGTTGCCGCCGATCACTTGCACTTCAGGGAAATTCTCTTTGACCCAACGCACGCGGTCGATCACGCCTTTGGAGTGACCGTGGGCAGTGTCGACCACCACCACGTCAACGCCGGCCGCTACCAGGGCCGAGACGCGCTCGCCGGTGTCCTTGCCGGTGCCGACCGCAGCGCCAACGCGCAGGCGACCTTGGTCGTCCTTGCTCGCCAGCGGGTAAGCCTTGGCTTTTTCGATGTCGTTGACGGTCATCATGCCCTTGAGGGCGAATTTGTCGTCGACGATCAGTACGCGTTCGATGCGGTGCTTGTGCAACAGCTCGCGAACGTCGTTCTTGTCGGCGCCTTCCTTGACAGTCACGAGGCGCTCTTTAGGCGTCATCACTTCACGGACGGTGACTTCAAGACGGTTCTCGAAACGCACGTCACGGGAAGTGACGATGCCGACCAGGTCGCCATCGTGCAGTACCGGAACGCCGGAGATGTTGTGCAGGCGGGTCAGGTCGAACAGGTCACGAACGGTGGCATCGGCCTCGATGGTGATCGGGTCCTTGACCACACCGGCTTCATAACGCTTGACCTTGCGCACTTCGGCAGCTTGCTGCTCGATGGTCATGTTCTTGTGGATGATGCCGATGCCGCCTTCCTGAGCCATGGCGATTGCCAAACGGGCTTCGGTGACGGTGTCCATGGCAGCGGAAACCAGAGGAATATTCAGCTCGATGCCACGGGTTAGGCGGGTCTTGAGACTGACTTCGTTAGGAAGCACCTCGGAATAACCGGGCACTAGGAGAATGTCGTCGAATGTCAGAGCTTCTTGGCTGATACGCAGCATCGCGGGGGCTCCCGAGCGGGAAAATGGAAGCGCGCCATTATAGTCAGACACCCCCTCGGGTTCAATGTAAAACTCTGACAAACTTGGTAATACTGATAGAAGGATGATTCTTTCAGCACTGATCGCTCCCACGCGGGAGCGTGGGAGCGATCACATCGGGTTAAAGCTCGACTTTGACCCAACTCATCTTCTGGTCCAGCCAGTCGGCAAATTCGTCGATAAAACTCTGCTTGAACCCCGCCTCTGCCCAGTTATTGAAGATGAATCCCAGGTTGGAGAAGCCGCATTCCTGCAGGAACAGAAAGCCGTTGATGTCGTCTTCATGCCCACACAGCGGGCAGGTGAAGTTGTCGGTATGGCCGGGCATCCAGTCTTCCAGGCTTTCGAACAGGGCTTCGCCGACTTCCTTGAGGCACTCGGGGCAGCCGGCTTCTTCGAGGAAGCCCTTGGCCGGGGTGTAGATGCAGCGCTTGTAGATGATCTCCAGGCCGTTGATCGGCTCGTTGAACGGCAGTGCGTCGGGGTGCAGCACCACGGCGCGGGCACCGTCGGCCAGTGCGTAACCCATGCGATTGCCGGTGCGCCCGCAGGTGGTGAGCTCTTCCTTGACGATGTTCTTGCGCACCAGCCAGCGCACGATCGCCCGGGCGCGGGGTTCGTGGACGGGCAAGGTGGAGATCTTGGGGACAAGGATGCTTTGGGAGTTCATGGTGCCTGGGTGTCCTGCGGTGTGGCTTCTGGCCTCATCGCGGGCAAGCCCGGCTCCCACATTGGAATGCGATCAACTGTGGGAGCCGGGCTTGCCCGCGATGGGGCCCTAGAGCACGGCAGCTTAATCCCTGACACCCACAGGTCAAGTACTCAAGTACCGGGCAATCAAGGCAATGCCGCTGGCCAGCACCAGCCAGGTCACCAACCGCACGAACGCCTCACGGGACATGCGCAGGGTCAGCCGCCGCCCCGCCCACAACCCGAGCGCCATGGCTGGCAACAGGCACACCGCCAACATCAACAAGGGTAGCTCGGCATACACGCCCGCGATCAAAAACAGGCTCAGGCGCACCACCGTGCTGCAACTGATCAACGCGCTTTGGGTCGCCCGCGCGCCATCCTTGGGCAAGCGGCTGTTGAGGTAGATCGCATATAAAAAGCCGCCACTACCGAACAACGCCCCAAACAGCCCGCCGACAACCCCCATGGGAATCGCCCAACCCGCCGCCATCTGCGTGGGCTTGGCCTTCACCGCCAGGCTGTAGATCGCATAGGCGCTGATAAACAGCCCCATCAACAGCAGCAATAAATCAGAGTGCAGGTTAAGCAGGAAGATCACCCCAAGGGTGCAGCCAATTGCCATGCACGGCAGCAGCCGCAGCAATTCCGGTTTCACCACATCCCGTCGCGATTGCAGGAGGTTGCCGAAGGCGGCGACAAAGTCCAGCAGCACCAGCAGCGGGATGATCTTCGACAACGGCATGAACAGAATCAGGATCGGCCCCGCCACCAGTGCGGTACCAAACCCCGCAATGCCGAACACGATATAGGCCAGGGCAATCGCCACGCCGATCACCAGCCAGTCCACACCGCCAAACGACCAGTGACTCAACAGTTCGACCGGGCTCATGAAGTATTCCTTATTGGAGATGGCCATCACTTTAGCCATTGGCGAGCGTTGCGACTAATATCTTCAAAGCCCGTCACTCATCTCGAAAAGGCATGACTTGTGATTTCCACCCGGCAATTGCGTTACTTCGTCGAAATCGCCGACAGCGGCAGCTTCAGCGCGGCAGCCGAACGGCTGTTTGTGGCGCAATCCGCCCTGAGCCGGCAGATCAAGGAGCTGGAAAACCTGCTGCAAACCCCACTGTTTGAGCGCACCGCGCGCCAGCCCAGGCTGACGGCTGCGGGTGAGGCGTTTTATCCACGGGCACGCAACCTGCTGGGCGAACTGCTCAAGGCCAGTGAAATGGCGACGCAGGTGGGCAATGGCCAACTCGGCACGTTGCGTATGAGCCATTCAAGCACGGTGCCGATGAGTGGCCGCCTGCTGCGGGGCATCGGTGCCTGGCTGGAACAGTGCCCGGGCGTGTCGATGGACATCGCCAAACTGTCCTCCGAAGCGCAGTTGGAGGAAATCGCCGACGGTCGGCTGGACGTCGGGATGTTGCGCCTGCCGGTGTTGCGCCAGCGCGAAGGCGTGCGCATCGTGCCTTTATACAGCGAGCGGTTGTTATTGGCTGTGCCGCCGAATCATCGGTTGGCCGGGCACACATCCGGTATCGATTTGGCGCAACTGAAAAACGAAGCGTTTATTTCGATCCCTCACCCCCAGCGCGGAGGGCTGAGTTACCTGTCAGCCGAGTTGTGCATGCGTGCGGGATTTTTTCCCAAGGCCGCCCGGGTAATGTCGCGCAAGACCACGCAATTGCAGCTGATTCAGGCCGGATTCGGAATCGCCCTGCTGCCGGAGTCGATGCAAGACATCGCACCGGCCAATATTCACTTTTTGCCCCTGGCCGATCCCGACTGCCAAAGCACCGTCGCCCTCGCCTGCCAGCAAACGCCGAGTGCGCTGGTGGAGCAGTTCTGTCAAACCCTGCACGAATGCCTATAAACTGCCACCCATGATTAAAGATCCCTTTGCCCGTCTGGGCCTGGACCGCGAAGTCCTGACTGTCAGCCAGCTCAACGGCCGCGCGCGGGTGTTGCTGGAAGACGTGTTCACCAATATCTGGGTCGAAGGCGAGATCTCCAACCTCGCCCGCCCGGCGTCCGGCCACGTGTATTTCACCCTCAAGGACAGCGGCGCCCAGGTGCGTTGCGCGCTGTTCCGGCAGAACGCCGCGCGGGTGCGCCAGGCGTTGAAAGACGGCCTGGCGGTAAAGGTACGGGGCAAGGTCTCGCTGTTTGAAGGCCGTGGCGACTATCAGTTGATTCTCGACACGGTGGAGCCGGCCGGTGATGGCGCGTTGCGCCTGGCCTTCGACGCGCTGAAGGAAAAACTCAGCGCCGAAGGTTTGTTCAGTGCCGAACGCAAGGTGCCGCTGCCCGCCCACCCAAGGCGCATCGGGATTATCAGCTCGCCTACCGGCGCGGTGATTCGCGACATCATCAGCGTATTCCGCCGCCGGGCGCCCAACGTCGAACTGACGTTGATCCCGACGGCCGTGCAAGGCCGTGAGGCCGTTGCGCAAATCGTCCGCGCCCTGAAGCTGGCCGATGCCCGCGGCTTTGACGCGTTGATCCTGGCGCGTGGCGGCGGCTCGCTGGAAGACCTCTGGTGTTTCAACGAAGAAGCCGTAGCGCGTGCGGTGGACGCCTGCGTGACACCCATCGTCAGTGCGGTCGGCCACGAGACCGACGTGTCCATCAGTGACTTTGTCGCCGACGTGCGTGCGCCGACTCCTTCCGCCGCTGCCGAACTGTTAGCGCCGGATTCCAGTCACCTGGCTCGCCAAGTAGAGAACCTGCACCGCCGCCTGATGATGCTGATGCGCAACCGCCTGAGCCACGACCGCCTGCGCCTGGAAGGCATGGCCCGTCGCCTGCGTCACCCGGGCGAACGCCTGCGCCAGCAAGCCCAGCGCCTTGACGACCTGGACATGCGCCTGCGCCGGGCCTTCGAGCGCAGCCTGAATACCCGTCGTGAACGCCTGATCCGCCTCGAAACCCGCCTCGCCGGCCAACACCCCGGCCGCCAACTGGCCCTGCTGCGCCAGCGCCTGGACAGCCTCGCCGAACGCCTGCCCCGCGCCATGCGCGAAGGCCTCAAGGCCCGCCGCCTGCAACTGCAAAGCCAGGTGCAGACACTGCACGTGGTCAGCCCGCTGGCCACCCTCGGCCGCGGCTATAGCATCTTGCTCGACGAGCGCGGCCAGGCAATTCGCAACGCCGCACAAACCCATACCGGCCAGCGCCTCACCGCGCGCCTCGGTGAAGGCCAATTGCAGGTGCGGGTGGAAGACAACCACCTGACGCCCGTCACCCTCTCGTTACTGGATTGATTGATGCCACGTTTTTTAAGTGTGTTGATGTTGCTGTGCCTGACCTTCAATGCCCACGCCGACAGCTACATCACCCGGCTGCTGAACAAGCCGGTGCCCGGTGGCGTCGCGGTGATCGACCTCGGCACGTCCGCCACGGCGCCCAAGGCCACTTACCTGAACAGACCGGTGTTGGTGGTGAAGGAGCAGAACAACTGGCTGGCGATTGTCGGCATCCCGCTGACGGTCAAACCCGGCACCCAGCGCATCACCAGCGGCAGCCAGAACCTGCCGTTTATCGTGGGCTTCAAGAAATACCCCGAACAGCACATCACCTTGAAGAATAAAAGCCAGGTGAACCCCGACCCGGCGCAACTCAAACGCATCGAAGGCGAGTTGGCGGTCCAGCTCAAGGCGTACCGCAGCTTCAGCCCGAACACGCCGAGCAACCTGTTGCTGGACAAGCCGGTGAACGGGCCGTTGTCGAGTAAGTTCGGCGTACGACGTTTCTTTAATGGTGAGGAGCGTAATCCGCATTCGGGCCTGGACTTTGCCGTGGGCGCCGGTACGCCGATCAAGACCCCGGCGGCGGGCAAGGTGATTCTCACCGGTAACTACTTCTTCAACGGCAACACCGTGTTTGTCGACCATGGCCAAGGCTTTATCAGCATGTTCTGCCATATGTCGAAGATTGATGTGAGCGTGGGCCAGCAACTGGCACGCGGTGCCGTGGTGGGCAAGGTCGGTTCCACCGGCCGGGCGACCGGGCCACACATGCACTGGAACATCAGCCTGAACGATGCGCGGGTGGACCCGGCGATTTTTATCGGGGCGTTTCAGCCCTGAGTTCTGCGCTGCATCGACGCCGGTGCAGCGCAGTTTGCTTACATTTCCTGCAGGAACCAACCCACCGTGAATACTCACCTACCTGACGACTTACAAGGAGCGTAACAACATTCAAATACTTTGAGGTTTCCCTATGCTTGCTCTCGCTCAAACGTCGATGCAGCGTACCTCGATCCAGCCCCCGGCCCTACCTCCCGCCCTTCCAACACCCATCGTCAGCACCAGCCCACCTGGCCTGTTGCCCGACTCGCCAGGAATACCACCGGAGCAACGCTCAGCACTCGCAGACCATTTCAACGTGAGCGATCAGCAAGCCTTCATCACTCAACACGACTCACTCACGCACGCGATGCAACGGCTGCAGAGCCAGCAGCCGAACTTCAAGGATTTCCTGTTGCAGCAAGTGGCAACGATGCTTGCCGACCAACCCCATCTCAATCCAGCAGAGCTGACCTTCAGGCGCTGGATCAGACAGAGCGATGGCAGTATCAGAACGCTCTCTGAGCAACCTCTTCTGGAGGCACTGGATAAAAAGATTGCAGAACTGTCGAGCCAGCCTGGGAGGAACAATGACGAAGGCGCCGGCGTGCAGTCGGGCGTATTCAGCCAAGGCACAGCCAGCCAATCGCCGGCACTCATCGACACAACGCACTCGTTAAACACCATCGCCCAACGCATCACCACACAATATCCCGAGGCGTCACTCGCCTTCTGGACAACACCGCGCCCGTCGAAAACAAACCCGCCGGTACTGAAGGCGCCGCAGGACGAATTGTTGACCCTGCACAAGCGCCAACTGTCGACACTGGCGGCACTGCGCGCAAGCGACGGCACCCTGAGCCCGGCAGGCAAACAACTGATCGACGCCGCGCTGCAATACCCCACTCTCGCCGAACGGGAGAACGTCTTTGCCGATGGCGCCCGTCCGGGTGTGTATCCGCTCACCCTGGATGACGGCACCGAGCGTGGTGCTTTACTCGCGGGCAGCTTTCTCATCACTCCGACTGACGGGTCCTTCGCCACTCCGCCGACCTGGCCCAAAGGCAGATCCCTGGCGCTCAACGATGCCAATGGCCCAGTCATACTCTATACACCCGGCGAGGGATTCGAAGAATTCGCAACCCCAGCCCAGGCACGCGAAACGTTGGCGCAACGCCTGGATCAAGGCGGAACAGGCGCCGAGCTGCTGTTGCAGACGCTACCGCTATCGTTGCAAAACCGGTCGAACCCACCCACCGGGGACGACCTGATGCTCAGCGCCGAGCCTCTGGCCGGGGATGTGCTGGCCGAAGCTTTGCCTGGGATGCTCAAGCGCCAGCAGGCCGAAATCAATACGGGCTTTGCCAATATATCCCCCCAATCCACCACGCCATTACACCAAGCCATTGATGAGGCTGCCGACTGGTCATACCTGCTTGATGGCAGCAATGCCATGCAGGCACGCAACCAGAAACTGGCCGACAAACTGCAACCCGAATGGCTGAAAAACTTGCAGCCGGTTCACGACGAACTGTTCAAAAAGTTGGAACATGCCGAGGAAAAAAGCCAGGACAGGTTGACTCCACTGCTGGAAAGCATTCCCTCATTGACCGAGTTTTCCCGGGACAAGATGAATAAGGCGATCAGAAAACTGTACCCAACCGCTCAGGTGAATGCTGACCAATTGAGGGTTCAGGTGCAAAGCAAAACCAGCACTCATACAGGCCGTCCCAGCGGTCACGCGTCACGCTCAGTAAACAACGCGCAGCTATCACTGACTGACCTGGGGTTGAAGAACCCTACTGAGTTTCCAGCCGGCGAGAGCGCAACCCATACCCAGATCACCTTCACGCTGCCCTTGAACGATACCCAAGGCAAACCGATTCTGGACGCTGCCGGCAAACCGGTGGTTCTGGGCACAGACCAGCTCAAAACACTGGTCAATACCGCCGATGTCGGTGGCGAATACACCAAGCTGCTCAACCAACGGCTGGCCACAGATGCAGACTCAGGGCCTGCGGGCGTGATACGCAACACCTGGAAAGCCACCCTGGCCGACGTGATGGAAAAAGAGGCGTTTCTCGCAGACCTCAACCCCGATGCCTATACCGCCAACGCCATCACCGAGACCACTACCAAACGTGGCGCACAGTGGGTTCGCGCGGTACTTGATCATCCCGAGCCGGCAAACCGCCCCACGGTGGATGGAAAAGCCATCATCACCAACACGCTCGTCCAACATGGCTTAACGGTGCAAGGCGTCATGGTCATCAGCAACCAGATCGACGCTTCGCTGGTGTTGTACACCCCGAACGCGCCTGACGGCGTGGCCTTTCGAGAGGTGGCGGACCAGAATGCACTGAGCACCTTGCTCGAAAAGCCACAATGGAAACTCTACACCGCAGGCCGGAAGTCGCCAGTCGAGCAGAGCGACATCGATAAATACACACAAAAAATAAAATCGAATCCGCTCAACCTGCTGACTAACCCTTTGTCCTCCCTGGAGCTCTTGCTCGGCGCTGCGAAGCTCAAGGGCGGCGCCACACTCCACCCCATCACCGGAAACGTGCAGGATGAGCTGTACAAACATCAGGTCCAAATGCTGATAGACAAGGCGGATTACCAGTCCGTCAGCAGCGCGGAAGTCGCGACACAATCAACAACCAACAAGATTCAATTCGGCATTGAGGTAGCCTCTATATTCGTGGACCTGTTGCCGGTAGTTGGTAAAGGCCTGTCGACGGGCCTGCGACTAGGCAAAGCAGGCGTGGCGGCCCTGCGGGCAAACGCCAAGGTACTGCCTGCGCTGCTCAAGAACCCTGGCCTGGGACGTGCGATCTACACTGATTTTACAACCTCCGCGGCGGGCATCCCGCTGTTTCGCAGTGCGCCGCTACGGCCGGTGAACAAGGCTTCAGCGGCAATCGCTGGAGGCAGTAAAGTACCTTTTGCCCAGCGAGCCTTGACGCAAGCGCCAGGCTCAGTGCCCGCAGGTACTTCAACCGGCACGGCCCCCACCTCCTCACCCAGGGTACCGAGCCGCGACCTCAGCGCTTACACCGTACCCGACAGCGCGATCAAGGGTCACCCCTTGAGACCGGACGGTACCTATAACGTTGGCGACAATTGGTACATTCGCTATACCGACAGCAGAGGGACCCACGATGTTTATCAGATCGATTCAGCGTTCCATGCGCGTAACGGGCAGGTCAATATCGTCGATCCCAATGCACCGCTGAGCGCCCCGAAAAGCAGCCGAATCAAGGCTTCCCTGCAGTCTGCCGGTAACGGGGAATGGCGCCTGAGCGAATTGCCGGGAGGCAGTCGCCACCGGGGAAGACCCACGCCGCCGCCTGATGAATATATGGACCGGATCATTACCGGAAAGGGTGCGAATGACTTTACTGATGCCAGCGGTGCAACGGTTGGGCACATCAGGCGCTGGTTCAAACGGGACATGCAAGACTTCTACACCAGCATGGCCAACGGGCAGATGCCTGCTCGCCCTCCGCTAGCGCCAATAGGCATTAATGCCACGCCCAAGAGCGCCGTTCAAAGTGCCCTGGCACAACCAGATGTGAGGGGGTTGGTATTCGGAGAGGTGCATTCCGAACCTGCCACGTTTCAACTCCTGATTGACCAAATGCAGACATTCAAAAACAGTGGAGTGACCGTTCTTTACATGGAAAACACGCTCTTTCTTCAGAAAGGGCCCGGGTTTGGCGCAGGCGCCTATACGCCATCAGATGCCGTTTATGCATCGCCAAGAGTCTACGATGGAGCCTACTCACCAAAGAGCCCCACAGTGTCGGATGTTATTGAGGCGGCAGAAAAAAACGGTATCAAGGTCATAGGCCTCGAGCATAGAGAGCTGACAATGCACAGCGACAACTGGATTGGCAGGTTAAGCAATTCACGCTTCTACGATGACCGCTTGCAAGAGTTCAATTATGCCGCTACCCAGCTTATCAATCAGACTCCGGCAGGTGAGAAATACGTCGCGGTGGTCGGCAAGGCGCACATGAATACCTATGACAATATTCCCGGTATCTCGGAGTTAACCGCAGGCGTAAGCGTCTCGATCAGCCCAACACCAAAAGGTGTGTCGACTATCGTCAGCCAGCCACCCCATACCCCTCCACCCCCGCTCAAGCTGCTGCACGGCACCAGCATCCCTGAGCCAATCGGCGACATTCATATTGACTACAACATCGACAAGATCACCTTGTAGGTTTCTTACCGGATAGCCGACCAGGGTTGCGCCGCCCGCAGCGGCGCAGCCCACCACTCAATTGCGCACCAGCAAAATGAACAGCAATAAAAACAAACAATCCCAATAAAAGACACAATAAAAAATCGTAAACCAGGAATAACTTAGGAATTATCTCAATTTTTTTTCACGGCTTGCCATCTTAACGCCTCACGGTTAGGGTTGGACCTATGAAAACCTCTCACACCCTCATTCAGCTCCGCCAGCACAGCAGCTTGTGCCTCGTCAGCGCACGACTGCCAGGCTGAATCGATCTGCCTCGTCTTTTGCTTTATCCCCAATAACAGTTTTACGGCAGGCCGCCTCTTCTCGGCCCCTAAACAAAGGATTTCCCGATGAGCATGCTCAAAGACCCGTCTTCGAAGTACCGCGCGTTCCCGACCATTGATATCCCGGACCGCACCTGGCCGTCGAAGACCATCACCGCCGCGCCGATCTGGTGCAGTTCCGACTTGCGCGACGGCAACCAGTCGCTGATCGAACCGATGGACGCGGTGAAAAAGCTGCGTTTCTGGAAGACCCTGGTCGCCGTCGGCGTGAAGGAAATCGAAGCCTCCTTCCCGGCCGCCTCGCAAACCGACTTCGACTTCGTGCGTACCCTGATCGAAGACAACCACATCCCCGCGGACACCACCATCCAGGTGCTGACCCAGGGCCGTGAAGACTTGATCGCGCGCACCTTCGAATCCCTGCGCGGCGCGAAGAAAGCCATCGTCCACTTGTACAACGCCACCTCGCCGTCGTTCCGCCGCATCGTGTTCAACCAGGACAAGGACGGCATCAAGGCCATCGCGGTCAACGCGGCCAAGCTGTTCGTCAAATACGCCGCCCAGCAGCCGGAAACCCAGTGGACGTTCGAGTACTCGCCGGAGACCTTCAGCGCCACTGAGCTGGAGTTCGCCAAGGAAGTCTGTGACGCGGTGATCGAGGTCTGGAACCCGACGCCCGAGCACAAGGTGATCCTCAACCTGCCGGCTACCGTGGAATGTGCCACCCCGAACATCTATGCCGACCAGATCGAGTGGTTCGGTCGCCATATCAACCGTCGCGACAGCGTGATCATCAGCCTGCACACCCACAACGACCGTGGCACTGGCGTCGCCGCCACCGAGCTGGGCCTGATGGCCGGCGCTGATCGCGTCGAAGGCTGCCTGTTCGGCAACGGCGAGCGTACCGGTAACGTCGACCTGGTGACGGTGGCGTTGAACATGTACACCCAGGGCCTCGACCCGCAGCTGGACTTCTCCGACATCGACGGCATCCGCAAGGTCGTCGAAGAGTGCAACCAGATCCCGGTGCACCCGCGTCACCCGTATGTTGGCGACCTGGTTCACACCGCCTTCTCCGGCTCCCACCAGGACGCGATCCGCAAGGGCTTCACCCAGCAGAAAGACGACGCCCTGTGGGAAGTGCCGTACCTGCCGATCGACCCGGCCGACATCGGCCGCAGCTACGAGGCGGTGATCCGCGTCAACAGCCAGTCGGGCAAAGGCGGCATCGCCTATCTGCTGGAGCAGGAATACGGCATCAGCTTGCCGCGCCGCATGCAGATCGAGTTCAGCCAGGTGGTACAGGCCGAAACCGACCGTGTGGGCCTGGAGATGACTGCCGCGCAGATCTACAGCTTGTTGCAGCGTGAATACCTGCAAGCCAACACGCCGTACGCGCTGGTGAGCCATCGCCTGCAGGAAGAGAACGGCAACAGCTCGGTGGAAGTTGAAGTCTCCGGCAAGGGCCAGGGCGAAACCAACCTGCGCTGGCACGGTAAAGGCAACGGCGCCCTGGAAGCACTGGTGGCCGGGCTGCCGATTGGTGTAGAGATCATGGACTACAACGAACACGCGATTGGCGCCGGCACCAATGCCAAGGCGGCGGCCTACATTGAGCTGCGAGTGAACGGTGAGCGTCCGGTGCACGGCGTGGGCATTGATGAAAACATCACCACGGCAAGCTTCAAGGCACTGTTCAGCGCGCTGAACCGCTCGTTGAGCCATCAGGAAGCCAAGGCGGCGTAACTACTGATCGCTGAAATGCAAAAGGCCCCGGGATGAGAATCCAGGGGCCTTTTTTGTGGAGTTCGAAATTTGTGGTGACTGTCAGGGCCTCATCGCGGGCAAGCCCGGCTCCCACAGGGGAATGCATTCCTCCAGACAACTCAGATCAACTGTGGGAGCCGGGCTTGCCCGCGATAGCGATCTCCCTGGCAATGGAGGTCCTTCAGACAAACGCGAAGCTGTCCGCATCCAGGTTCGCCGGGAAGCGTGTGCGGTACGCTGCCAATTCCGCCGCATCCAGGCACACCTGGAACACCCCGTCCGCCTCCCCTGCACTCAGCAGGCTTTCTCCCTGGAAGTCCACGACCTGGCTGTCACCGGTGTAGGCAAAACCTTTCCCGTCAGTGCCCACTCGATTCACCGCCGCCACGTAGCACAGGTTTTCGATGGCCCGGGCCGGCAGCAGGCGGTTCCAGTGCTGGCGTCGTGCACCCGGCCAGTTGGCGGTGTACAGCAGCAGGTCCGTGTCCTGGGCATCACGGCTCCATACCGGGAAGCGCAGGTCGTAGCAGATCAGCGGACGAATCCGCCAGCCCTTGAGTTCGAACTGCACCTGGCGCTCGCCGGGGGTGTAGTGGTCATGCTCACCGGCCATGCGGAACAGGTGCCGCTTGTCGTAGTGCAACACCTCGCCATCCGGGCGCGCCCACAGCAGGCGGTTGCGGTGGCTGCGGTCAGCGGCCTGGATGATCACGCTTCCGGTGATCACCGCGTTGTACTTCTTCGCCTGAGCCTGCAGCCATTGATGGGTGGGACCGTTTTCAGGTTCGGCGAGGGTTTGCGACTCCATCGAGAAACCGGTGGTGAACATCTCCGGCAGCACGATCAGGTCGGCGCCGCTTGCCTGCTCCAGCAGCAGTTCGAAATGCTCCAGGTTGGCCTGGCGGTCGTGCCAGGCCAGGGTGGTTTGCACCAAAGCAATGTTCAGGTTGGGCAGTGCACTCAGATCACGCATAGTTTCTCGGCTGCTTGACGCAGCGTCTCCTCGCGTTTGGCAAAGCACAGTCGCACCAGGCGCTGGCCTTGCGGTGGGTTCTGGTAGAACACCGAGACCGGGATCGTCGCCACGCCATGTTCGCGGGTCATCCACAGTGACATGGCGACGTCATCCAGGTCCGGGCGAATCTGTGAGTAATCCACCAGTTGGAAGTAAGTACCGGCCACCCGGCTAAAGCTGAAACGCGACGGTTCCAGCAGGTCGCAGAACAGGTCGCGCTTGGCTTGATAAAACGCCGGCAGTTCCTCGACGTGTTCCGGGTGTTCGGCCATGAAGTCTGCCAAAGCGTACTGCAATGGGGTCACGCCGCAAAAGTTGACATATTGATGCACCTTGCGCAGCTCGGCGCTGAGGGCCGGGGGCGCGACCACATAGCCGGTTTTCCAGCCGGTGACGTGGTAGGTCTTGCCGAAGGAGCTGACCACAAAGGCACGCTGGTACAGCTCTTCGTGGGCCAGCACGCTGACGTGGGGCACACCGTCAAATACCAGGTGCTCGTAGACCTCGTCGCTGACCAGGTAGATATCGCGGTCGCGGATCAACTCGGCCAACTGGTCCAGCTCGGCACGGCTGATCAGGGCGCCGGTGGGGTTGTGGGGGCTGTTGAGGATGATCATGCGGGTGCGCGGTGACAGCGCGGCACGCAGTTGCTCGAAGTCCAGGGCGAAGTCAGCCAGGCCCAGTTGCACATGCACGCAGCGACCGCCTGCCAGTTCTACCGACGGCTCGTAGCTGTCGTAGGCAGGATCGAACACGATGACTTCATCACCGCTGCGAATCACCGCCTGGATCGCACAGAAGATCGCCTCGGTGGCGCCAGGGGTGATGGTCACTTCGCTGTCGGCATTCACCGTGGCGCCATAGCTGCGGGCAATCTTGGCCGCCACTTGCTGGCGCAGCACCGGCAGGCCGGTCATGGGCGCGTATTGGTTATGGCCGAGGGCAATGTGCTTGCCCACCGCATCGAGCAAACCTTGCGGCCCATTGAAGTCGGGAAAACCTTGGGACAGGTTGAGCGCACCGGTTTCGGCGGCGAGTTGCGACATGGTGGTGAAGATGGTGGTGCCGACATTCGGCAGCTTGCTGGTGATCATCGGTGCGCCCCTTGCGGTGAGCCCCAAGTTTTAAGCTGCATGCCGCGAAGGGTCAACCGCCAGGCACAAAAAAGGGCTCTGAAAGAGCCCTTTTTTAACCGATCAGGATCAGCGCTTGTCGCGGCGCTTTTTGTCGGCTTTCTTGTGGTGCGTCATCATCCGGCGCTTTTTGTTTACCTGGCGGTCGGTGAGGCTGTTCTTGTTACCTTCGTACGGGTTCTCGCCACCCTTGAACTCGATACGGATCGGCGTACCGACCAGTTTCAAGACACGGCGATAGGTATTTTCCAGATAACGCACGTAGGACTTCGGCACTTTCTCCAGCTGGTTACCGTGGATCACGATAATCGGCGGGTTGGCACCACCCAAGTGGGCGTAGCGCAGCTTGATCCGACGGTTATTGACCATCGGTGGCGCGTGCTCGCTGACCGCATCTTCAAGAATCTGGGTCAGGCGGTTGGTCGGCCAGCGGGTAACCGCGGACTTGAAAGAGTTCTGCACCGACGCGTAGAGGTTGCCCACGCCGGTACCGTGCAGTGCCGAGATAAAGTGAATATCGGCGAACTCGACGAAGAACAGACGACGCTGCAGCTCGACCTTGACGTAGTCGCGCTCGCTTGGCGTCATGCCATCCCACTTGTTGATCGCAATCACCAGGGCGCGACCGGCTTCCAGGGCAAAGCCCAGCAAGTTCAGGTCGTGGTCTACCACGCCTTCGCGGGCGTCCATGACGAAGATCACCACGTTGGCGTCTTTGATCGCCTGCAGGGTTTTCACCACGGAGAACTTTTCAACTTCCTCGTGGATCTTGCCGCGCTTGCGCACACCGGCGGTGTCGATCAGCGTGTACTTCTCGTCGTTACGCTCGAACGGGATGTAGATACTGTCGCGGGTGGTGCCGGGCTCGTCATAGACGATGACCCGGTCTTCACCGAGCATACGGTTGACCAGGGTCGACTTGCCGACGTTCGGGCGTCCGATGATCGCGATCTTGATACCGTCTTTTTCGCTTGGGCCAGGAATGCGCTTGGCTTCCTCGCCTTCGGCAACGATCTCTTCTTCGCCTTCGACTTCATCCACGTCATCACGCGGGAAATCGCGCAGGGCGATCTCCAGCATCTGGGTGATGCCACGACCGTGAGCACCGGCGATCGGGATCGCGTCGCCCAGGCCCATCGGGCTGAATTCGGCGCGGGCCATTTCAGGATCGATGTTGTCGATCTTGTTGGCCACCACGTAGGAACGCTTGTTGCGCTTGCGCAGGTGCTCGCCAATCATTTGGTCAGCGGCGGTGTAGCCCGCGCGGGCGTCCACCAGGAACAACACGACATCGGCTTCTTCAATGGCCAGCAGCGACTGCTCGGCCATCTTTTCGTCCATGCCATGCTCGTCACCGGAGATACCACCGGTGTCGACAATAATGTAGGAGCGCCCTTGCCACTTTGCCTCACCGTATTGGCGATCACGGGTCAGACCGGACAAGTCGCCGACGATGGCGTCGCGAGTCCTGGTCAGGCGGTTGAACAAGGTGGACTTGCCGACGTTCGGTCGGCCCACCAGGGCGATTACGGGAACCATGCGGCTCTCCACTTCGTTATTTCAGAAAATACAAAAGCCGCTGCAAGGCAGCGGCTGGTGCTCGGGGCAGCGCTCGGAAGCGCCGCATGCCCTGCCGAAGCAGGGCCGCCTGGGAATTACCCCAAGCATAGTCAAACCATTACTTGATGGTCAGCGCTTCCAGTTTGCCGCTGTTGCCATACACGTAAAGCATGTTACCTACCACCAGCGGACGGGCACGCAGGCCGTCGCTGTCGATGCGTTCGCGACCGACGAAGCGACCGTCTACCTGGCTCAGCAGGTGCAGGTAACCTTCAAAGTCACCTACCGCTACGTAGCTGGAGAACACTTCCGGTGCCGACAGTTGACGGCGGGCCAGGGAGTCGTTGCTCCACAATGCAGTGGTGGAACGCTCGTCGACACTTTCAACGGTGCCGGACGCCAGGCTTACGTAGACGCTGCCAAACCCTTGGGCGACACCGGCGTAGCTGGAAGCATCACGCTGCCAGTTGATCCGGCCGCTTTGCACGTCCAGTGCCGCAACACGGCCCTGATAAGTGGCGACGTAGAGGGTATCACCCGACAGCAGCAAGCCACCGTCGATGTCCACTACGCGGTCCAGTTCCGAACGACCTTGAGGGATCGCGACCCGGGTTTCCCAGGCCGGCACGCCGTTCTGGGTGTCCAGGGCGACCACTTTACCGGTCGACAGGCCTGCCAGTGCCAGGTTGCTGGTCACAACCGGACCGCTGGTACCGCGCAAGGTCAACACCGCAGGCGTGCTGTCGTACAACCAGCGCTGGTTACCGGTGGCGGCGTCGAGGCCGATCACACGGTCATCCTGGGTCTGGACGACAACCACGTCACCGTTGGTAGCCGGTGGCGAGAGCACTTCACTGGTCACGCGAGCGCGCCATTTCTCTTCACCGGTGCTCGAATCCAGCGCCACGACGTCGCCTTTCAGCGTGCCGAGCATCACCATGCCAGAACCCACGCCAACGGCGCCGGACACAGGCAGTTCGAGGTCTTTCTTCCACTTGACGTCGCCGTTCATGCGATCCATGGAGACCACAACGCCGGTGGAGTCAGCGGCGAAGATGGTGTCACCGTCGATCGCCGGGACCATCAGGTTGTAAAGATCGCCCTGACCGTCACCAATGGAGCGGCTCCACTGCTTTTGCAGGACCACTTCTTCCTTGAAGCTGGTCAGCTCGGCCGGAGGCAGTTCTTTTTTGCTGTTGCTGCTGCAACCCGCGGCCAAAACGGCCAGAGCCAGCAATGCTGCATGTTTCCAACGGATCACGTCACGCATCCCCTTTGGCCAAGTCGTCGAGCTTGATTTGTAAGCCACCGACCGCCGCTTCATCAGACAGCGCCGCCTTGGCTTTTTGGTACGCAGCATTGGCTTCGTCGGTACGACCCAATTGGACCAGCAGGTCGCCCTTGAGCTCTTCACGAGTAGCCAGGAATGCCTTGTCAGCATCGCCGTCGAGCAGTTTCAGTGCGTCGTCGGCCTTGTTCTGTGCCGCCAGTACCTGAGCCAGACGCTGACGTGCGATTTCACCCAGTGTCGGGTTGGCCGGCTTGTCGGTGATGGCTTTCAGCTCGGAGGCTGCGTCATCCAGCTTGCCGTTGTCGACCGCAACTTTTGCGACGAACAGGCTGCCGTATTGCGCGTAGGTGCTACCGCCGAATTCGCTCTTCAGCTTGCCAGCCAGGTCTGCCACTTGGGCGAGGTCCGGCTTGCCGTTTGGCGTCAGCGTGGTTTCCAGCAATTGCTGATAGATAATCGAGGCGCCTTGCGACTGGTTAGCCTGATACTTGTGCCAGGCTTGCCAGCCGAACACCACTACTAAAGCCAGCAAACCGCCAGTGACCAGGGGCTTACCGTTGCGCTGCCACCAGTCTTTGAACTCGGCCAGCTGGTCATCATCAGTACTCGACACCCCAATACTCCTTAATCGCTAAATCGGCTGTTTGACAGCTTCAACCCTGCACGATGCAGGTGGCCAGGTGCGCTGCAAGCGCATCAAAGGCAATGCTTTGTTGTTCACCCTGACCACGCAGGGGTTTGAAACTTACCACTTGCTGGGCCAACTCATCATCACCCAGGATCAGTGCATACAGTGCACCGCTCTTGTCGGCTTTCTTGAACTGGCTTTTGAAGCTGCCGGCGCCGGCATTGACTTGCAGGCGCAGGTTCGGCAGTTGGTCGCGCAACTTCTCGCTCAGGGCCAGGGCAGCCAGTTCAGCCGCCTCGCCAAAGGCACAGAAGTACACGTCCACCTGACGGGAGATTTCTTCGGGAACCTGCTCCAGGGTTTCCAGCAGCAGGATCAGCCGCTCGATGCCCATGGCGAAACCGACACCGGTGGTCGGCTTGCCGCCCATCTGCTCGACCAGGCCGTCGTAACGGCCACCGGCACACACGGTGCCCTGGGCGCCGAGCTTGTCGGTGACCCACTCGAACACGGTCTTGCTGTAGTAATCGAGGCCACGCACCAGTTTCGGATTGATGACGTAAGGAATACCGGCCGCATCCAGGCGAGCCTTGAGGCCCTCGAAGTGGACACGGGATTCGTCGTCCAGGTAGTCGGCCATTTTTGGCGCGTCCACGAGTACGGCCTGGGTCTCGGCATTCTTGGTGTCCAGTACCCGCAGCGGGTTGGTTTTCAGACGGCGCTGGCTGTCTTCGTCCAGCTTGTCCAGGTGAGCCGACAGGAATTCGACCAGGGCTTCGCGGTAGCGACCCCGGGATTCGCTGGTGCCCAGGCTGTTGAGCTCAAGCTTCACCGCGTCACGGATGCCCAGCATGCCCCACAGGCGCCAGGTCAGTACGATCAGCTCGGCGTCGATGTCCGGACCGTCGAGGTTGAACACTTCCAGGCCGATCTGGTGGAACTGGCGATAACGGCCTTTTTGCGGACGTTCGTGGCGGAACATCGGGCCGATGTACCAAAGCTTCTGCGGCTGGCCACCGCCGGTGAGGCCATGTTCCAGCACCGCACGCACGCAGGCGGCAGTGCCTTCGGGACGCAGGGTCAGGGAGTCGCCGTTGCGGTCTTCGAAGGTGTACATCTCTTTTTCGACGATGTCGGTCACTTCACCGATGGAGCGTTTGAACAGCTCGGTGAACTCGACGATCGGCATGCGGATCTGCTTGTAACCGTAGTTATCCAGCAGGCGCGCGACAGTGCCCTCGAAGTAGCGCCACAGGGGCGTCTGCTCAGGCAGGATGTCGTTCATGCCACGAATGGCTTGCAGAGACTTGCTCACATCAAATCCTTAAATTCGTTCGATCAGCCGCGCGCGATAACCGCTGCGTCAGCTTCGACCTTTTCGGCCGCTTTCTGGCGGATCAGCCGTTCCAGCTCATCCACCAGATTGTCATTCGTCAGTTTCTGCGACGGCTTGCCGTCGATGTAAATCAGGTTTGGCGTACCACCGGTCAGGCCCACATGGGCCTCTTTGGCCTCACCCGGCCCGTTGACCACACAACCAATCACCGCAACATCCAGCGGCACCAGCAGGTCCTCGAGGCGTACTTCCAGTTCGTTCATGGTTTTCACCACGTCGAAGTTCTGCCGCGAGCAACTCGGGCAGGCAATGAAGTTGATGCCACGGGAACGCAAATGCAGGGATTTGAGAATGTCGTAGCCGACTTTCACTTCCTCTACCGGGTCTGCCGCGAGGGAGATGCGAATAGTATCGCCAATCCCGTCGGCCAGCAGCATACCGAGACCCACCGCAGATTTCACTGTGCCTGAGCGTAAACCGCCGGCTTCGGTGATACCCAGGTGCAATGGCTGGACGATTTCCTTGGCCAGCAGGCGGTACGCTTCTACCGCCATGAACACGTCGGAAGCCTTTACGCTGACCTTGAAGTCCTGGAAATTCAGGCGCTCAAGGTGTTCAACGTGGCGCAACGCGGACTCGACCAATGCGGCCGGAGTCGGCTCGCCGTATTTCTTTTGCAGGTCTTTTTCCAGGGAGCCGGCATTGACGCCGATGCGGATTGGAATCCCGCGATCACGGGCAGCATCCACCACGGCGCGAACCCGGTCTTCACGACCGATGTTGCCCGGGTTGATCCGCAGGCAATCGACGCCCAGTTCGGCCACGCGCAACGCGATCTTGTAGTCGAAGTGGATATCGGCGACCAGCGGCACCTTGACCAGTTGCTTGATGCGGCCGAAGGCTTCGGCAGCGTCCATGTCCGGCACGGACACCCGCACGATATCGACGCCAGCCGCTTCCAGACGATTGATCTGGGCAACGGTGGCCGCCACATCATTGGTGTCGCTGTTGGTCATGCTCTGTACAGCGATGGGGGCATCGCCGCCCACCGGCACCGAGCCGACCCAGATCTTGCGCGATACGCGACGTTTGATTGGAGATTCGCCGTGCATGACTTTATTGTCCCAACTTGAGGCGAGCAGTCTCGCCACTGGTGAACGGCGCCACGTCCACAGGCTGGCCGTTGTAGGCCACTTGCGCGCCACGGGCGAAGCCCAGACGCAGCGTCAAAGGAGGCTTGCCGCCCTGGTCAAGTGTATCTCCCTTACGCTTCAGACCACTGAACAGCACCTTGCCGTTGCCATCGGAGACTTGCGTCCAGCAGTCAGCGACGTAGGTAATTTGTACTCGGCCATCACCGGCGATAAGCACCGGCGTGGTTGGCGCGGAAATCGCCGGGGCTGCCGGGCTGACCGGAGCCGTTGTCGCCGGGGCCGGCGCAGGCACAGCCGGGGCATGGGCCGGAGCGGCTGGCGTGTGAGCCGGAGCAACGGGCGTCGTTGCAACCACTGGAGCGGGTGCGACGGCAGGAGCGGCAGGGGCAGCCCCGGCTTCCGGCGCAGGTTGCTCGGCACCAGGCTCTGCCTCAGGCGCCGCCTGGCCCTGGGCTACGGCCTGGTCTTCCGGCTCGTCCAGCGGATGAATCTGGGTGGTGCCGTCGGCGCTTTCGACTTCGACGTGCTCCATGGCGTTGCTGGACAGGTCCTTGCCGCGCTGGGAGGTCTGGTCCTGCCACCATACAAAGCCACCGCCGATCACGGCGATCAGCAGCAACAGGCTGACAATTCGCAAAATAGTGTGGGAAACCCGCACAGGCTCTTCTATGCGGCCCAGGCCATGGACATTGCTGCCTTGAGAATCGGTGCCGGTGATCTGGTCGAATTCCTGGACCAATGCGGCCTGGTCGATACCGAGCAACTTGGCGTAGGCGCGGATATAGCCGCGGGCAAAGGTATGCCCTGGCAGCTTGTCGAACGCGCCAGCTTCAAGGTTGCCCAATGAAGTCGTGGTCAAATTGAGCTTGAGGGCCACTTCTGCCAGCGACCAACCATTGCTTTCGCGGGCCTGACGCAAGGTCTCGCCTGGGTTTCCACGATTAGCTGCTACAACTTCCGGGTGCGCCGCTTTCATCATTGCTCCGACAGGTATTGCTGATATTCCGGCGTACCGGGATAGAGTCGTTCGAGTTGCTGGCCAAAACGTGCGGCCTTGTCGCGTTCTTCATGAACCGTCGCCAGGCGCACACCGAGCAATAGACTACGTGCATTTTGCCCGCTCAGCAGGCTAAAACGCTCGTAATAGTCACGTGCCGGCACATAATGCCTGTCTTCGAAGGACAACTCAGCCATTTCGAGCAATGCTCGTGGCTGGCGCTGGTTCAGGTGCAGGGCTTTTTCCAGTTGCTGGCGGGCGGTGTCGCGCTGGCCAAGAAGCATTGAGGTCACCCCAAGGTTCTCGAAAACCCGCGAGCGCTCAGGATAGAGGGTATCAGCCGCAGCCTGCTGGAAATATTCGGACGCCTGGTCATAACGTTTCTGCGCAAACAGAAAACTGCCGTAATTGTTCAGCAGTCTCGGGTCGCCAGGACGAATGGCCAAGGCCTTGTGGAAATATTGATCGGCCAGTTCGGGCTCGGCCTGGGCCTGGAACACCAAGGCCAATGCAGCATTGGCGTCAGCGTCGCTGGCGTCCAGTTCAAGGGCCTTCTTCAGCGGCAGCTTGGCCTGTTCGGCCATCCCTTGCTGCAAGTACCCCAAGCCCAGCTGCACATAGGCAGCACGCGCTTCGTCACGGCCCTTGCCGGTTTGCAACGGGCTGTCATGACCCGATGAAACACAGCCAGCCGAGAGGCTGGCAACAAGCAAAAGCAGCGCAAGGCGCAAGGGCATAGAGATCCTCTCTCAGGTTCGAGTCGCGGCACTTTGCGGCATATCGTCGGCGGCACTCAATTCACGCACGGCGATATAACGTTCGCTGCGACGGGTGCGATCCAGCACCTGTCCTACCAATTGGCCACATGCCGCATCGATATCTTCGCCGCGGGTGGTGCGAACGGTAACGTTGAAGCCTGCATGGTGCAGTTGATCCTGGAAACGGCGGATGGCGTTGTTGCTCGGCCGCTCGTAGCCAGAATGGGGAAACGGGTTAAACGGAATCAGGTTGATCTTGCACGGTACATTTTTGAGCAGCTCGATCATCTCGACCGCGTGCTCGACCTTGTCGTTGATGTCCTTGAGCATGGTGTACTCAATGGTCAACACACGTTTTTCGCCCAAGGTCGCCATATAGCGCTGGCAAGATTCGAGCAGCATCTTAAGCGGATACTTCTTGTTGATCGGCACCAATTGGTTACGCAATGCGTCATTCGGTGCGTGCAGCGACAACGCAAGGGAGACGTCGATGTGCTTGGCCAGCTCATCGATCATCGGTACCACGCCGGAGGTCGACAGGGTCACACGGCGCTTGGAGATGCCGTAGCCCAGGTCGTCCATCATCAGGTGCATGGCCGCAACCACGTTGTCGAAGTTCAGCAGCGGTTCGCCCATGCCCATCATCACCACGTTGGTGATTGCACGGTCGGCGGTTGCCGGGATGCTGCCAAACGATTTATTGGCAATCCACACCTGGCCGATGACTTCGGCGGCGGTGAGGTTGCTGTTGAAACCTTGCTTGCCGGTGGAGCAGAAACTGCAATCCAGGGCACAGCCTGCCTGGGACGAAACGCACAGCGTGCCGCGTTTGCCCTGGGGAATGTACACGGTCTCGACGCAGCTGCCGGACGCCACGCGCACCACCCACTTACGGGTGCCGTCGGTGGAAATGTCCTCGCTGACCACTTCGGGGCCGCGAACTTCGGCAATGGCCTTGAGCTTGTCGCGCAGGGCCTTGCTGACGTTCGTCATGGCGTCGAAATCATCGACGCCAAGATGGTGAATCCACTTCATTACCTGAGCGGCACGAAAACGCTTCTCCCCGATTGAGTCGAAGAATTTTTCCATTTCCTGTTGAGTCAGACCCAGCAGGTTGGTTTTTGCAGTCAATGTAGTCATGGATTCACCTTCGCTCTTTTAAGCCAATGCTTAGCGAGCGGTTACTTCAGTAGCAGCGAAAAAGTACGAGATTTCGCGGGCAGCAGCGGCTTCGGAGTCCGAACCGTGAACGGCGTTGGCGTCGATCGATTCAGCGAAGTCAGCACGGATGGTGCCGGCAGCAGCTTCTTTAGGGTTGGTAGCGCCCATCAGCTCACGGTTCAGAGCGATAGCGTTTTCGCCTTCCAGAACCTGAACAACAACAGGACCGGAGATCATGAAGGCAACCAGGTCGCCGAAGAAACCACGAGCGCTGTGCTCAGCATAGAAGCCTTCGGCTTCAGCCTTGGACAGTTGCTTGAGTTTCGAAGCTACAACCTTCAGGCCGGCTTTTTCGAAACGAGTGGTGATCTCGCCGATGACGTTTTTTGCAACAGCGTCAGGCTTGATGATGGAGAAAGTACGTTGAACAGCCATGGTGTAACTCCAGAAACGGTAATTTGCGAAAAATTAAACCCGCGAATTATACGCGGGTTCTTGGGTATTGCCTAACTGCGTAAAATGGTCCTAGTCCCGCTCATCGTTCCAGGCTGTCTGGATAGCTTCCAGCACCTTCTCGCCGCCTCGATCAGGAATATCATCGAATTCGGGCAGTTCCATGACCATCTGACGCAATTTGACGAAGTTCACCGAATAGGGATCCGTATCCGGGTATTTGTCCGCCAACTGAATAGCAATTTCTTGCACTTCAACCCATTTAAGACTCATGACGCTTCCTTGAATCAGTGCGGCGCTTCGGCGGCATGGTTGAGCGAGTATTTCGGGATCTCGACGGTAAGGTCTTCTGTTCCCACTTTTGCCTGGCAGCTCAAGCGCGATGTCGGCTCAAGGCCCCACGCCCTATCAAGATAGTCCTCTTCCAGCTCATCAGCTTCTTCGAGACTGTTGAAACCTTCGCGGACGATGCAGTGGCAGGTGGTACAGGCGTTGACGCCGCCGCAGGCGCTTTCGATCTCGATGTGGTTGTCGTGAGCGACTTCGAGAATGGACTTGCCGGTCTCAGCCTCCACAACCATACCGTCCGGGCAATGCTCGGCGTGTGGCAGAAAAATGATCTGCGGCATCAGTTAATCCTCAAGTTCGTTCAAGTTGCGGCCCGCCAGGGCGGCTTTCACCGTCTGGTCCATACGACGGGCGGCAAAGGCATCGGTCACTTGCGACAGGCGCTTGGTCTGTTGCTCGATGGCGTAACCATCGGTGCCTTTCATCAATTCAGCCAGTTCCTGCATTTGCAGGTCGATGACCATGCGCTCTTCGGCATCCAGAAGACGCTCACCGTCGGCATCAAGGGCGCCCTGCACCGCCTCAAGCAGCCGCTGGGCGTCAACTTGCTGCTCACGCAACACGCGGGCGACCTTGTCGTCACCGGCGTACTGGAACGAATCCTTGAGCATCTTGGCGATTTCGCCGTCGGTCAGGCCGTAGGACGGCTTGACCTGGATGCTGGCTTCGACGCCGGAGGCCAATTCGCGCGCAGCAACGCTGAGCAAGCCGTCGGCGTCGACCTGGAAGGTCACGCGAATCTTCGCCGCACCGGCCACCATCGCTGGAATACCGCGCAACTCGAAGCGTGCCAGGGAACGGCAGTCGCTGATCAACTCACGCTCGCCTTGCAGCACATGAATCATCATGGCCGTCTGGCCATCTTTGTAGGTGGTGAAGTCCTGGGCGCGAGCAACGGGGATGGTGGTGTTGCGTGGAATCACCTTCTCCATCAGGCCGCCCATGGTTTCCAGCCCCAGGGACAACGGAATCACGTCGAGAAGAAGCAGTTCGCCACCATCGCGCTTGTTACCGGCGAGGGTATCGGCCTGGATCGCGGCACCAATGGCCACCACTTGATCCGGGTCGATTTCGGTCAGCGGTTGGCGACCAAAGGCTTCAGCAACAGCTTCGCGGACACGTGGCACGCGGGTCGAACCACCCACCATGACCACAGCAGCCACGTCTTCCAACTCGACACCCGAGTCACGCACCGCGCGACGGCAGGCTTTCAGACTGCGGGCGACCATCGGTTCGATCAACGAATCAAAGGCTTCGCGGGTCAGCTGAGCAGACCAACTACCGTAGGAAACTTCAACCGATGCAGCATCAGTCAGGGCTTCTTTAGCGGCGCAAGCGGTTTGCAGCAGGTTACGTTGCGCGCCCGGATCCAGGTCGGCAGACAAGCCGGCGCTGGTGATGATCCAGCCAGCGATGGCGTGATCGAAGTCATCGCCACCCAGGGCCGTATCGCCACCGGTAGCCAGCACTTCGAAGACACCGCCGGTCAGGCGCAGAATCGAAATATCAAAGGTACCGCCGCCCAGGTCGTAAATAGCGACCAGGCCTTCGGCGTGCTGATCCAGGCCGTAAGCCACAGCGGCCGCGGTCGGCTCGTTGAGCAGGCGCAGCACGTTCAGGCCGGCCAGTTTCGCCGCATCCTTGGTGGCCTGGCGCTGAGCGTCATCGAAATACGCAGGAACAGTAATCACCGCCCCCACCAGTTCGCCGCCCAGGGTGGTTTCTGCGCGCTGACGCAGCACCTTGAGGATATCAGCCGACACTTCCACCGGGCTTTTCGGGCCCTGGACGGTGTCGATGAACGGCATATGGGATTCGCCGCCGACAAAGCGGTACGGCAGCTGGTCGCCCAGTTGCTTGACGTCGGACAGACCACGACCCATCAAGCGCTTGACCGACAACACGGTGTTCAGGGGATCGGTAGACGCCGCCAGCTTGGCCGACTCGCCCACTTCGATGCGATCGGCGTGATAGCGCACGGCAGACGGCAGGATGACTTGGCCATCAGCGTCGGGCAGCGGCTCGGAAAGACCGCTGCGCAATGCAGCGACCAGCGAATTGGTAGTGCCCAAGTCAATCCCGACCGCCAGACGACGCTGGTGCGGTTGAGGACTTTGACCGGGTTCGGCGATCTGCAGTAGGGCCATGGTAATCAGGACTTATCTGTATATCAGGCGTGCAACCTGGGCGGCACTGGGTTAATCGTCGAGGCGCTCTTCTAACTGGCGCACTTCGTAGGTGAGCTTGTCGAGGAACTGCATGCGCCGCATCAGGCGTTCGGCCTGCTCACGTTGCGCTGCATCATCCCAACAGGCTGCGAAGCTTTCGTTGAGTTCATCCTGGGCCACTTTCAGACGGCGCTTGAAGACTGCGATTCCGGCCAGATCGGCTTCGTCCTGCAGTTCTTCGAGCTCTTCGCGCCATTGCATCTGCTGCATCAGGAAATCAGGGTCCTGGACCGTGACTTCAAGCGGCAGCTCGCGACCGCCCATGGCGAGCAGGTAGCGCGCGCGTTTGGGAGGGTTCTTGAGCGTCTGATAGGCTTCGTTGAGGCTGGCTGATTGCTCCAGCGCCAGGCGTTGCTCACGCTCGGAAGCGTCAGCGAAGCGGTCCGGATGCACCCCACGCGCCAGTTCACGGTAGCGCGTGGCAAGCTGTTCAAGGTCCAGTCGAAAACTCGGCTGCAGCTCGAACAAGGCGAAATGACAAGGAGTACCCACAATCAGCCTCAGATGTTGAAGCTTTCGCCGCAGCCACATTCACCGCGTACGTTGGGGTTGTTGAACTTGAAGCCTTCGTTCAACCCTTCCTTGACGAAATCGAGTTCGGTGCCGTCCAGGTAAGTCAGGCTTTTCGGGTCGATGATCACTTTTTCGCCGTGACTTTCGAACACCTGATCTTCCTCGACCACCTCGTCGACAAACTCCAGCACGTAGGCAAGGCCGGAACAGCCCGTGGTGCGAACACCCAGACGAATCCCCTCACCTTTACCGCGCCCATTCAGGGAGCGGCGAATGTGCTGCGCAGCCGCTTCTGTCATGCTGATAGCCATCGTGACTCCTTACTCGTCGCCAAATTGCTTAGATCAAGCCTTTCTTCTGCTTGTAGTCGCGAACGGCCGCCTTGATGGCGTCTTCTGCGAGTACCGAGCAGTGGATTTTCACTGGCGGCAAGGCCAGTTCTTCGGCCAGCTGGGTGTTGCTGATAGTCACAGCCTCATCCAGGGTCTTGCCTTTCATCCATTCGGTCGCCAGGGAGCTGGAGGCGATGGCCGAACCGCAACCGTAAGTCTTGAACTTGGCGTCTTCGATAACGCCAGCGTCGTTGACCTTGATCTGCAGGCGCATAACGTCGCCGCACGCCGGAGCGCCGACCATGCCGGTGCCGACATCAGGGTCTTCCGCGTTCATCTTGCCGACGTTGCGCGGGTTTTCGTAGTGGTCGATGACCTTTTCGCTGTAAGCCATGGTACTGAATCCTCACTCATCAGGGCCGCTCTGGAACCCTGTAAACACGCCTGCGTTTTCCGCCACGTCTTTACAGAGCCTTTTGGGTGGCGGCTTCTATATTTAGTGTGCCGCCCACTCGATCTTGGAAATGTCGACACCGTCCTTGTACATGTCCCACAGCGGGGACAAGGTACGCAGCTTGGTGACGGCCTCGCAGACTTTCTGCGCGGCGTAGTCGACTTCTTCTTCGGTGGTGAAACGGCCGAACGTAAAGCGGATCGAGCTGTGAGCCAGCTCGTCGTTGCGGCCCAGGGCGCGCAGGACGTAGGACGGCTCAAGGGAAGCCGAGGTGCAGGCCGAACCGGACGAAACCGCCAGATCCTTGAGCGCCATGATCAGCGACTCGCCTTCGACGTAGTTGAAGCTCAAATTCAGGTTGTGCGGTACACGGGCGGTCATGCTGCCGTTGATGTACAGCTCCTCAAGGTGCTCGACCTGCTTGTAGAAGCGATCGCTCAAGGCCTTGATGCGCACGTTTTCGGCAGCCATGTCTTCCTTGGCCACACGGAATGCTTCGCCGATGCCGACGATCTGGTGGGTCGCCAGGGTACCCGAACGCATGCCGCGCTCGTGACCGCCGCCGTGCATGGTGGCTTCGATACGCACGCGAGGCTTGCGGCTCACGTAGAGCGCGCCAATGCCTTTAGGACCGTAGGTCTTGTGGGCGGAGAACGACATCAGGTCGACTTTCAATTTCGACAGGTCGATGTCGACCTTGCCGGTGGACTGAGCAGCATCGACATGCAGCAACACGCCCTTGGAGCGGGTCAGCTCGCCGATGGCGGCGATGTCGTTGATGGTGCCGATTTCGTTGTTCACGTGGATGACGGAAACCAGGATGGTGTCTTCACGCATCGCCGCTTCGATCATCGCAGGGGTCACGATACCGTCGGTCGTTGGTTCGAGGTAGGTGACCTCAAACCCTTCACGTTCCAGTTGGCGCATGGTGTCGAGGACAGCCTTGTGCTCAATCTTGGTGGTGATCAGGTGCTTGCCCTTGGTCGCGTAGAAATGCGCCGCACCCTTGATTGCCAGGTTGTCGGACTCGGTGGCACCGGAGGTCCAGACGATTTCGCGCGGGTCGGCATTCACCAGGTCAGCGACCTGGCGACGAGCGTTTTCCACGGCTTCTTCAGCTTTCCAGCCGAACACGTGGGAACGGGACGCCGGGTTGCCGAAGTTTCCGTCAACCAGCAGGCACTCGCTCATCTTTTGCGCGACACGCGGATCAACCGGGGTGGTCGCTGAGTAATCAAGGTAAATCGGCAATTTCATGGACTTTCTCCTAAATCAGGCTGGCTGGCGTGCCGTTAGCTCTTCGGCTGTCACTCGACGGCGGACGCTTCAATCTTGTCCAGACGCGGCGCCTTGGTGTTGCAACGGCGCTGGTCCTGACGCTGGGCTACTTCTTGCACCTCACGGCGAGTCACAAGATCAGCCAAGCTGATACCACTCAAAAACTCATGGATCTGCAGGCTCAGGTCACACCACAAGTGGTGCGTCAGGCAGGTGTCGCCGGCGTGGCAATCACCCAGGCCCTGGCATTTGGTGGCATCGACGGATTCGTTCACCGCGTCGATCACCTGGGCTACCTGGATGCCCTGCATGTCGCGGGACAGTTGATAGCCGCCGCCTGGACCACGAACGCTGGAAACCAGATTGCTGCGGCGCAATTTGGCGAACAACTGCTCGAGGTAGGACAGGGAAATGCCTTGGCGCTCGGAGATATCGGCCAGGGACACCGGCCCATTTTGCGCGTGCAAGGCCAGATCAAGCATGGCGGTCACCGCGTATCGGCCTTTTGTAGTCAGTCTCATGGACAAGTACCAAGGTGTTTCAGAATGGGAGCAAGTATGCGATTCCCGAGTATTTAAGTCAACTATAAGACCTAGTACTTTAGTCAGGAATACCCGCAAAAAGGGCGCGCGAATAATAGCAGGACGGGGGCGGATGGAACAGCGGGAACAGGGTCAAGCCCCCAACCTCAAGACCAATGGAGATCAAATGTGGGAGCTGGCTTGCCTGCGATAGCGGTTTGCCAGCCAGCCTATCCGGCACTGACTCGCCGCCATCGCAGGCAAGCCAGCCCCCACAGGGATCGCGACCGGCTCAAGAGTCAGCCGGCTTTGGTAGCGCTTTCGCTCTTGATCTCGGCGAAGTCTTCGGTGCGCAGCTCAGGCAGGTCCTTGGCGCAGTAGCTGCTGCCCAGGTCTTTCAAGGCGCCACACATGCCGTCCAGCTTGCCATCCACCGCCTGCAGGTGGTCGAGCAACTGGCCGATGGCACGCGCCACCGGGTCGGGCATGTCTTCGCTGACGCCATAGGCATCGAAGCCAATCTTCTCGGCCATGGCCTTGCGCTTGGCCTCCTGCTCATCACCGACTTCCGGCTTGACGATGATCCGCCCCGGAATGCCGACAACGGTTGCGCCAGGCGGCACAGCCTTGGTCACCACGGCGTTGGAGCCGACCTTGGCACCCGCACCCACGGTAAACGGACCGAGCACCTTGGCACCCGCCCCCACGACAACGCCATCTTCCAGTGTTGGATGGCGCTTACCCTTGTTCCAGGTGGTACCGCCCAGGGTCACACCCTGATACAGGGTTACGTCATCACCAATCTCGGCAGTTTCACCAATAACGATGCCCATGCCGTGGTCGATAAAGAAGCGGCGGCCGACCTTGGCGCCCGGATGAATCTCGATCCCGGTCAACCAGCGGCCAAAGTTCGACACCAACCGCGCCAGCCATTTCCAGCCCATATTCCACAAGGCGCCAGACAGGCGATGGATCCAGATCGCGTGCATACCCGGGTAGCAGGTCAGCACTTCAAAGGCGTTGCGCGCCGCCGGATCACGGTGGAAAACACTCTGGATATCTTCTCGCAAACGCTCGAACATTTTTAATCCTTCCGCTTAAGAAGCTCACCACGGGCCGCTTTCTGGGTTTCCGTGAGGATGCCACGCAATATATTCATTTCTGCCCGGCTGACCGAGCTGCGTCCGTATAACCGGCGCAGGCGCGCCATCAAGTGCCGCGGTTTTTCCGGATCAAGGAATTCGATGGCCACCAGGGTTTGCTCCAGGTGCTCATAGAATCGTTCCAGCTCGTCCATGGTGGCCAGTTCGCCACTCTTGGTCGACGCAACCTCGTCCTTCTCTACCTTGCTTGGCTGTCCTTCTGCGGCCAGCCAGGCCATGCGCACTTCATAACTCAACACCTGCACCGCTGCCCCGAGGTTCAGCGAACTGAATTCCGGGTCTGATGGGATGTGCACGTGATAATGACATCGCTGCAACTCGTCATTGGTCAGGCCGGAATCTTCACGGCCGAACACCAAAGCGATTTCAGCGCCGCCGGCAGCCTCTTCCACGACTTTGGTCCCGCATTCGCGAGGATCCAGCAGCGGCCAAGGGATTCGACGGTCGCGAGCGCTGGTGCCGAGCACCTGGTTGCAGCCGACCAGAGCGTCTTCCAGAGTGGCGACGACCTGGGCTTTTTCGAGAATGTCATTGGCGCCGGACGCGCGGGCATCGGCCTCGTGGTGCGGAAACACACGCGGCTCCACCAGCACCAGGCGCGTCAGCCCCATGTTCTTCATGGCTCGCGCCACCCCGCCGATGTTGCCGGGATGACTGGTATTGACGAGGACGACACGGATGTTTTGCAGCAAGGGAGGCGCTCTCGGACACGGGAAAGGGGAGCAAATCTTACAGAACAGCCTAAGGTTATGCCATGAAAGGTAACGTCGTCCTTCACCTGAAGAAAGTTTCTGCTAGAATGCTCGGCTTTCTTTAACAACCTTAGGTGACACATCCATGCAGCCCATGCTGAATATCGCGCTGCGCGCCGCCCGCAGCGCCAGTGAATTGATCTTCCGCTCCATCGAGCGCCTGGATACCATCAAGGTCGACGAAAAAGACGCCAAGGATTACGTATCCGAGGTGGATCGCGCCGCCGAGCAGAAAATCATCGACGCGCTGCGCAAGGCCTACCCTACCCACGGCATCCTCGGTGAAGAAACCGGCCTGCACAAAGGTAGCGGCGAAGGCGAAGACTACCTGTGGATCATCGACCCACTGGATGGCACCACCAACTTCCTGCGCGGCATCCCGCACTTTGCTGTGAGCATTGCCTGCAA
Organism: Pseudomonas sp. PAMC 25886; assembly: GCF_000242655.1. Lineage (NCBI taxonomy): Bacteria > Pseudomonadati > Pseudomonadota > Gammaproteobacteria > Pseudomonadales > Pseudomonadaceae > Pseudomonas > Pseudomonas sp. PAMC 25886. The sequence continues at coordinate 102,213 of NZ_AHHC01000092.1, forward strand.
ATACCGTGGCCGCCTGGAGCACGCCGTTGTTCTGGACCCGGTTCGCCAGGAAGAATTCACCGCCAGCCGTGGCCGTGGCGCCCAACTGAACGGTCGCCGCCTGCGCGTCAGCGGTCGTACCAGCCTCGACGGCGCCCTGCTGGGTACCGGCTTCCCGTTCCGTGACGACCAGATGGACAACCTGGAAAACTACCTGGGCATGTTCCGCGCCCTGGTTGGCCAGACCGCCGGCATCCGCCGCGCCGGCGCAGCCAGCCTGGACCTGGCCTATGTCGCTGCCGGTCGCTTTGATGCGTTCTGGGAGTCGGGCCTGTCCGAGTGGGATATGGCTGCAGGCGCACTGCTGATTCAAGAAGCCGGCGGCCTGGTGAGCGACTTCACCGGTGGTCACGACTTCCTTGAGAAAGGCCATGTGGTTGCCGGCAACACCAAGTGCTTCAAGGCAGTACTGACGGCGATCCAGCCGCACCTGCCGGCTTCGCTGAAGCGCTAATCGAGCGAGCATAAAAAAGCACCCCTAGGGGTGCTTTTTTTGTACCTGAAATTACTGCTGCGGCTGGTTCTGACCAATAACCAGACGCCCTTCCTTGTCGACCGGGATCTGGTTGCCTGGATCGCGATCCATGCGCACAGAGCCTTCCTTGCCGTCCAGGGTGTAACGCACGTCGTACCCGACAACCTTGTCACTGATGTCGTTAACGGTGTTACAGCGGGTTTGCGTGGTGGTGTAGGTATCGCGGTTCTGCATACCTTCCTGAACCTTGTTACCGGCATAACCGCCGCCGACCGCACCGGCCACCGTGGCCAGCTTCTTGCCATTACCGCCGCCGACCTGATTACCCAACAGGCCGCCCGCCAGCGCACCGACCACCGTACCGACGATCTGATGCTGATCCTGCACAGGCTTCTGCCGGGTTACGGCAACGTCCTTGCAGACTTCACGCGGGGTTTTAATCTGGGTTTTCACCGGCTGCACCGCCAGCACTTGCGCATACTCAGGGCCGCTTTTTACCAGGCTGTAGGTGGCAACAGCACCCCCGGCAGTCACACCGACAGCACCCAATACCGCACCAACCAGTAACGACTTGTTCACGTGAACCTCCTGACCATCACAAACGGACCGAACGATCCGCGCTATACCCAGCCTTGGAGCAAAAAAAAAGGCGCGAGTTCAATACTCGCGCCTTCTTTGTAACAGCAGATCAACAAACACCCATCAAGGGCGGTCGTCGACCTCCTTGCCGGTGCTGGCAGGAGGGATCAGGTCTTCGCTGTTGAGGTTCAGCCAGATCAGTACCACGTTGGCGATGTAGATCGACGAGTAAGTACCCGCCAGTACGCCGATGAAAAGCGACAGCGAGAAGCCCCACAGGTTGTCGCCACCGAACACCATCAGCGCGGCAATCGCCAGCAAGGTGGAGATCGAGGTCGCCATGGTGCGCAGCAGGGTCTGGGTGGTGGAGATGTTGATGTTCTCGATCAACGTCGCCTTGCGCAGTACCCGGAAGTTCTCACGAACCCGGTCGAATACCACGATGGTGTCGTTGAGGGAGTAACCAATGATCGCCAGCACCGCCGCCAATACCGTCAGGTCGAAGGTGATCTGGAAGTAGGCCAGGATGCCCACAGTCACGATCACGTCGTGGATCAGCGACACAATGGCGCCGACACCGAACTTCCACTGAAAGCGGAAAGCCAGGTAGATCATGATGCCAACCAGCGCCATCAGCATGCCGAGGCCGCCCTGGTCGCGCAGCTCTTCACCTACTTGCGGGCCCACGAACTCGACGCGCTTGACCGACGCCGGGTTGTCACCGCCGACCTTCTGCAAGGCCTCGGCTACCTGGTGACCCAGTTGCGGGTCTTCGCCCGGCATCCGCACCAGCAGGTCGGTGGTTGCACCAAAGCTCTGCACGATGGCTTCGTGATAGCCGGCCTTGACCAGCTCGTTGCGCACCAGGCTAACGTCGGCCGGTTTCTCGTAGGTCAGCTCGATGAGCGTACCGCCGGTGAAGTCCAGACCGTAGTTCAAGCCCTTATGGAACCAGCTGAACAACGCCAGAACGGTAAGGAGCATGGTGAAGCCGAACGCAACGTTGCGAACGCCCATGAAGTTGATTGTACGTAACATGGCAGCCCCTTAAATCCACAACTTCTTGAAGTCACGTCCGCCAAAGATCAGGTTGACCATTGCGCGGGTCACCATGATGGCCGTGAACATCGAGGTAAAGATACCGAGGGACATGGTCACCGCAAACCCTTTGACCGGGCCGGTGCCCATGGCAAAGAGAATCCCGCCGACCAACAGAGTGGTCAGGTTGGAGTCGAGAATCGCGGTAAATGCCCGGCCGAAGCCTTCGTTGATTGCCCGTTGCACGGTCATGCCCGCCGCGATCTCTTCACGAATCCGCGAGAAGATCAGTACGTTGGCGTCTACCGCCATACCCATGGTGAGTACGATACCCGCGATACCTGGCAGGGTCAGCGTTGCACCCAGCAGCGACATCAGGGCCAACAGCATCACCATGTTGCCCGCCAGCGCGACGGTAGCGATGATGCCGAAGAAGCGGTAGATGGCGATGATGAACAGGGAAACGAACAGCATGCCCCACAGTGCAGCGTCGATACCCTTGGTGATGTTGTCAGCACCCAGGCTCGGGCCGATGGTGCGTTCTTCAGCGAAGTACATCGGGGCCGCCAGGCCACCGGCACGCAGCAGCAGCGCCAGTTCGGACGACTCACCCTGGCCGTTCAGGCCAGTGATGCGGAATTGAGCACCCAGCGGCGACTGGATAGTCGCCAGGCTGATGATCTTCTTCTCTTCTTTAAAGGTTTGTACCGGAACGTCTTTCTCGACGCCGTCGACCACTTGCTTGGTGTAGGTGGTGACCGGACGTTGTTCGATGAAGATCACCGCCATGCTGCGACCGACGTTGCTGCGGGTTGCGCGGCTCATCAGTTCGCCGCCGTGGCCATCCAGGCGGATGTTCACTTCAGGCGTACCGTGCTCGCCGAAACCGGCCTTGGCGTCGGTCACCTGGTCACCGGTGATGATCAAGCCACGCTCGATCAGTGCAGGCGGACGGTTGCCTTCACGGAACTCGAACTCTTCGGCAGTGGCGCGGGTAGCACCCGGCTCAGCCGCCAGGCGGAATTCCAGGTTGGCGGTTTTACCCAGGATACGCTTGGCTTCAGCGGTGTCCTGCACGCCCGGCAGTTCAACCACGATGCGGTTGGCACCCTGACGCTGAACGATCGGCTCGGCCACACCCAGCTCGTTGACGCGGTTACGTACCGTGGTCAAGTTCTGCTTGATGGAGTATTCACGGATTTCCGCCAGCTTGGCCGGGGTCATCGCCAGACGCAGTACCGCCTGACCATTGAGGTCGGCCGGAACAATGTCGAAATCGTTGAAGTTCTTGCGGATCAGTGCACGGGCCTGTTCGCGGGTTGCTTCGTCAGCAAAACCCAACTGGATGGCACCGTTGAGCTGCGGCAGGCTGCGATAACGCAGGCGCTCTTTACGCAGCAGGCTCTTCACATCGCCTTCGTAGACTTTCAGGCGAGCGTCGAGGGCCTTGTCCATGTCCACTTCCAGCAGGAAGTGCACACCACCGGACAAGTCCAGACCCAGCTTCATCGGGTGTGCGCCAATCGCGCGCAGCCATTTTGGCGTGGTCTGTGCCAGGTTCAGCGCGACGACGTAGTCATCACCCATGACCTTGCGCACAACGTCTTTGGCCGGCAATTGGTCTTCTTGCTTGGTCAGGCGCAACAAGCCGCCCTTCGCATCAGCAGCCAAACTTGCCGCTTTAACCTGGATCCCCGCGTCGGTGAGCGCTTTGCTCGCACGGTCCAGATCAGCCTGATTGACCTGCAGCGCAGTGCTGGCGCCAGTGATCTGGATCGCCGGGTCATCAGGATAGAGATTGGGAGCGGAATAAATAAAACCGATCGCCAGCACCGCCAGGATCAGTACGTATTTCCACAGAGGGTATTTGTTCAGCATCACGCCGCCCGCTTATAACGCGGGGCGCCTTGCGCGCCCCGTCGATTGGTAAAGGTTGTTACTCAGATCGCTTTGAGCGTGCCTTTTGGCAGCGTGGCGGCGATGGCGCCCTTCTGGAACTTCATTTCTACGGTGTCGGAGACTTCCAGCACCACGAAAGCGTCGGACACTTTAGTGATCTTGCCGGCGATGCCGCCAGTGGTCACGACTTCGTCGCCTTTCTGCAAGCTGCCCAGCAGGTTCTTCTGCTCTTTGGCGCGCTTGGCCTGTGGACGCCAGATCATCAGGTAGAAGATGACCAGGAAGCCGACCAGGAAAATCCACTCAAAACCACCGCCCATAGGACCGGCAGCGGCCGGTGCAGCGGCATCAGCCATGGCATTAGAGATAAAAAAGCTCATTTAGCACTCCAGTTGCAAATAGTGAATCTTAGGGTCGGAAAACTCAGTCCAAGGGCGGCACAGGCAGCCCGCGCTTGGCATAGAAGGCATCGACGAAGGCGGCCAATGTACCCTGTTGAATAGCCTCGCGCAAACCAGCCATCAGGACTTGGTAGTGACGCAAATTGTGGATGGTATTCAACATGCTACCCAGCATTTCCCCACACTTGTCCAGATGATGCAGATAAGCGCGCGAGAAGTTCTGGCAGGTGTAGCAGTCACAGGTGGGATCCAGCGGCGATTCATCATGGCGATGGAACGCGTTACGGATCTTCAGCACGCCTGTATCGATGAACAGATGCCCATTGCGGGCATTACGGGTTGGCATCACGCAATCGAACATGTCCACACCGCGGCGCACACCCTCTACGAGATCTTCCGGTTTGCCAACGCCCATAAGGTAACGAGGTTTGTCAGCCGGCATCAAGCCCGGCAGGTAGTCCAGCACTTTGATCATCTCGTGCTTGGGCTCGCCCACCGACAAACCGCCGATGGCCAGGCCGTCGAAGCCGATCTTGTCCAGACCTTCCAGCGAGCGCTTGCGCAAGCTTTCATGCATGCCGCCCTGCACGATACCGAACAGGGCAGCGGTGTTATCGCCATGGGCATTTTTTGAGCGCTGGGCCCAACGCAACGAAAGCTCCATCGACACCCGTGCCACGTCTTCATCGGCCGGGTACGGCGTGCATTCGTCGAAAATCATCACGATGTCGGAGCCCAGGTCGCGCTGGACCTGCATCGATTCTTCCGGGCCCATGAACACCTTGGCGCCGTCGACCGGGGAGGCGAAGGTCACGCCCTCCTCCTTGATCTTGCGCATGGCGCCCAGGCTGAACACCTGGAAGCCACCGGAGTCGGTCAGGATCGGGCCTTTCCACTGCATGAAATCGTGCAGGTCGCCGTGCTTCTTGATCACTTCCGTGCCCGGGCGCAGCCACAGGTGGAAGGTGTTACCCAGGATGATCTCGGCGCCAGTGGCGACGATGTCACGCGGCAGCATGCCTTTTACGGTGCCGTAGGTGCCGACCGGCATAAAGGCCGGGGTCTCGACGGTACCGCGAGGGAAAGTCAAACGGCCGCGGCGAGCTTTACCATCCGTGGCCAGCAATTCAAACGACATACGACTCATGATTGTTCCTCTGGGCCGCGCGGCGCCGGATTACGGGTGATAAACATCGCATCACCGTAGCTGAAAAAACGGTATCCATGCTCGATAGCGGCTTTATAGGCGGCCATGGCTTCGGGATAACCTGCGAACGCCGACACCAGCATCAACAGCGTGGATTCCGGCAAATGGAAATTGGTGACCAGGCAATCGACCACATGGAACGGCCGGCCCGGGTAGATAAAGATATCGGTGTCGCCACTGAACGGCTTGAGCACGCCATCGCGCGCCGCGCTTTCCAGCGAACGCACGCTGGTGGTACCGACCGCCACCACACGCCCGCCGCGCGCCTTGCACGCATTGACCGCATCCACCACTTCCTGGCTGACTTCCAGCCATTCGCTGTGCATGTGATGGTCTTCGATGTTATCCACACGCACCGGCTGAAACGTGCCGGCCCCCACGTGCAGGGTCACAAAGGCGGATTCGATGCCCTTGGCGGCAATCGCTTCCAGCAGCGGCTGATCGAAATGCAGCCCCGCCGTCGGGGCAGCCACCGCGCCCAGGCGCTCGGAATACACCGTCTGGTAGCGCTCGCGGTCCGAGTCTTCGTCCGGGCGGTCTATATAAGGAGGCAACGGCATGTGGCCGACGCGCTCCAGCAGCGGCAACACTTCCTCGGCAAAGCCCAGCTCGAACAACGCATCGTGACGGGCGAGCATCTCAGCTTCGCCACCGCCATCAATGAGAATCTTCGAACCCGGTTTAGGCGACTTGCTGGAGCGCACATGGGCCAGCACGCGATGGCTGTCCAGCACCCGCTCCACCAGAATTTCCAGCTTGCCGCCGGAGGCTTTCTTGCCAAAAAGGCGAGCCGGAATCACCCGGGTATTGTTAAACACCATCAAGTCGCCCGGGCGTAAATGCTCAAGCAAATCAGTGAATTGACGGTGTGCGAGGGCACCACTGACCCCGTCCAGGGTCAGCAGTCGACTGGCGCGACGCTCGGCCAAAGGATGGCGAGCGATCAGCGAATCAGGGAGCTCAAAAGTAAAGTCAGCAACGCGCATGATGGGGTTCGTCTAGCAGGGCCGGGAAGTCTAGCGGAAATAGTGAAAATTGACCATGAAACGTGATTGACCAACGGTAATCTCATCTCTATACTTCGCCGCCATTGAGCCCTGATGGCGGAATTGGTAGACGCGGCGGATTCAAAATCCGTTTTCGAAAGGAGTGGGAGTTCGAGTCTCCCTCGGGGCACCATCTTAAAAAAAGACCTTGAAATTCAAGGTCTTTTTTTTCGCCTGCAGGAAAGTGATGATGGGCGGGCGAACGCGAGAAAAGAGGAACCCTGACCGTGGAACTGACACTGGAAGCTGTAGCGCTTTTTGCTCTCAAGTTGGTATATGAGACAGAAGGCGCGAGCCCGATTCTGCGGGACGACCTGGTCATGGACGGCTATGAACGGGAAGTGTTTGGCTTGCTGGTGCGCCAGGGCGATGTGAGCGCTATCCAGCAGAAGATCGACGAGTGCCTGGCGTTGGCCCTCGAATCCCTGGGCGGCGCTCACACCGTGATGGGCCGCGAGCTGCAACGGCTCGCGGTGGATGTGCGCCAAGCGACGACACTCGAAGCACTCAATGCCCCGCTAAACGCACTCAAGGATTACCTGAAGGCGATCCTTTAACGCCTGCCTTCGACCGCCATGCGTACGGCCAGGCCCATCAGCACCGAGCCCATCAACCAGCGCTGTACGGTTTGCCAGACCGGTTTGCGGATGAAAAATCCCGCGATCGAGCCCGCCATAAGAGCGATCAGCCCATTGACGCTCACACTGATCATGATCTGCGTAAAGCCCAGCACCAGGGATTGCGAGAGCACGCTGGCGTGGCCGTTAGGGTCAATGAACTGAGGCAGCAACGACAAATACATCACCGCCACTTTGGGATTCAGCAGGTTGGTGACAAAGCCCATCATGAACAGCTTGCGTGGGCTGTCCTTTGGCAAATCCCGCACCTGAAACGGCGAGCGACCACCCGGCTTGACCGCCTGCCAGGCGAGGTACACCAGATACAACGCCCCGCCGAGCCGCAGCGCGTCGTAGGCATAGGGAACCGCCATCACCAACGCGGTGATACCCAATGCCGCGCAGAACATATAGACGACAAAACCCATCGCAACGCCGCCCAAGGAAATCAGCCCGGCCACTCGCCCCTGGCAGATCGACCGCGAAATGAGGTAAATCATGTTCGGACCGGGCGTCAGCACCATCCCGAGCGAGATCAGGCCATAGGCAAGCAGGCTGGACAGTTCGGGCATGGTGCGGCTCCTTGAGTTTTGTTCGGGCGGCGTTATTGGCGCCATGGTAGGGCGATAAAAGACAGGCCGTTAGATACAGATCCGCGAGCAAAACGTCATACACCGGCGCGGGCGTTTAGCGCACCACCCACCCAAGGAAAGGCACATGATCGACTTCAACAACAAAGGCTTCTTCAAGCTCAAGCAAAACAACGAATACGCCGAACGCGTATCGTCCCTGTTGCTGGATGATGAGCAGGTGATCGATTCCTACAAGGCCATGCGCGACGGCGTGGTGTTCACCACCAAGCGCATCATCGCGGTGAACGTGCAAGGGATTACCGGCAGCAAGAAAGACTTCACGTCCCTGCCGTACAAAAACATCGTCGCGTATTCGGTGGAAACGTCCGGGACGTTTGACCTGGATTCGGAACTGGAGATTTACTTTTCGGCGGTGGGGAAAGTGAAGTTTGAGTTCACGGGGAAGACGTCGATTGTGGAGATATCGAAGGTGATTTCCAGGCATGTGCTTTGAGCCAATACGAAAACTCCGCTTGTAAGGACTTCCCACTATGGGCCCGAAAACCGCAGAGCTAATCGATGTGCTTGGGGATCTTGCCACCCTGCTGGAAAGCGACGGGGACAATCACTGGAGCCGCTGGATGCGTAAGGCCAAAACCTTATTGCAAGCATCCGATTACTCCGGAATCACCTATTTGCGCTCTGCATACGGCGGAATGGGTTCGTTCAATGACCTCGTTCTTGGACAAAGCAGCGAAGGCGGCGTTTTTTCCTGGAAGCCGGGATACAAAGAGTTAAACGACCGGTTGGACGAGTTACGCAACAAAGCTGCTCAATTGAGCACGGAGATACAGCGCTCTCAACGAGAGTAAGTGTACTTGGCTCAATGTAGCGATTGATAAAGTGACATTTCCCACACCTCCCATCGAACAACGAGAATTTCAGGTTCTTCTCAGCTCTCATAGGCTCGCTTCCTTGCACAGGGAAGTGAGTCGTCATGACAGAGCGCGCGTATCCGATTACCGAAGAAGAGCAGCTGAAGCGGCGAATTCTGGCTCCGCAGCCTAAGCAGATTCCGTATTCACCGTTCATTGATTTGTATGAAGCGCCTCCTGCGCCATCGCCTGAACCTGCAAGGATTCCAGGCCAGGTATTCGCCAAGTCGTGCCAACTGCCCGACGGGATAGTCAGCTACAACAACGCCACCGGTTATGTGCCGCTTGAGCTGATCAAAGACTACGGTCATTTCACGCTGTTAGGCGGGCGCGAGGTGGATAGCCACGGCGGTGTGGCCCTAAGGAAAATCAGTGGTCGTGCCCTACCCGTGGGGCTTGGCCAGCTTGTGCTGCGTACAGCGGTATTGGAGTCCGCGGCTACGGCGGTCGGTGCCGCAGCCGGGAGTTTGCTTGCAGGGCTGGTGGTGCTGGCATGGCCATCGGAGCTTGGCGACAGTGCGCTCTATAGCGAAGAGCAGCTTCGTAACCTGCCAAAAGCCCGCGCTCGGATGCGTTTGCATATCGAGCAACGCGCCGACGGGACGCTGAAGGGGTATGGGTTTTATACCGGCAAAAACGCCGACTGGCAGATGATCGATGTGGTGCAGTTTCAGAGTCGTGACAGCCAGTTTGTGGCGGATCTTGGCGAGGGTGTGGAGCTGATTTGGACGCCGGCCATTGATCCTGGCGACACCCTTGGCATTCCGGCATTGGAGGCTGCGCCGCAAGCGCCGGTTATGTGGATCTATCCGCCGACTGAGGCGGCCAAGCAGATTTTGGTGAATCCGATTTATCCGCCGGAATACCGGGATTTTATTCTGGTGTTCCCGGTGGAGTCGGGGGTTCGGCCGCTGTACGTGGTGGTTAACGAACCACGAAAGGGCATGAAAAACCCGGACCACGATTATTTTCCGGCCCCCCCAAGCAGCTGACATAACTGGCTTTCCAGGCCTGATAGACCAAAGGCCCGTGACACCAAGGAAAGGCGGGAGCGGCTTACGGGAGCGTTGGATAGATGCTAAAGGGAGGAAGATATTTGAGTGGAACTCCAAGAAAGGCAAATTAGAAGTCTATCGAAACAGTGACCTTGTCCACCTAGGCGCATTCGATCCCTACACTGGTGAGCGCCGAGGTCGAGCAAAACCCGAACGCCGCATATACAGATAAAGTGGAAAACACATCATGGTTATGAAAGTCAGATTGCGTTGGTACGACAAGCACAGCAATTACGTGAAGGCAGATGAATATTCGGCAGATTTTGATAATGCGGAGAGCTTTTTTGAAACGCTAGGGTTAGGTCAAGAAACAGCGATATATGCAGACGTGTTCAATGTTCTCCCAAGCTGGATAGCGATTATCCAACCGCATTTCCAGCACGCAATTGAACCCGCGAACTTCGATTACCAAATCTCCTTCAGTTACCAAGGTACATGGCCACCTCAAGCCTCCAGGCAGCCATAAAGGACCCCAATGAAAAAGCCTCCTCTCTACCGCTCAGTCAACACCCGAACGTACAACGTGCGTCACGGAAGCTGCCGCACCTATAGGCAACAACGCCATAGCAAAAACGAAAAGAGCTCCACCCTAAGCCGTGGTTCGATGCACAGCCATCACCGGCACGGCTTCGATTACACGCCACTATTCCGGTTTCTTCTGTCCAAGGTCGGCCACCAATGGGATGCGATTTTCAGCGAAGCCAATGCCCGCCTGGACCGCCCGGATCCCGTGTTCTGGATGGTAGCCCTACATGAAAGCGAAAAAAGCGAGTACGTACGAACGGACGAGTCCACCTATTACAGCGGCTTATTCGTCGACGATGCGGGATTGCTACAAAAGGTTAACCCGCAATTGACACCCGCGTTCATGAAGCCGTTTTGTAACTGCTGCACCCACACCTTCAACGGTGTGGTATTCCCACCGGTTCCACCCCACAGGAGCTAAAACTCAACCGCGCACACAACCCACCCACCTCCCGGTTATACAACTCCAACCGCCCCCCAATCCTCCCCACGATCATCTGCACAATCGCCAGCCCCAACCCCGCCCCATTCACATTCCCGCGACTATAAAACCGCTCAAACAACCTTCCAATTTCCCCTTCATCAATCCCCGGCCCCGCATCCTCCACACACAGCTGCACCACGCCCGAATCCGTCCCCCGCACCATCACCCTCACTTCACTCCCCGCCGGCGAGAAATTCAGCGCATTGGTCACCAGGTTCTGCAGCGCAATCGCCAACGCTATCGGGTCCGTTTCAATCCAGCATTCCTCATCCCCTTCCAGCACCAACTCAACGCCTTTCTCCATCGCCAGGGGCGTCAGTTCCGCAAGTTCTTCGCGCACCAACTCCGTCAACGGCACACGCACGCGAACGGTGTTGTTCAACTGCGGCTCGATGCGCGCCATGGTCAGCAGTTGGCTGCCAATACGCGTCGCCCGGTCCACGCCATTGACCAGGAAGTCCAACGCCTCTCGCCGCTGTTCCTCGGTTTCCGCGCTCTGGGCGTTCTGTGCATGAATGCGCAATATCGCCAACGGCGTGCGCAGTTCATGCGCTGCGTCCGCGATAAACCGACGCTCCCGCTCCAGCAGGTCGTCCACCTGCACCAGCAGGCGGTTCAGCGCGGTTTGCATCGGTTCCAGGTCCGTGGGCAATGGCTCAAGCTGCAGCGGTCGCAACGTATTGCTGTCCCGCCCGCGAATGGCCTGGGCCATCGCGCGCAGGGGTTTGAGGCCCCAGCCGATGGTCAGCCAAATCAACAACGCCAGCAGCGGTACGCCAATCAGGATGGGCCAGAGGGTATGGCGGATGATGCGCTGGATCACGTCCTGGCGAATGTCGTCGCGCTCGCCCACCCAAATGAGCAGGCCTTGTTGCATGTCGGCAAGCATGAACGCGCACCAGTCGTTGCCGTTTTCCGTCAGGTCGTGGGGCCCGAGTGTGGTGGGCGGTGTGTTGAGGATCGGTGCATCAGTGGAACGTACGAGCAGTTGACCATCGGGGCGCCATACCTGAAAGGTCAGGCGGGTCTCATAAGGGTGCGCGGCGCCGTCTTCGCCGACGCGGCTCATGGCCTGGTCGAAAGCCTGATAGAGGCGGTCCCAGTCGGCATCGCCGGGGTCGCGCTGGCGCAGTACGCCTTGCAGCAAACGGGCGCTTTGGGCGAGTTGGGCGTCGTAGACTTCTTCGATTTCGTGGTGACTGTCCCGCAGCACCAGCCAACTGATCAGTCCATCACCCAGCAAGATCAGCACCAGCACCGGGATGAGGATGCGCGCGCGCACCGAGTTCATGGCTTGAGCTCCACCACGTAGCCCACGCCGCGCACGGTGCGGATCAGATCGGTGGAGAGTTTTTTGCGCAGGTTGTGGATAAGGACTTCGAGGGTGTTGCTTTCGACGCGGTCCTGCCAGCCGTAAAGCGCGCGGGACAAGCGTTCGCGGGTGACGACTTTGCCGGGGCGCACCATCAGTTGATGGAGCAGTTGATATTCCATCGGCGTCACCACGATGTCCTGGCCCTGATAACTGACTTGTTGGGTCGCCGGGTCGAGGCTCACGCCCGCATGCTCCAGCATTGGCTGCGCGCGGCCCTGGCTGCGACGCAACAAGGCGCGCACACGAGCCTTGAATTCTTCGACGTCAAAGGGTTTGACCAGGTAGTCGTCGGCGCCGGCATCCAGGCCGGCGATACGTTCGGCAGTGTCGTCGCGGGCGGTGAGGATCATCACTGGCAGGTCGTATTGCTCGGCGCGCAGGGTTTGCAGGAGTGTCAGGCCGTCGAGGCGCGGCAGGCCGAGGTCGAGCAGCAGCAGGTCGAAGCTTTCGCTGCGCAACGCATGCAGGGCACTGACGCCGTCTTGCAGCCAGTCCAAGGTGTAGCCTTCGGCGCTGAGGGCCACGCGAATCCCTTGGCCGAGGGCACGGTCATCTTCGACAAGGAGCAGGCGCATAGCTGATTCTCTGGAGTAACGGCGGCATGATGCCGTGTAACCGCCGAGGCTATTTCGAGAAAGATGTTACGGGCCGTTGCCAACTAAGCTTTCGCTAAGGTTGGTTTTGCACAGTGAAATCTCCCACATCTGCTGAGAGCGTTTCCATGCGTAAAATTCTCCTGCTGTCGCTGATTATCGCCAGCCCCCTGGCCATTGCCGGCCCGCAATGCACCACTGCCGAGCGCTCGCAATGGCAGGACCAGAAGGCCTTTCAGGACCAACTCAAAGCCCAGGGCTACGAGATCAGCAAGTTCAAGGTCACCGATGGCAACTGCTACGAGATCTACGGCTTTGACAAGGACAAACGCAAGGTCGAGATCTACCACGATCCAGTCACCGGCAAGGCCGTGAAGACTGAGATCAAGGGCTGATGCCAGCAACCTCCCTGCGCCTCTGGGACCCGGTGGTCAGGGTGTTTCACCTCTCCATCGCCGGCGTCTTTGTGGCCAATTACTTCTTCAACGAAGCAGGCGACGACTGGCATGTGTGGCTGGGCTATTACGCCATGGCCTGGTTGCTGGTGCGGTTGGTGTGGGGATTTGCAGGACCGCGCAGCGCACGCTGGGTAGATTTTTGGCCGACGCCGGAACGACTCAAAAGCCATGTGCGTTCATTGCTCAACCGCCGACCGCAGCACCGCCTGGGCCACTCGCCCATTGGTGCGCTGGTGATGATTCTGATGTTGCTGGCGCTGCTGACGATCGGCGTCAGCGGCTTTTTGATGCAGGAAGTCGATGCCCTGTGGGGCGCCGATTTGCCGCTGCTGTTGCACGAAACCGCCGCCAATGTGCTGGCGGGTCTGGTTGGCGTGCATGTGCTGGCGGCGGTGTTTGAAAGTATCCAGGTGCGGGACAACCTGCCGTTATCCATGCTCACCGGCCGCAGGAGGCGCCTGCCGGATGACCGTGCGCAGTAATCCTTTTCCCGACAGGTTCTCTATGCGCCCGCTATTCATGATCTGCAGCCTGCTAGTGGTATTTTTCGCCGCCTGGCAAAGTCATCCGCCCCACGTGTTGGCGCCGTTTGCCCTGCCCGCCAAGGACACGTCCCAGGCAGCGGCCACCCCGCAATACAGCAGCCGCTTTGTCTCCTCGCAGCTCAATGACTTCGTGCACTCCTCCTCGGTCACCGCCCTGCCCGGCGGCGACCTGATGGCCGTGTGGTTTGCCGGCTCCCGCGAAGGCGCCGCCGATGTACAGGTGCGCACCGCGCGCTTTGACGCGAAAAGCGCCGAGTGGGGCCCGGAGCAGGTACTCGCCACCCGCGAAAGCACGCGCGACGGCACCCACCGTTACATCCGCAAACTGGGCAACCCGGTGATCGCCCTGGCGCCGGACAACCGCCTGTGGATGTTTTACGTCTCGGTGTCGGTAGGCGGCTGGGCCACCAGTGCGATCAATGTGATGGTCTCGGACGACCTCGGCACCCACTGGTCGGCGCCTCGGCAGTTGATCACTTCACCGTTTTTCAACATCAGCACCCTGGTGCGCGCTGCGCCGGTGTTCCATGCCGACGGTTCCATCGGCCTGCCGGTGTACCACGAGTTCATGGGCAAATTCGCCGAGTACCTGTACTTGAGCGCCGACGGTGCGGTGGTCGACAAATTCCGTATCAGCCGTGGGAAAAATTCGCTGCAACCGACCATCGTCCCGCAGGACGGCCAACGCGCCATCGCCATGCTGCGTTACGCCGGCGAAACTCATCACCGGGTGCTCGCCAGCCGTACCGAAGACGCCGGGCAAACCTGGAGCGAGCCTTACCCGCTGGAGCCGTCCAACCCCAACTCCTCGTTGGCGGCCGTCAGTACTGAGGGCGACGGTTTGCTGGTGGCCCTCAACGACCTGCAGGACGGGCGCTTCAAGCTGAGCCTGTACGGCACCGATGCCAACCTCAACCAGTGGCGCACCGTGGTCGAGCTGGACCAGTCCCCCGACCCGCTGGGCCAACCGTTCTCCCCCGAGGCCTACAAGGAAATCATCGGCGAAGGCTTCCGCGAATCCAGCGGCGCCCGCCGTCTGCCGCTGGAGCAACGCTTCCTCAGCAGCCTGGATTACCGGGTGTGCAAACCCCGTGGCTGCGATTTCGAATACGAGTACCCGTACTTCAGCCGCAGCCCGGACGGCATGTACCACCTGGTGTACTCGTGGAATAACACGTTCATCAAACACGTCAGCTTCAACGAAGCCTGGCTGTCGGAGCGCCTGTGATGGTTTCGGTATGGCAAGCGCATTTGAGTTTTGTGCTGTTGGGCTTTGTGCTGCTCAGCCTGTTGCGCGTCACCACACCCTGGCGCCCATGGTTGCTGCCGGTGTTGGTGGTGGTGAGTTTCATCCCGGTCAACGAACTGCCGTTGGCGGCCTATGTGCGCAGCTTCACTGATGACTTGGCCATCAGCACTCTGGTGCTATTGGCGTGGATCAGCCTATGCCGTCTGGGCGTGGTCCAGCCCCTCAAGCGTCCGCAGAAACTCCAGGTGTTGCTGCTGTTTGGCGCTCTGAGCCTGGTGCTTTACCCGGCGACGATGGGCCTGACGTATTTCGACCCCTACCGTTGGGGTTTCAACCCTCGGCCGATGATTGTGCTGATAGGCATCGCCGCAGTGCTGATGCTCTGGCTGCGTAATACCTTGGCCGTGTGGATGCTTGCGGCGGGCACCCTGGCGTTCGCGCTGCGGCTCAAGGCCTCGGAAAACTACTGGGACTATCTGATCGACCCACTGCTGACAGGCTACTGCCTGGTGGCCGGGTTGTGGATGCTGGCGATGGCCGCCTGGCGCCCTCTTATACAACTGCACAGAGGTCAATGATGGGATGGCTGCACTCGCGCCGCCTGCGCTACGGCGTGGGCGCGATCGGTTTGGTATTTACGCTGCTGGCGGCACTGCGGCTGGTGTTTGTACTCGGGTTTTCCGGGGTCGACCTCAAGGAACCCGCACTGCTGGAAACCTTCGGGATCGGCCTGCGTTTCGACCTGCGCCTGGCGGTGCTGATCCTGTTGCCCCTGGCCCTGCTCGCCTGGCTACCGCGCTGGAACCTGCTGACCGTCCCCGCCTTGCGCTGGCTCGCGCGGGGTTATCTGCTGGTGGCGCTGGCCGTCGTCGGGCTGGTGTACATCATCGACTTCGGCCACTACGCCTACCTCGGTGTGCGCATCAACGCCACGGTGCTGCGTTACCTGGAGGATGCGCAGATTTCCCAACAGATGGTGTGGGAAACCTACCCGGTGCTGTGGATAACCTTGAGTTGGCTTACGGCCGTCAGCCTGTGGACCTACGCGCTGGTTCGCCTCGAACGCATCACCCTGGACGGCGAACACAAACCCTTCGGCAAGCTGGCCCTTGCATCAGTGGCCACTGTCGGTGTGATTGTGGTCTTGCTCGCCTTGCTCGGCCGCGTGGCCAACCTCAATCTCGAAAACCCGGTGCCCCTGCGCTGGAGCGATGCGTTCTTTTCCGGCAATAACCAGATCGCCGCCGTGGGCCTCAACCCGGTGCTGTTTTTGTACGACACCCTCAAGGTCGGCCAGTCGCAGTTCGATGAAGGCAAGGTGCGTGAGCACTACCCGCAAGTCGCGAATTACCTGGGGGTCAGCCAACCCGATCCCCAGCAACTGAGCTTCGCCCGCGAACAAGCCGTGCAGCCTTACCGGCTTAAAGGCGATCGCCCGCCAAACGTGATCTTCGTGATGCTCGAATCCCTCGGCACCAGCGCCGTGGGCGCCTACGGCAACCCGCTGAACCCCACGCCGAATCTCGACAAGCTGGCGCAAGAAAGCTGGTTCTTCAAACACTTCTACGTGCCCGTCACCGGCACCGCCAAGACCGTGTGGGCGAGCATCACCGGCGTGCCCGACGTCACCCGCCGGGAGACCGCCACCCGCAACCCGCTGATCACCCGGCAACACACGCTGATCAACGCCTTCGAGAATTATCAGAAGCTCTACATGATCGGCGGCAATGCCGGCTGGGCGAACATCAACGCGCTGATCCGCCAGAGCATCGACGGCGTGAAGCTCTACGACGAAAGCCACTGGCGTTCGCCACGGGTGGACGTGTGGGGCGTGTCCGACCTGGACCTGTTCAAGGAAGGCGACGAGCTGCTGCGCGCCATTCCCAAGGACCAGCCGTTCTTCGCCTACCTGCAAACCTCCGGCAACCACCGCCCGTTCACCATCCCCAAAGACAACGATGGTTTCATGGTGCACGACCTCACCGTGGAGCAAGTCCAGGCTGCAGGCAGTCGCAGCGTCGAGCAATACAACGCCGTTCGCCTGCTGGATTTCAACATCGGCCGCCTGATGGAAATCGCCAAGGCCGGCGGTTACTACGACAACACCATCTTCGTGTTCTTCGGCGACCACAACACCCGCATCAGCCAGATCCCGCACATGGCGCCAGCGTTCGAACAGCTTGGCTTGGAAAGCAACAACGTACCGATGATGATCCATGCACCCGGCCTGGAACCCCGGGTGATCGAAGAAGCGGTCGGACTGGCGGACTTGCTGCCCACGGTCGCCGGCATGGCGGGCATTGCGTTCCGCAATGGCGCCATGGGCCGCGATATCCAGCAGCCTGCGCCGGAAGGCGAGCGGGTGGTGCCGCTGGTACTGCGCGAGGGCACGTTCCCGCTGATCGGCGGCGTGACCAAAGACTTCCTGCTGCAGATGGAACACGACGGCAGTTCGCCGACCCTGCACGACCTGGCGTCGCAAACGCCGAGGGACGATGTAGCCCAGCAGTATCCCGAGGAGTTTCAGCGGTTGCAGGGGCTGACTCGGGGCCTGCATGAAAGTGCACGGTTGATGTTGTTCAGAAACGTTCGTTAAAGGTACCCCGCGGCTGGGCCTTACTATCGGCCCAGCCAATCCATCCCCCCAATCTATCGATTTGAGGTCCCTCTCACCGTCCCCGACTATGGCGCCACTTCCAATAACAAAAACCAGGAACCCGCCATGACTGCCCGATTCCACAACCCGGTAGACACCCGCTTCGGCTGGGGCTGCCTGCAAGAACTTGCCGCCCTCACCGAAGGCCAGCGCGTCGCCCTCGTGACCTTCCCTGAAGCCCGTGGGCTCGGTTTGGTAGACCGCATCCAGGCCCTGCTGGGTGACCGCCTCGTGTATGTGATCGAAGATGTGCAGCCCAACCCCGACGTGGCTCAACTGCGCGACACGTACGAGCGCTTCTGGCAGCAGGCCGGTGATTGTCAGGTGGTGGTCGCCGTTGGCGGCGGCAGTGCGATCGATACGGCCAAGGCGCTGATCGTCGGCACCGAGTCGGGGGATTTTGACGAATTGCTGGCGCTGCTGGCCACCGGCAAACCTTTCGTGCCGGCCCGCCACAAGCAATTGATTGCCGCACCGACCACCGCCGGCACCGGCAGCGAAGTCACGCCATGGGCGACGATCTGGGATTCCGCCAGCCTCAAGAAATACTCGCTGCACCTGGACTGCACCTGGCCGAAAGTGGCGATCATCGACCCGCAGTTGATGCTGACGGTACCGGGTGGCGTCACCGTCTCTACCGGCCTGGATGCCTTGTCCCATGCACTGGAGTCGATCTGGAATATCAACGCCAACCCGGTCTCGGACACCTTCGCCATCTCCGCCATCGAAGACATCCTGGAATGCCTGCCGCGCTTGCGGCGTGATCTCGGCAATCAGGAATTACGCTCACGGATGGCGTTGGCGGCACTGAAAGCCGGCCTGGCCTTTTCCAATACCAAGACCGCCCTCGCCCACTCCATCTCCTACGAGATGACCCTGCACCACGGCCTGCCACACGGCATCGCCTGTTCCTTCACCTTGCCGCTGGTGCTGGGCCTGGCGTGGGGGCATGACGCCGCGCGGGACCGCACCCTGCAGCGGGTATTCGGCACCGACCTGCACCAGGCCCAGGCGCAGTTGCGCGACTTCCTCCACAGCCTGGACGTGAAGACCGAATTTGCCGACTACGGCGTGAATGCCAGCGAAGCCGACGCGATGATCCGCTTCGCCCTGCAAGGCGCACGCGGCAAGAACTTCATCGGCGCGCAAGCGGCCTAGACTCACCGTAATTCGGTCGTTTCCTGTTGCACCTATCAAGAGTGCCCCCCTGCGGCTGCGGTCGCCGGGGCGAATAACAATAAGGAAAACATCATGAATCGTGCACACGTGCTGCCTGTTCCTGCCGTCCGTACCTCGTCTTTCCGTGTTGCCCAGTGGCGCATGCTGCTGGCGGCGATGTTTTGTTATCTGTTTTTCTATACCGGTCGCCAGACCTTCGGTTTTGCCATCCCCGGGATCCAGGCCGAGTTCGGCCTGACCAAGGAAACCCTCGGCTGGGCCTCGGCCGCCATGCTCTGGGCCTATGCGATTGGACAGGCCATCAACGGCAACCTCGCCGACAAGTTCGGCGGGCGGCGCATCATGACCCTGGGCGCGGTGCTGTCCTGCGGGGCCAACTGGGTCACCAGTTTCGCCAGCGGCTTTGCCGGGCTGATCCTGCCGTGGGGCATCAACGGTTACTTCCAGGCCCTCGGTTGGGCGCCCGGCAGCCGGCTGATTTCCAATTGGTGGAGCGCCGGTGAGCGCGGCAAGGTGTACGGCTTTTATGTGTTCGCCGCCGGATGCGCCTCGGTCCTGTCGTATGTGACCTCGATCGTGGTGCTGGAAGTGTTTCAACTGGAGTGGCGCTGGATCTTCCGCCTGCCGGTACTCTTGATGCTGGCAGGCGGCATCATCTTCTATCTGGTAGCCCGGGAACGGCCTCAGGACCTGGGCTTCGAACCCCTGGCCGATACCGGCGTGGCCAACGCCGAAGACAAGAATCATGAAGTGGCCCACGGCGAAGTCGAAACCTCGGCACAGCGCTACAAGGCTGTCCTGAAAAACCCGCGCCTGATCATCGCCGCCCTCTCCCTGGGCTTCCAGAACGCTGCCCGCTACGGGCTGATCGTCTGGGTGCCGGTGCACTTCCTGGGCGCCAACTGGAAAAGCGGCGACAGCATGATCGATCCGAAGTGGATCACCGTGGCCCTGCCGGTGGGCATGGCCATCGGCGCCCTGAGCAATGGTTGGGTCTCGGACAAGCTGTTCGGCTCCAAACGCTACCTGGCGATCATGCTCTACATGTTCCTCGGTGCCGCCACCAGCCTGTGGATGTGGAGCCTGCCACCCCACAGCGCAATCGGTCTGGTGGCATTGTTCCTTTGCGGGTTCTTTGTGTACGGGCCGGCATCGAGTTTCTGGGCGCTGTGCCCGGACCTGGTCGGCGCCAAGCGTGCGGGTACGGCCACCGGCGTGATGAACTTCTCATCCTATCTGTTCGCCGGCCTGGCGGAACCGCTGATCGGCAGTATGCTCGACAGTACCGGCAATACCTCGCTGATCTTCATCGTCGTGACCTCGGCCTGCCTGTGCAGCGCGGCGGTGGCGTTGTTTATCCGACGTTGATGACCGGCCCGGCGGACCTCAGGAACAGGACTTTTTATGTACCAGTACCACAAGTGGCTGCGCTCGTTTCATGCGGTGGCGAAGACCGGCAGTTTCACCCTCGCCGCCGAGTACCTGAGCGTCGGCCAGCCGACGGTCAGCGAGCAGGTCAACGGTTTGGAGAAGCAGTTCTCGGTGGAGTTGTTCCACCGTCGCGGGCGGTTTATCGAGATGAGTGCGGCCGGGCACGCCCTTTACGGGATCACCCAGGGGCTGTTCGGCCAGGAGGATGAAGCCATGCAACTGCTGCAGAGTTTCAAGCAGCGCAAGACAGGGTTGTTGCGCCTGGGCGCGGTGTCGCCGCCGATTGCGATGAACCTGACTTACGAACTGATGCAGCGCCACCCGGACATCGAACTGGAAACCTCGTTTTCCCCGGAAAAGGAAACCCTGGACCGGCTCTTCAACTTCGATATCGACGTGGCAATCCTGGCCCTCTCGGAATTCGACCAGCGCTTCGATACCCAGCTGTACCGGCGCTATCCGATTATTGCGGTGGTGCGCGATGACCACCCATGGGCGCAACAGAAAGAGGTGCACGTGGAACAGATCAGCCGCGAAAAGTGGGTGATGCGCGAGAAAAGCTCACGCACCCGGCAACTGGTGGAAGAAAGCTGCAAGCGCCAGGGAATTGCCGTGAACTGCGTGATGCAGTTGAACAGTCGTGAAGCCATCGTGCACGCCATCACCAAGGGCATCGGCATCGGCTTTGTGTCCGCCGTGGAATACGCCGAAACCCCGGGCACCACGCCGATCACCTTCGTCGACCATCCGTTTTTCATCGACTACCACTTGTGTTGCCTGGGCATCCGGCGCAACCGACCGATGATCGCGGAGCTGTTCGAGGCCAGCCCGATCCCGGCCACCTGATCGCCTTACCCGTTTAAACCCTCACCAGGCGCTTACCTCTTCTTCGGCAGAGGGACGGCCTGCTCACACCTGAAAATGGAGACTTGCCATGCACTACCAACAACCTTCCAAGCTGCAAGCCGTGGTCCTGGATTGGGCCGGCACCGTTGTCGACTTCGGCTCCTTCGCCCCCACGCAGATTTTTGTCGAGGCGTTCGGCGAGTTCGGCGTTGCCGTGTCACTGGAGGAAGCACGCGGCCCGATGGGCATGGGCAAGTGGGATCACATCCGCACCTTGTGCAACCTGCCGCAGATTGCCGAGCGTTATCGGGCGGTGTTTGATCGACTGCCCACCGACGAGGACGTCACGGCCCTCTACGAACGCTTCATGCCGTTGCAGATCGAGAAAATCGCACTGCATTCAGCGGTCATTCCCGGCGCCCTTGAGGCAATCAAAACCCTGCGTGGCCAAGGCTTGAAGATTGGCTCCTGCTCGGGCTATCCGGCGGTGGTGATGGCCAAGGTGGTCGAGCTGGCACGGCAGAATGGCTACGTCGCCGACCATGTGGTGGCGACTGACGAAGTGCCCAACGGGCGTCCGCATCCGGCGCAGGCGTTGGCCAACGTGATTGCGCTGGGCATCAGTGATGTGGCCGCCTGCGTGAAGGTCGACGACACCTGGCCCGGGATTCTGGAAGGCCGCAGCGCTGGCATGTGGACGGTGGCGTTGACCTGTTCGGGCAACGCCCTGGGCTTGACCTACGAGCAATACAAGGCTCTGCCCGCTGCTGAGTTGGCGCTGGAGCGTGCGCGCATCGCCCAGATGTTCGAAGGCTCCCGGCCGCATTACCTGATCGACACCATCGTCGAACTGCCGGCGGTGATCGACGATATCAATGCGCGTTTGGCGCGCGGGGAAACACCGCAGGGTTCTTGATAAGGCGACAGAGCAAGCGGGTGGTGCCATTGGCCTCCAGGGAAGGCACCTTCCCGCTGATCGGCAGCGTAATGAAGGACTTTGCGCTGCAAATTGAGCACGGCGGCAGCTCGCTCATCCTGCGCGACCTGGCCAATAATGGTGGCATCGCATGCCCTTTGATCCATGAGGGACAGGCTGCCTGTTAGTTTAAATCCACTTTCAAAAATCAGACTTCATATCAACATACCTACAGTATTCAGAAAGCCTTTCACGAGAGTTATAACTTAAAAAATATTTAGAGAACGGACCAATATAACTTAAGTTAAAAACAACCGGATACACACTCTTATCTGCGAAGTGCTGTTCAAGTCGTGCCGACCTCCAACAGCGTGCCAAATTTGACTTTCCCCGGACGTCTGAAACCCCCCACTTAATATCAGCCAACGGTAGCGTTATCACCTCCCCCCTGCGATATAGCGCACAAAAACTCGAAGAACACTCCATGATTCTATAGGATCTATATTCTGCCTCTGGTGTCGCGACACGTACCACAGGTGACCTTACAAACTCTTTGCGCAAATCTTCCTCAGCCTGTTTCCATCCGACGGATTCAAAGGGAGCCAACATCAAGACCAACAGAACTGCAACGAAAAGCATAACGACAAGTAAGCAATAAAAAGGTAAAACAACCCAGGCAAGGCATTTGCATATTTCCTCAATCCAAAATACAAGACGAGGCGTCCATGCAACAGATGGATGCCAGGAATCAATTTTTTTCGACAACGTCCGAACAGCGTAGCGGAACAGCAAAAGCCCCAAGAACAGCACAATAAAAATTATAAAAAGAGCCTTGTATTTTATATCAAGAAATTCAGATATGGATTTAAACGCACCTAAGATCGCATAAATCAATGCCATCGTAGCTGTAGAAAACGTCTCGTATATATCCATGGGAAACATTGAGGGCTTTAAACTAAAAAATGCAAGATACCCCTCATGATAAACCTTCCCGGCCATATAGAATAATGGAGCCGAAGCAGCGATCATCAGGTACAAAAACTTAACAACCCCACCAAAGTCCAGATCACTTCTTTTTCTAACAAACTGCTTAGACGGCGCCATCAATCACTCCAAACAAAACAACAAGTCAGTATCCATCAAAGCATTTAGCCCCAAACAAAAAACTTCACCTCACGGCAGAGGCACCCGCTATTACGGTCAAGAAAGGAATCAATGAATATAAACATCTCGATGACTGTTGCCGGCTGGTCGCTCAGTCAAGTAATGAAATACGCCTTAGCAGCGCGTAAAGCCCTTCCGGCACCAGTGGCGACTGCGCGGTGAAGCTTGAGCTGCCCTTCCAACTCACCTTGAACGCAAAACCGCTGCTTTCAGCACCGTCAAGATACGGCTGCTCGTACAGGCTCTGATCCTCAAATTGGCCATCGTAGACCTGGACGATCTCGTGTCCGGGGTTGCCGTCATAGGTAAAGATGCTTTCAAGAGTGCCGAGCAAGCGCAGGCTGTGAATAGGCTGCGCCAGTTCCTCCTGGACTTCTCGCACGATGGCCTCGGCGCTGTGTTCACCGAATTCGATGCCACCACCGATGGGGCGAAAAACTGTCTGCTGTTTCACCGCATCCTGGAATTCGTGAACCAGAATTCGACCGTTGCGGTGAAAAATGCAAAGGGCAAGCGCCCGGATACGCGGTGCGACCATGCTGAAATCCTTGTTCTTGGAGTCGGTGCTTATTGCGCCTGGAACGTTGCGAGGTAGGCCAACAAGTTATCGATCTTCTCCTGGTCACTGATCCCCCAGAAAATCATCCGGGTGCCGCTCACCACCTTTTTCGGCGCTTCGATATAGGCGGCCAGCTTGTCCCGCGTCCAGACCACGCCGGAGTTCTTCATCGCATCTGAATACTGATAGTCAGTGGTGGTCCCGGCCGGACGGCCAATGATGCCGTTGAGCTGAGGTCCAAAACCGCCCCGGGCGTTTTCGCCGACGCTATGGCAACCGCCGCAGGTTTTGCTGAATAACTTTCCACCGGCTTCGGCGTCGCCTTCCGCCATTGCCTGGGCACTGAGAAAACCGGACATCAGGGCAAGGGTGAGTAAAACAACGTGCTTCATAAATAGCCTTCCATCCGGTGTGCCGGTTCAGGTGGTGACTTGCCACGACATGGCGCAACGACTGCCCGGCGCAAAACCGTGACGATACTCCTCACGCAAAGCCTCTGCCAAACGATGATCCGGCGCCAGGGAGTGCTCTTGCCGAAATCCCAGCCGCTGGTAAAACGGGGCATTCCAGGGCACATCACAAAACGTGGTGAGGGTGACGCCCCGCAACTGGCGCGAGCGTGCTTCATTCATCACGGTTTCAAGCAATTGCCGCCCTGCGCCACGGCCTTGCATGGCCTGCGCCACTGACAGCTCATGGATGTGCAGGTCGTCATCAAATACCTCTGCACTGAGGAACCCCTGGACTTGGCCAGTAGCCTCCACCGCCACCCAACACGTACCCAACGCGATGACCTGCAGATGGCGTTCAACACTCATGACCTCGGCATCGGCAAGCCAGCCCAAGGATTCGATGCCGCGGAAGGCTTGGGCTGCAGATGCTTCTATCGCCGGCAAGAACGCTGCGTCCTCACAGATAGCGGCCCTGATAACAACAGAGATGAGACTGCGGCCACTCACGAACGCATGCCCATCCAGATCACCGCCTCTGTCCAGGCCGTCACCACCGGGTTCAAGGCCCGGCTCCACGGGTCGCGCGGGTCGATCTGCGCGGCCGACTGGTCATGGTGCTGCTGCTCTTCTTCCACAATCGAGGCAATCGCCACCACTGCCTGCGGGTCGCTGTCGCGTAAAACGTGAAGTTGATGGGCAAGGTGCTTAAGCACCACGCTTTCGACCGCGACGGTGGTGGCCAGGATCGCCTTGCGCCCGCAAAGCCCGGTCACCAACCCCAACACCAGGCCGCCGAGGCCGCATAGCCAGTAGCTGCGGCAACGCCGCCGGCCACGGCGCTGCAATTCGGACTGGAACACTGCGCGATGGCGCAACTCGTGGGAACGCAGCTCCCTGAGTTCCTCTACCAGGCCAGGGGCAACCAGGCGTGCCATGAACAGTTGGCCGCTGTAGATGCAGATCGCGCCATGTTCGCCGGCGTGGTCGACCTTGATCATGCGGCCACCGATATCGGTCGTGCTCAACACGGGATTGCCTTCCATAGCGTGGGGGACGGCATCGTGACGTATCCCGCCCGTTACTCGCAAGCACACCCACCAAATGACCACCCATCGCAAAAAAAACATCCAATCGAACCTAATCAACCGCCGTCCACTCCACCTTACTTATCCCGGATGGTGGAGTGGTGATCATGGCTCAGCCATCGATATTGGTGCTGGAAGACGACGAAATCATTCGCGCGTTGATGGTGGATGTACTGGAGGATTTCGGTGCGGTGGTGACCTCGTTTCCCTCCGCAGACGAAGGGATGATTTTTCTTGAACGGGCCAATGATCCGGTGGACCTGATCGTGAGCGATATCCAGATGCCCGGCCTGCTCAATGGCTATGACTTGAGCAAGGTGGTCGCCCATCGCTGGCCGTCGCTGCCGGTGCTGCTGACCTCGGGCAATACCGCCATGGCGTCGCAACTGGGCGGCACGGTGCGTTTCTTGCCCAAACCGTGGAGCGCCAAGCGCTTGCTCGATTGCGTGCAATCGGCGCTGGTACAGGGCCCGCCCATGCATTGATAGCGTAGCGATATCAGCTGCAGCGAACTTCGCGACAGCTCCTGCGGTCAATGATCAGGCAACCCTACATGGCCAGCAGGCCCCCAGTTCGAGTTTACTGAATGCATTCACAGGCCCATGACGTTGGTGCGCCCCCCGTACTTGAAGCCCTGCGCTCAGGTACCGCTTTACTGCACGTCGCCCTGGAAAAACGCTTGCCGTTTTTCTCCCCGCAGCTGGATCACGACGGGTACCGACGCCTGCTCCAGGCCTACTACGGGTTCTACGACCCTCTGGAAGCAACGCTGAACGACAGCGGCTTGATCCCGGCGGGATTCGATCAGGCACTGCGTCTGAAAACGCCTACCTTGCTGACGGACCTCCACGCCCTGGGCCTGGACGACCCGGCCATTGCCGCCCTTCCCCGCTGCACGTCGCTACCACCCCTCGACACACCTGCCGCCTGCCTGGGTGCGCTGTACGTGCTGGAAGGCGCCACCCTGGGCGGGCAAATTCTGCGCCGGGAAATGGCGCAGCGCCTGGGGCTGGACGCCGACAACGGCGGTGCGTTTCTCAACGTGTATGGCGCCGAAACCGGCCGGCGCTGGAAAGACTTTCTCGATTACCTGAGCCATGTGCCCCTCGACGCGCACGCCAAACTGCGCGCTGTAAACGCGGCCCGCTCAACATTCAGCTGCTTTGAGCAATGGCTCGACAGCCAGGAGGTACTGCTATGAAACCCGATGATTTTGAAGAACTGCTTGCCAACTGTGCGGACGAGCCCATTCGCTTCCCGGGGGCCATCCAGCCCCACGGCGCGCTGCTGACCTTGTCTGAGCCAGGCCTGCATATCGTGCAGGTCAGCGCCAACGTGGCAGGGCTGTTCAATCACGCGCCCGAGTCCCTGCTGGGCCAGCCACTGCACACATTGATCGGCACGGAACATGCCGAAGCCGTCCAGGCGATGGTCACGCACAATAGTTTTTTCGACGCCCCACCCTTGCACGTGACGCTCAACGGCGCCGAGTTCGAAGGGTTGCTGCACCGCCATCAGGGTGTGCTGGTGCTGGAGTTCGAGCCGCGGCTCAAGGATTTTCAGCCCAAGGCGCTCAATGGCCGGACCAGCAACCTGGGCAAGATGCTGCAACGCCTGCAAGCGGCGAAAACCCTGCAGGCCTTGTATGAAATCAGCGTCAACGAAATCCAGGCCATGACCGGCTACGACCGCGTGCTGATTTATCGCTTCGAGGAAGAAGGCCACGGCCAGGTGATCGCCGAAGCGTCCGCGCCGTCGATGGAACTGTTCAACGGCCTGTTCTTCCCCGCCTCCGACATCCCCGAACAAGCCCGGGAGCTGTATCGCACCAACTGGCTGCGGATCATCCCCAACGCCGATTATGAGCCGGTACCACTGGTGCCCAGATTGCGCCCGGACACCGGCCAGCCCCTGGACCTGAGCTTCGCCACCCTGCGCAGCGTGTCGCCGATTCACTGCCAGTACATGCAGAACATGGGCGTGCTGTCGTCCATGAGCATCTCCCTGATGGCCGGCGACAAACTCTGGGGCCTGATCAGTTGCGGCAACCGTCAGCCGCTGATGGTGCCCAATGAGTTGCGCACGGCCTGCCAGACCATCGGCCAGGTGCTGTCGTTGCAGATCAGCGCCATGGAGGCCCTGGACCTGAGCCGCCAGCGCGAAGAAAAGGTCGAGGCCCTGGCCCTCCTCAGCCAGGCCATGCAGGCCTCGCCCGCCAATGTTTTCGACGGCCTGGCGCAACGTCCGCAACTGCTGATGGACCTGACCCAGGCCTGCGGTGTGGCGATCATCGAAGACAAGCAGCTGCACCGCTATGGCAACTGCCCGGAACCCGGGCAAATCCGTGCCCTGCACAAGTGGCTGCAAGAGACCGGGCAGCCGGTATTTGCCAGCCATCACCTGGCGTCGGTGTACCCGCCGGCGGCGGAGTACCAGCACGTAGCCAGTGGCGTGCTGGCCATGAACTTGCCCAAGCCGGTGGATAACGGCGTGCTGTGGTTTCGCCCCGAGGCCAAGGAAAACATCAACTGGAGCGGCGATCCCAATAAACCACTGAACCTGGAAACTTCCGACGCAGGCCTGCGCCTGCGCCCACGCACCTCGTTTGAAATCTGGAAGGTCGAAATGGCCGGCATTTCCACCAAATGGAGCCATGGCGACCGCTTTGCCGCCAACGACCTGCGTCGCTCGGCCCTGGAAAATGACCTGGCCCGCCAGGTGCTGCGTGAACAACAAGCGGTGCGCGCCCGGGATGAACTGGTGGCGGTGGTTTCCCACGACCTGCGCAACCCGATGACGGTCATCTCGATGCTCTGCGGCATGATGCAAAAGGCCTTCAGCTCCGACGGCCCGCACACCTCGCGGCGGATTTCCTCGGCCATCGACACCATGCAACAAGCCGCCGGGCGCATGAATGTACTGCTGGAGGATTTGCTCGACACCTCGAAGATTGAGGCCGGGCGCTACACCGTCAAGCCGGTAGCCCTGGACGTGAGCCAGATGTTCGAGGAGGCCTATTCATTGCTGGCGCCCCTGGCGATGGAAAAGGGCATCGATTTGTCGTTCAACGCCGAACCCGGGCTGCAAATCAATGCGGACCCGGAGCGGCTGTTCCAGGTGTTGTCGAACCTGATTGGCAACGCCATCAAGTTCACGCCACGCCAGGGCAATATCGGCATCAGTGCGATGAGTACCGGCGAAGAGATTGTGTTTTCGGTGCGGGACTCCGGCGAAGGGATTGCGCCTGAACAATTGCCCCACGTGTTTGATCGCTACTGGACCCAGACCGAAAACAACCCCACCGGCAGCGGCCTCGGGCTGTACATCACCCAAGGCATTGTGCAGGCCCACGGCGGGCGGATCGAGGCTGAAAGTGAGTTGGGCCGGGGCAGCGAGTTTCGGTTTACGGTGCCCAAGCCGGCTTGAAACCGGCCCTGTTGAGACGGCGAAGCAAATGGAAACCCGATGGCCCGGAACGCTGGACCGGGCCAAAGCCACTGATCAGGACGCACTCAGAGGGAGTTGATGCGCACGGCAAACTTCCTATTGAACGAGAGGTACATCCATGATGATCGGCAGCGTTTTTCATACTCAAAACCTGATCCAGGCACTTCAACCCGTCCAGCCTGTTCAACCTGCGTCCAAACCAAAGGAGGAGCCATCGCGTAACGGCTTCAATCAACAACACGCCCAGTCGAATGGCGGCTCTTTGAGCAACCTGGGAAACGGCAAGCTGCCATGACCGTTTAAGCCCTCCTAAACCGGCAACACCACCACGGCGGCCAACCCGCCGCACGGGCGATTTTCCAAGGTCAGCGTCCCACCGTGTTCCAGCACAATCGCCCGTGCCGTGGAGAGCCCCAAACCGACACCGCCCGTACTTTTATTGCGTGAGCCCTCCAGCCGGAAGAACGGCAGGAACACCTGTTCGTGCTGCTCTACCGGGATGCCGGGCCCACGGTCCAGCACCCGCACCGTCACCCTTCCAGGACTCTGTTGCAGTTCAACTTCCGGCGCCAGCCCGTAGTGAATCGCGTTGTCCACAAGGTTGGTCATCACCCGTTTTAGCCCCAGCGGTCGGCCGAAGTAAACCAGCCGCGGCGGGCCGTTGAAGGTGATGTCGATGGACTGGTCACGGTAGTCATCAATCAAGGTTTGCAGCAACTCGGCGAGGTCCAGTTGGGTGGCCTGCTCCAGGCGTGCATCGTCGCGGAAGAATTCCAGCGCGGTGTTGATCATCGCCTGCATCTCATCGACATCCCGGAACAGGCGGTGCTGCTGGTCGGCATCCTCGATGAATTCTCCCCGCAGGCGCAGGCGGGTCAGCGGCGCCCGCAGGTCATGGGAAATCGCGGCAAGCATCTGGGTACGGTCCTGGATGAAGTGCTGCAACTGCGCCTGCATGCCGTTGAACGCGAGGATCGCCTGGCGGATTTCGTGGGGGCCGACCGGTTCGATGGGCGGCGCACGAAAGTCAGCGCCAAAGCGTCGCACGCCCTGGGCGAAATGTTGAAGCGGCCGGGCCAGGCGCCGGGTGGCGATCAGCGTGACCAGCGCAGTGGAGACCAGCACCAGCATCAGCACCACCAGGCTTCGCGGGCCCTCAGCCAGGCCCCAACTGCGCGACGGTGCACTGAACATCAGCCAGGACTGGTCAACCAGTTGCACCACCAACGCATAGTGCCCGCCGGGGCCTGGCCAGTCGGACGGTTCGTAGGCTTCCATTCGCCGTTCCGGACCCTTGAGCAGTTGTTTGAACACCTGATCGGAATGAAAACCCGGGTCTTCCAGAATCGGCACATCAATGCCCCCGCGGGTGGCCGACCAACTCACACTGAAACTGTCATCGCCCACTGCCTGCGTCAGCTGTGCTCGCTGTGACGGCTCTGCCGCCTCGATCATCCGCACGATCACCGCCACTTTTTCCAGCAGGCCGGTCTCACCCAGCGGCGGCCTGGCCCAAACGCCCGCCAGTTGCACAAACAGCGCGTTGAAGGCCAGCGCCGTGAGCATCGCAATCAGGATGGTCAGGGCGATCCAGCGGGCCACGGTGTCCCGGGGTTTGAAGCGACTCATGAGCGGGTCACGGCGACGGTGAACTGGTAACCACCGTTGCGCACCGTGCGAATCATCGCCGGGCGCTTGGTGTCAAACTCCAGCTTGCGTCGCAGGCGGCTGACTTGCACGTCGATGCTGCGGTCGAACGCGTCATGGCTATGACCCCGCGCCAGGTTGAGCAATTGCTCGCGGGTCAGCACCCGTTGCGGGTGCTCGACGAACACCAGCAGCAGGTCAAACTCCCCGGACGACAACGGGATCATTACCTGATCCGGCGAGCGCAGCTCGCGGCGCGTCAGGTCCAGTTGCCAGCCGGCAAAGCGGATCAGCGGGCGCGAAGCGTCACCCAGGGTTGGCCGGTTTTCTCCGGCCCGGCGCAGTACTGCGCGCACCCGGGCGAGTAACTCACGGGCGTCGAAGGGCTTGCTCAAGTAATCGTCGGCGCCCATTTCCAGGCCCACCACGCGATCACTCAACTCGCCCATGGCGGTCAGCATGATCACCGGCGTTGCGTATTGCTGGCGCAGGCGTTGGCACAGCAACAGGCCGTTATCCCCCGGCAGCATCAGGTCGAGGATAATCAGGTCGGCAGGCGTACGCTCCATGGCCGCCCACAGTTCGGTGCCATTGGCGGCGGTCTCGACCGTGTAGCCATGTTGCAGAAAAAATTTCTTCAGCAGGGCGAGGACCTCAAGGTCATCGTCCACGATTAAAAGATGGCTCACCGGCGGGCATCACTTGGTCTTGTCGATGCGCCATCTAAAACCATTCGACGCGGCCCGTCATATATTTCAATCGTGCAATAAAGCGTCAACGGCGCAATAAAGCAGACATCTTCGCGCAAGCTGCGGCTGCCAGCATCGGCCTCCTTTTCCCGGAGACTGACCCTATGCGCTCGCTGACGTATCCCCAGCACCTGGCTCGCCAGGCCGTGTTGCTGCTGACCGTGTCTTACCTCACAGGCTGCGCGAGCCCGGCCAACGTGACGAGTACCACACGCTGCGCACAGGTTTCCTACCCGGTGTATGACCCCGCCGAGCCGGTCAACCGGGGCGTGTTCGCCTTCAACCGCGCCGTCGATGACTATGCCCTGGCGCCTGTGGCTCGTGGTTACCGATACCTGCCAGATTTTTTCCAGCAGGGTGTGCATAACTTCGCCAGCAACTTCAGCGAGCCCAAGGTATTTATCAACGACCTGCTGCAAGGCAACCCACGGCGTTCGATCAATACCCTGGGACGCTTTGCGGTGAACACCACCGTGGGGATTGTCGGGCTGATCGATGTTTCGGACCCGCTGGGCATCCCTCGCCACACCGCCGACTTCGGCCAGACCTTTGGCGTGTGGGGGATTGGCAACGGGCCGATTGTCGAGCTGCCGTTGCTGGGCACCGGCAACAGCCGCGATGCGGCAGGCAAAGTCCTGAACTTCCTGGTGGCGCCGCTGGGCGACAGCGACACCGTGCAGACCCTGGGCACCATCAGCCTGGTGGGCGGTACCGTCGATACCCGGGCGTCGTTGCTGCCACTGACCGACAGCCTGCAAAAGTTGCCGGACTACTACAGCGCCCTGCGTAATGTGGTGGCCGAACACCGTGCGGCCTTTGTACTGGAAGGCAAACAGGGAGCGACGTCGCCCCAGGCCGATAGTTGCGCACAGGGAGCCGGCGATGATTTCTGAGTCAGGCTCACTGGTTCTGCAACATCAGGTGCGTAAACGCGGGGCTCACGCCCTGCTCTGCCGGGAAACCCGCTTGAGCCTGTCGTCGGAGCAGGGCCGGCTGGTACTCAGCCGCTACGTCGAACAGTACAGCCCGCAGGGCGTGCGCTGGGTTGAGCGGCAGCACAGCGTGGCGCTGGGCGACGTGTTGCGCTGGATGATCGCTGAAGGTGAACCCACGGCCAGCCGGTCATGATTTGAGATGAAAGGTTTATAGCCCGGGCTCGCAGGTGCCGGGTAATTTGCGGCTCGCCCGGGTATCGCGCCTTAACAAAACGCTGACATTCAATGCGTTACCTTTTCGGCCCAACCCTGCCCAGAGCCGTTGCCTTGATGCCGCACCCCGACACACTTACCGCTGTACTCGCCGGCCCGTTGCTGCGACGCCTGGAACCCCGGCGCCTGGTGATGTGGCTGGTGGGAAGTCGCGCCCTGGCATTGACCCTGAGGCTGCAACCCGCCCAAGGCGAGGCGTTCGACATCGAACTGGACGCGAGCCGCTGCCAGGTCGTGCCCGTCGGGCGCCAGGCGTTTATCCACCTGATCGACGTTGAACTGGCGCACGCCCTGCCCCAGGACGTGCGCATTGGCTACGACCTGCTGGTCGAGAGTGCCAGTATCGCCGAGTGGGCGCCCCATCTGCTGTACCCCGGCGCCCAAGGCCCGAACTTTGTCCTGCACAGCCGCATCCACCAGTTGGTACACGGCTCGTGCCGCAAACCCCACCACAGCGCCGACGAAGGGTTGTTGTGTGTCGACCGGCTGCTGGCCGAGTCGACCACGGTCGAAGACCGCCCGGCCCTGTTGATGATGAGCGGCGACCAGGTCTACGCCGACGATGTCGCGGGGCCGATGCTGCGGGCCATTCATGCGTTGATCAGCCGCCTCGGCCTGTTCGACGAACACCTCGACGGTGCCGTCGTCGACAACAGCGCAGCACTCTACGAGCACGCCGCCAGCTACTACCATCGGGCCGATCTGTTGCCCGCCCTGGAGAGCAACGAGACCCTGCGCGAGCGTTTTTTTGGCGGCGTGAAGAAGCCGATTTTCACCAGCAGCAGCGCCGACAACCACCTGGTGACCTTCGCCGAAGTCATGGCGATGTACCTGCTGGCCTGGTCACCCACACCGTGGCAACTGATCACCCCGCAAACACCGCAACTGCGTGCCGAAGAGCACGTACGCTATGCACACGAGCAGGTGCAGATCGACAAGTTTCGTGACGGCCTGGGCGGCGTGGCCCGGGTGTTCGCTCACCTTTCCTGCCTGATGATCTTCGATGATCACGACATCACCGACGACTGGAACCTCAGCGCCCAGTGGGAAGAAACCGCCTATGGCCACCCGTTCTCCAAGCGCATCATCGGCAACGCCCTGCTGGCCTACATGCTCTGCCAGGGCTGGGGCAACAACCCGGATGCGTTTGGCACCGTGTTGGGCAACACCCTGGCGCTGACTACGCAAACCCATGGCAACTCTCTGGATGCCGTGGCCCAGGATGAACTGGTGGATGAACTGCTGAAGTTCCAGCACTGGCATTACGTGCTGCCCACCACACCCGCGCTGGTGGTGATCGACACCCGCACCCGACGCTGGCGCAGTGAATTCACCCTCAAGCAACCGTCCGGCCTGCTGGACTGGGAAGGCTTGAGCGAACTGCAACAGGAACTGCTGGATCACCCATCGGCAATCATCGTGTCGCCGGCACCGATCTTCGGCGTCAAGCTGATCGAGACCGTACAGAAAGCCTTCAGCTGGTGCGGCTACCCGCTGCTGGTGGACGCGGAAAACTGGATGGCCCACCGCGGCGCGGCACAGGTGATCCTCAACATTTTTCGCCACTCCCGCACCCCGGGCAACTACGTGATCCTGTCGGGGGACGTGCACTACTCGTTCGTCTACGAAGTGCTGATCCGCCACCGCAACGCGGGCCCGAAGATCTGGCAGATCACCAGCAGCGGCATCAAGAACGAATTCCCCCCGCGCCTGCTGGAATGGTTCGACCGCCTCAATCGCTGGCTCTATTCGCCGCGCTCCCCCCTGAACTGGCTGACTCGACGCCGTCCCATGCAGGTGGTGCCGCACATTCCGGAACACGCCGAAGCGGGTGAGCGGTTGTGGAATTCTGCCGGTATCGGGCAGGTGTTTTTTAATCAGCAAGGGCAGCCTGAGGCGATTTATCAGCACAATGCGAATGGGGCGCCACGGACGAGGATGGTGGCACCGAAGTAAGCTTTCCTACTCATGCCAAACAACCTTCCCATGTAATTTGAGGAAGCTGCTTAACACGCAGTTTCTCGCGCCATTTTTGGCAATATTTCAGTCCCTTTCGCTCACAGAACAACGTGCGACGCTTTGGTCGGCTTTTTCGAAAAAAGCCTCTTTAATCGCCGATTGTCAGATGAACCTTTTTTGGTACACTCGCCTGTGAACGACATTCCTCTTGTACTAAACGTAAGTTTTTTTCGCACAGATGCCGGAAATGAGCCTGTTCGTGAGTGGTTGATGGAACTGCCCAAAGCGACGCAAAGCCAAACTTTGAGGAACAATTCATGAAAAAACATATCGGTTCCGACTTTGATGAATTCCTTAACGAACAAGGACTCATTGAGGAGGTTTCCGCCGCAGCGTTGAAGCGAGTGATCGCCTGGCAACTGGCAGAGGCCATGAAAGCCCAGCACATCAGCAAAAAGGCACTGGCTGAGCGCATGCACACCAGTCGTACGGCAGTGGACAGAGCCCTGGATCAGAACGATGCAGGCATGACACTTGCCACCCTGGCAAGCGCAGCACGAGCGTTGGGGCAACGAGTTGAAGTGCGTCTTGTGCCGAATCCGGACGCAGCGCCGGCAATAATTTGAACACTGCCAGTTCGTAGAACTACAGACTAAACAGCAAAAAATAGTGGCTCATAGCCACCTTCCAGCCTAGACCAAAGCCCCCCTTCTAAGCGCCAAAGCGCCGTTGTACAGTACCGCCAGCCACGGAGTATCGGCGTCAACTTAGGCTGGCCATGGGGGCCAGTCCACGCAGGGAGTGCGCAATGGACGATACATCCGCCAGCGGACCGTCAAGGAAAGACTTTTGCGACCTTAACGCCGACATGCTGCACGCAATCATGGAGTTGGTCAGCGACGGGATCTGGGACTGGAACGCCAACACCGGGTTCGTCTACCGCAACCCCGGCTGGTACGAAATGCTCGGCTACGCCCATCACTCCCTGGAAAACAGCGTGTTTACCTGGGAAAACGTGATTCACCCCGAGGACTATCCGAATGTGATGGTGCTGTTTGATGACTACATCAACCGCCGCACCACTCACTATCAAGCTGAATATCGCTGCCGCAAGAAAGACGGCTCCTACCTGTGGATAGAAGACCGGGGCTACGTGATTGCACGTAACGATGATGGCTCGGTGGCCCGTATGCTCGGCGCTCACCGCAGCATCCAGGCACGCAAGCAGTCCATCGAACAGCTGGAGCGACGTAACCAATCCCTGGAAGCCCTGGTGGCCGAGCGCACGCGCGAGCTGTCGCGGGTCAATCAACAACTGCAGTTGCAACTGGATGAAAACCGCTCCCTGGCCGAACGCGACGCCCTGACCCGTGTGGCCAATCGTTACCGCCTGGAGCGGGCCCTGGTGGAAGAATGCGATCGGGCCCAACGGTTTCGCCTGCCGCTGTCGCTGATCGCCATGGACATTGATGACTTCAAACCCATCAACGACCAGCACGGCCACGCCGTCGGCGATGAAGCCCTGGTGCATGTAGTGGAATGCCTCGAAGCCTGCCTGCGTCCCGGCGACTTGCTGGCACGCTGGGGAGGCGATGAGTTTATGGTGATCGCCCCCAAAAGCACGCTGGAAACTGCCCGGGAACTGGCCGAGCAGTTGCGCACGGCACTCAAGGCCCTGCCCGCCGTGGGCAGCTTCAAGGTGACGTTGAGCCAAGGCGTGGTGGAACGGCGCACCGATGAGTCAACCACAAGCCTGATGGCCAGGGCCGATCAGGCGTTGTATCGCTCCAAGGCGGCGGGTAAAGACACCGTGTCTTCGTGACGCCTCAACGAACCGGCGGCGCGTACTGGATCCCGCCGTTGCTCCACAAAGCGTTCAGACCACGCTTGATCTTCAGCACGCTACCCTGGCCGATATTGCGCTCGAACACTTCGCTGTAGTTGCCCACTTGCTTGACGATCTGCACCACCCAGTCCTTGCGCAGTTTCAGATCCTTGCCGTAGTCACCGTCTGCACCCAGCAGGCGGGCGACGTCCGGGTTCTTGCTGGACTTGGCCTGCTCCTCGACGTTCTGCGAGGTGATGCCCATTTCCTCGGCATTGAGCATGGCGAACAGGGTCCACTTGACGATGCTGAACCACTCGTCATCGCCTTTACGTACCAGTGGCCCCAGGGGCTCCTTGGAAATGACTTCCGGCAATACGACGAACTCATCCGGGTGAGCCATCTTGATCCGCTGGGCATACAGGCCCGACTGGTCAGTGGTGAGCACGTCGCAGCGGCCGGCTTCGAGGCCCTTGGCGCTTTCGTCGGCGGTGTCGAAGGTGATCGGCGTGTACTTCAGGCCGTTGGAGCGGAAGTAGTCCGAGACGTTCAGCTCGGTGGTGGTACCGGCCTGGATGCAGATGGTCGCGCCGTCCAGGTCCTTGGCACTCTTCACGCCGAGTTTGGTGTTCACCAGAAACCCGATGCCGTCGTAGTAGGTTACGCCAGTGAACACCATGCCCATGCCGGCGTCGCGGGAACTGGTCCAGGTGGTGTTACGGGAAATCAGGTCGATCTCGCCGGACTGCAGCGCAGTGAACCGCTCCTTGGCGGTCAGCTGGCTGAACTTCACTTTCGACGCATCACCGAACAGCGCGGCGGCGACGGCGTGGCACACGTCCACATCGATGCCGGTCATCTTGCCATTGGCGTCCGGCACGCCGAAGCCCGGCAAGCCGTCGCTGACGCCGCACTGGATAAACCCTTTCTTCTGGATCGCGTCCAGGGTCGCCCCTGCGTGAGCAGTCCCGGTCAGGCCCAATACGGCGGCGGCGGTGAATGCCGCCAAAGTGGATTTCACGTTCTTCATGCAAGGCACTCCCTGTCGATCTTTATTATTCGGCGCCAAAAACCCGCGCCGGTTTATAGTGTTGCCGGTCAGTATCAACGGCTTTACACCTTGGCCACAAACGACGTTTAGGCTTAGGCTCCTTCCGATTTGGAATGAACTCGGCTATTTAAAAGGATCTGCGATCCCGTGATATCCAAACGCTTGACCCCTTCGATGACGGCCCTGCAGTGCTTCGAAGCCGCCGCCCGCCACCTGAGTTTTACCCGCGCCGCCGAAGAACTGCACCTGACCCAGAGTGCGGTGAGCAAGCAGGTGGCGCAGCTGGAAGAGATGCTCTGCCATCCGCTGTTCCAGCGGGTTCGCCAGCGTTTGTACCTGTCGCCGGCGGGCTCGCTGTACCTGGAAGAAGTGCGCAAGATCCTCAACCAGGTGGATATTTCCAGCCGCTACATCCTGACCTACGGTGGCGAGACCGAAGTGCTGCGGATCGCCACCCAGCCGACCTTCGGTGACCGCTGGCTGGTGCCCAAGCTCAAGGATTTTGCTGCACGCCATCCCACTATCCACCTGGACGTGCGCAACGAACTGGAGCCCTTCGACGTGTTGCAGGCCAAGGCGGATATCGCGTTTTTCTTCGGCCAGGGATCGTGGCCGGGAGCAACCTGCATCGAGTTGTTTCGCGAAGCCGTGGTGCCGGTGTGCGCCCCCGGGTTTGTCGCCGCCGGCAGCGACGCCTCCTCCCGCCACACGTTGCTGCAATGCACCTCGCGTCCCGAGGCCTGGCACGCGTGGTTTCTGGAACAAGGCCTGCACTCGCAGAACAGCTACCACGGGCCGCGTTTTGACACGTTCTACATGTGCATCCGCGCGGCGCAATCCGGGTATGGCGTAGCGTTGGTGCCGCAGTACCTGGTGGCCGAGGAATTGGCGAACGGCAGCCTGATGATCCCCTGGGACTACACGATGCCCAGCGCCGGTGCGCACTTTATCGCCCACGCCGAACATGCCGGGGAGATCCCGAAAGTGAAGGCGTTTTTGAACTGGATGGTGGAGTACGCCACAGCACATCCCGACTTTTAATAATGACCCGGCGACTTTATTTCGTTTGCGGGGCGAGGCGGCTCACGGCTTAGATAAAAGGACGCATCCCCTTCTTGAGTCCCGGATCCATGAGCCGCGAAACCATCAGCCAGTCGATTTCCATCGTCCACCCCATCAGCCTCAGCCATGGCAAGAACGCCGAAGTCTGGGACACCACCGGCAAGCGCTTCATCGACTTCATCGGCGGCATCGGCGTGCTCAACCTGGGCCACTGCAACCCGCGTGTGGTCGAGGCGATTCGCGAGCAGGCGACCAAGCTCACCCACTACGCCTTCAACGCTGTGCCTCACGCGCCGTACATCGAACTGATGGATCGCCTCACTGCCTTCATCCCGGTGGATTACCCAGTCAGCGGCATGCTCACCAACAGTGGGGCGGAAGCTGCGGAAAACGCCTTGAAAATCGTCCGGGGCGCCACGGGCCGGACCGCTGTGATTGCCTTTGACGGTGCGTTTCACGGGCGCACACTGGCCACCTTGAACCTCAATGGCAAAGTCGCGCCCTACAAGCAAAAAGTCGGCGTGCTGCCGGGGCCGGTGTTCCATCTGCCCTACCCCAGCCGCGACAACGGCGTGACCTGCAACGAAGCACTCAAGGCGATGGACCGGCTGTTCAGCGTGGAAATCGACGTCAACGATGTGGCGTGTTTCATCATCGAGCCGGTGCAGGGTGAAGGCGGCTTCCTGACCCTGGACGTGGAATTCGCCCAGGCCCTGCGACGCTTCTGCGACGAAAAAAACATCCTGCTGATTGCCGATGAAATCCAGTCCGGCTTCGGTCGTACCGGCCAGCGTTTTGCCTTCTCTCGCCTGGGCATCGAGCCGGACCTGATTCTGTTGGGCAAAAGCATCGCTGGCGGCGTACCGCTGGGCGCGGTGGTCGGGCGCAAATCGTTGCTCGACAACCTGCCCAAAGGCGGCCTGGGCGGCACCTACTCCGGCAATCCGATCGCCTGCGCGGCGGCGTTGGCCACACTGGATGAAATGACTGACGAGCACCTGCAAAATTGGGGCGCGCAACAGGAAGAAGCCATCGTCAGCCGATATGAAGCGTGGCGTTCGAAAAAGCTTTCCCCGTATCTCGGTCGATTGACGGGTGTCGGCGCCATGCGCGGCATCGAACTGGCCAATGCCGACGGCAGCCCGGCGCCACAACAACTCACCCAACTGCTGGCCCTCGCTCGCGACGCGGGTTTGCTGCTGATGCCCAGTGGCAAATCGCGGCACATCATTCGGCTGTTGGCGCCGTTGACCATTGAGGCGGCAGTGCTGGAGGAAGGGCTGGATATTCTTGAGGGGTGTTTGGTGAAGTTGGCTTAGCAACCAAAAAGCCCGGCAGGGAGCCCGGCTTCAAAAGGAAAGCGTCAGTGGACAAGTCGAGCGACGCCAAATGCAATGGCAGACAGAACGCCAGCGGTTCCGACAAACCATTTGAGGA
Organism: Pseudomonas sp. PAMC 25886; assembly: GCF_000242655.1. Taxonomy (NCBI): domain Bacteria; kingdom Pseudomonadati; phylum Pseudomonadota; class Gammaproteobacteria; order Pseudomonadales; family Pseudomonadaceae; genus Pseudomonas; species Pseudomonas sp. PAMC 25886. Next base: position 141,978 of record NZ_AHHC01000092.1, read on the forward strand.
CACGGGTTTCCATTGATTGCATGTCTGTCCTGAAATTGGAGATCTCAAGACGCAGCCCTGATGTGTCTTCACGAAAGTCGGCCCTTGTGGCGATCAGGTCAGCCTTGGTCACCATCTGTTCTTTTATGCCATCGAGCTTCGTCTCTACTCGCGAAAGCCGATCACGTATATCAGGGAGTGCTTTTTCAATCGTATCAATACGCTTTTCCAAGTCGTTTCCTCCTCTGCCTTTGTGGATATTCTCGGGTAACGAGGCTTGCCGATACTCATGACGAATATGCCCCTTGTTCACCCCGTGTTGCTTTCGCATCCATGTCGCCCCCATCCGTTTTGGTGACGCAGATAACCACGCTATCAACCCCAAACCAATGAACAGTTTGATACCAAATCCAACAACCCAGCCCACTATTACCAAATCCGAAAGAATCCATCTTCCGTTTAGCCCTTTCTCTCCCCGCGTCGGGGCATTATCCTTGTCAGTAACAAACTGAAACGTTTCATCATTCTCATCAAACCATCGACTGCCCGCGTCCAGCGCCTTTGTGTGAACGCGCCAGGCCGCTGTTTGCGTTTCAAAACCATAAAATATTAAGACCCCATTTTGCCTATGCCTGCTTTCCAAAATCTGCGCCTGTGCGCTGCGCTGCTGCCTTTCGGTCTGGCCACGTGTGCCCAGGCTGCACCTGCCTTTGACGCTGAATCACCGTGGATGCTGGGTGATTTCGGCGGTACCCGGACAGCGCTGTCTCAACAGGGCTACGACTTCAAATTCGACTACACCGGCGAGATGGGCAGCAACCTGCACGGCGGCTCAAACCATGACCGCACCGCACGCTACAGCGATCAGTTCGGCCTGGGCACGCACCTGGACCTGCAGAAAATCCTCGGCTGGCACGACGCCGAGTTCCAGTTGACGGTGACCGAGCGCAGCGGCAACAACATCACCAATGACCGGGTCAACGATCCACGTGTGAGCGGGTTCACCTCGTCCCAGGAAGTCTGGGGGCGCGGCCAGACCTGGCGCCTGACGCAGATGTGGTACCAGCAGAAATTCTTCGACCAGAAGCTCGACATCAAGGCCGGCCGTTTTGGCGAAGGCGAAGACTTCAACAGCTTCCCCTGCGACTTCCAGAACCTGGCGTTCTGCGGCTCGCAGGTCGGCAACTGGGTGGGCAGCATCTGGTACAACTGGCCGGTGAGCCAGTGGGCACTGCGGGTCAAATATCACCTGACGCCCGAGCTTTACGCCCAGGTCGGCGCCTATGAACAGAACCCGTCCAACCTGGATCGCGGCAATGGCTTCAAGCTCAGTGGCAGCGGCACCCAGGGCACCCTGCTCCCGGTTGAACTGGTGTGGACCCCCACGCTCAACGGCCTGCCCGGCGAATACCGCGCCGGGTACTACTACAGCAGCGCCAAGGCCAGCGATGTCTATAAAGACCGCAACGACCAGCCGGCGGCCCTCAGCGGCGAAGCCTACCGCAGCGCCTCCAGCAAGCACGGGGTGTGGCTGGGCGTGCAGCAGCAAGTCACCAGCCTGGCCAGCGACCACTCGCGGGGCCTGAGCGTGTTCGCCAACGGCACGATGCACGACAAGAAAACCAACGCTGTGGATAACTACGTGCAGGCCGGCGTGGTCTACAAGGGCCTGTTCGACGCACGCGCGAAGGACGATATCGGCTTTGCCGTGGCGCGGGTGCACGTCAACCCGGCCTATCGCAAGAACGCCGAGGCCAGCAACCAGGCCCGCGCCGTCTTCGACTTCGATGACCCGGCCTACCTGCCCCTGCAACACACCGAATACAGCGCCGAACTCTATTACGGCGTGCACGTCACGAACTGGCTGACGGTGCGCCCGAACCTGCAATACATCCGTCATCCCGGGGCCGTGGCCCAGGTGGATGACGCGCTGATCGGCGGGATCAAGCTGCAAAGTTCCTTCTGATTTCTGAATAAACCTTATTTGCCCTGAACCATGCCTGCGCCGGAACGTCATCTACAGTGAACTGTGCGCAATCAATTCAAAACGTAACGGAGAACCACACTATGAGCACTGATGGTGCTTCAAGTCCAAGTCGCCTGCTGCCCAGGCTGCTGGGGATCTTGCTGCTGATAATGGGCCTGGCCTTGTTGGCCGGGGGGATCAAGCTGAGCATGCTCGGCGGGTCGCTGTATTACCTGCTGGCCGGTCTCGGCATCACCGTTACAGGCCTGTTGCTGCTGGCGACACGCCGCGCGGCGCTGGGCTTGTACGCACTGGTGCTGTTTGCCAGCACCGTCTGGGCGCTGTGGGAAGTCGGCCTGGACTGGTGGCAACTGGTGCCGCGCCTGGCCCTGCTGTTCGCCCTCGGCATCGTCATGCTGCTCCCGTGGTTCCGCCGTCCGTTGCTGCGTGGCCAAGCCGCGCCGCTGGGCACTGGCGCCCTGAGCGTCGCTGTCGTGCTGGCAGGCGCCGCTGCCTTGGCCAGCCAATTCACCGACCCGGGTGCACTGGTCAAGAAAGGCCAACTGGACCGCGATGCGGTTCCTGGCATGGCGAGCGCTGCTCCCGCCCAGGCTGATGGTGACTGGAACTCTTATGGCCGCTCGGCCTTTGGTGATCGCTACTCGCCTCTGGCGCAGATCACCCCGGAAAACGCCCACAAGCTGGTGCCAGCCTGGACGTACCGTACGGGCGACATTCCTGGCCCAGGCGATCCCGGTGAAACCACCGCGGAAAACACCCCGCTGAAAGTCAACGGCATGCTCTACGTGTGCACCCCGCACAGCCAGGTGATTGCCCTGGACCCGGACACCGGCAAGGAAATCTGGCGTTTCGACCCGAAGATCAGCAGCGAAGGGGCTGCCAACTTCAAGGGTTGGGCGCACATGACCTGCCGTGGCGTGTCGTATCACGATGACGCGGTCTACGCTTCCGAGCAGAGCCCGACTGGCAGCGCCAGCCCGGCCGCCGCGCCGAATGCCTGCCCGAAACGCATCTTCGTACCGACCGCCGACACCCGTCTGATCGCCCTGAACGCCGACACCGGCAAGATGTGCGAAGACTTCGGTGACAAAGGCCAGATCGACCTGCGTGCCAACATCGGCACCTTCGCCCCGGGCGGTTACTACTCTACCTCGCCACCGGCCGTCACCAAGAACCTGGTGGTGATCGGCGGTCACGTGACCGACAACGTCTCCACCGACGAGCCTAGCGGCGTGATCCGCGCGTTCGACGTGCACACCGGCAAGCTGGTGTGGAACTGGGACAGCGGCAACCCGGACGACACCACCCCGTTGGCCGAGGGCAAGACCTACACCCGCAACTCGCCAAACATGTGGTCGATGTTCGCGGTCGACGAAAAACTCGGCATGCTCTACCTGCCGATGGGTAACCAGATGCCCGACCAGTACGGCGGCGACCGGACTCCGGACTCCGAGAAGTACAGCGCCGGCCTCACCGCCCTGGACATCGACAGCGGCCACGTGAAGTGGACCTTCCAGTTCACTCACCATGACCTGTGGGACATGGACGTGGGCGGCCAGCCTTCGCTGATCGACATCAAGACCGCTGAAGGAGTGAAACAAGCGGTCATGGCGTCGACCAAACAAGGCAGCATCTATGTGATCGACCGTTCGAACGGTCAGCCTGTAGTACCGATCAATGAAATCCCTGTACCGCAAGGCGCAGTGGCCGGCGATCACACCGCACCGACCCAACCGAAATCCGACCTGAACTTCATGCCACCGCCCCTCAAGGAGCGTGACATGTGGGGCGTGACGCCGTTCGACCAGATGCTGTGCCGGATTGACTTCAAATCCATGCGCTACGACGGTCCGTTCACTCCGCCATCGCTGCAAGGTTCGATCGTTTACCCGGGTAACTTCGGTGTGTTCGACTGGGGCGGCATTTCCGTTGACCCGGTTCGCCAGATTGCCTTCGTGAACCCGAGCTACATGGCGTTCAAATCGAAACTGATCCCGGCCGCCGACATTGCCAAGCAAGGTCCGCGTGTCAGCGAAACCGAAGGCGTGCAGCCAAACAAAGGCGCGCCATACGGTGTGATCCTCGAAGCCATGCTGTCGCCACTGGGCCTGCCGTGCCAGGCGCCGGCGTGGGGTTATGTGGCCGCGGTCGACCTGACCAACCACCAGACCATCTGGATGCACAAAAACGGCACCGTGCGTGACAGCTCGCCGGTTCCGATCCCACTGACCATGGGCGTACCAAGCCTGGGCGGGACCTTCACCACCGCCGGTGGCGTGTCCTTCCTCAGCGGTACCCTTGACCAGTACCTGCGTGCCTATGACGTGAAAAACGGCAAGCAGTTGTGGGAAGGCCGCCTGCCAGCAGGCGCGCAAACCACACCGATGACCTACACCGGCAAGGACGGCAAGCAGTACGTGCTGGTCATGGCCGGCGGTCATGGTTCCCTGGGCACCAAGCAGGGTGACTATGTGATGGCGTTCAAACTGCCGGATTAAGTAAAACCGGCGGTAAGAAAAAGGCGGCTACCTCATGGGTAGCCGCCTTTTTTTGTGGCGTTTACACCGGCACCCGCTCGCGGCGCATCCACATTTCAAACGCCATGGCATTCAGCGGCCGGCTGATCAGATAACCCTGGGCCGTGTCGCACTTCCAGAGCTTGAGCAGCTTGAGGCTCGGCTCGAACTCCACGCCTTCGGCCACCACCTTGAGCCCCAGGTTGTGGCTCATCTCGATGGTCGAGCGCACGATCACCCCGTCGCCGGAAGTGCTGTCGAGGTTGCGCACGAACGACTGGTCGATCTTCAGCTCCTGCACCGGCAGGCGTTGCAGTTGCGCCAGCGATGAATAGCCGGTGCCGAAGTCGTCCACCGACAGGCTGATGCCACAGCCGCGAAGTTGCTCGAGCACGCTGAGGGCCTGGGCCGGGTTGTGCATGATCGCGCTTTCGGTGATTTCGAAAATCAGTTGCCGGGCCGATACACGGTAGTGTGCCAACAACTCGGTCACCCGCAGGGCCAGGCCGTCATCGGCCAGGTCGTCCACCGAGATGTTCACCGACAACTGCACCTGCAATCCGCGCACCTCCCACTCGGCCAGTTGCCGAATGGCTTCTTCGATCACCCAGTGGGTCAGGCTGCCCATGCTGCCGGTGCGCTCGGCCAGGGGAATGAATTCGGCGGGCGACACCAGCCCGAGGGTCGGATGCTGCCATCGCAGCAGCGCTTCGGCCTGGCGCACATGGCCGTGGGTCAGGTCGAGCTTGGGCTGATAACACAGGTACAACTCGCCCTCCGCCGCCGCCCGGCGCAGGTCGCGGATCAGGCTGATCTGGCGTTGATGAGCAAGGTCGCGGTCCTGTTGGTAGATCTGCAAATAGCCTGGCAAGGCCGCTGCATCGTGACGGGCAATGGCCGCGCGGCTGATCAGTTCTTCAACTTGCTGGCCGTCGGCCGGGTAAGCGGCGATGCCGATGCTCACTTCGTGGCGCAGTTCATCGCCGCCGATGCGCTGGGGCTCGGTCAGCAGCCCATACAAGCGGTCAGCCAGAGCCACGACACGGTCGATCTCGGTGTTTTCCAGCAGCAGCAAGAACTCGCTGCCGGTGATGCGTGCGGCGGTGTCGCTGGCCGACAGGCTCGACAGCAGGCAGCGGCTGGCTTCGCGGAGCATCTCTTCCACGCCTTCCGGGCCATAGCCTTCGTTGATCACCCGGTAGTTTTCAATGCCCAGGTACAGCAACACCACGGGCCGGCCCGCGCTGATAGCGCTGCCCAGGCGCTCCATGGCCAGCGCGCGGTTGGGCAGGCCGGTAAGCGGGTCGTGCAGGGCGTTGTGGGCCAGTTGCCGCTCGCGCACGGCGATCCCGGTTTGCATGGCGTTGAAGGCCTGGGCCAGCAGGCCGAACTCATCATGGCTGCGAACCCGCACCGGCGTGCGGTAGTCACCGGCGCCGATACGTTCGGCCGCCTCGACCAGCGCATTGAGCGGGCGCGACACCCGCCGTGCCAGAAACAACGCGCCCGCCAGTGACACCAGCAGCACCACCAGGGCGATCGCGAGAAACTGCCGGTCCAGCGGCGCGAAGGATTCGAGGGCGTGGTCCAGCGGACTTTGCAGAAGCACCCGCACTTCACCGCCGTCTGCGGTGTTGCCCAGGGGCAGTACCTGGCTGAGATAACGCTGGCCGTGAAACAGGTTCAGTTGCGGCACAGGGTTGATGTACGGGGCCTGCAAGTCGCTGGCAATCGAGGCCTGGAACGCCTCGGGCTGGGTGCTGAACAATTCGCCGGGCTGGCCCTGCTGCACACTGATGAACGAGACTTCCAGGTTGCTCATGGAGCGCAATTCACTGGCAAACACTTCGTCCATGGGAAAGCCCATGGCAACACGGGCAATCGGTGCCAGATCGACCACTTCCTGCTGCACCAGCAGAAAAGGCCGGCCATCGAGGGCCACGATCAACATTTGCAGGCCACTGCGCCGGGCCTGGCGCAAGGCATCGTTGTAGGGAAAGGCCTGGCCGGGCGTCAGCGCCTGTAACGTGCTGATCATCACCTGGCCGTCGAGGCCCAGCACAAACACTTCACTGGACGTCAGGCCGGTGCCGTGCCGGCGCAGGGCAGCGAGAATCGCGGCGGGCTCGCCCTCGGTGACCGACTGGCGGAAGGGCAAGTCTGCCGTCAGCCAGTTCAAGCCGTATTGCAGGCGCCGGCCCCGCAGGTCGAGCAAACGTTCGAACACCTGGCTGCCGGTTTCCAGTTGCACTTGGGCCTGGTTTTCCACGGCGCGGTTGGTCGCGGTCTTCACCGCGAAATACACCGCGGCCACGACCACCAGCAACAGCAGCGCCAGCACCCCGGCGATCCGGGTTTGAAACGTATGGCGCCACCTCATTTTGTTGCCCTCTGGCAGCGCCTGCCCCCTCCAGCCGAAACGTCCCTTCGTCATGCGCGTCCCTCGCGATAGCTGACCGGCGTCAAATAAATATCCTTTTTGAAGGGATATTTGAATTATCCAGATTAGCTGTGCAAGAGCAGAAGTGCACCCAATAAATACGGGAGCTTAAGTGCCATTAATTTGGCGACATAGCGCTGTACTTACGTCCGCGCCCGCATGAAGTCGCCCCAGCGCCGCACCAGGTAGTTGTGCTCGTCCATCACCGAGTTCCACACCGCGATATGCCCCATGCGCTGCTCATAGGAGCCGCCGTCACGCACTTCGCCCACATCGATCAGCGGCAAGCCGTCGCTGCCCAACAGCTCCTCCCGCGCAGGCAGGCCGGCGTACCAGTAGTCCCATTCGGCACTGCTCAGGTGATCGCGGCTACGGGCCGGGTTGCCGATGTAATACCCCTGGCGCGCCATCACCGCGCCGGGCCAGCCGGACAGCCACCAGTTGAGGTAGGCATAGGCCGCGTCCAGCACCGGGCCCTTGGCATGGCGCGACAACGACAACCCGCCGAACCAGGCGCGATAGCCTTCACGGGGCACCGCCAGGCGGTATTTGACCCCGGCCCGGTGCAGGCGCATCAAGGTCGGAGACCACAAACTCTGGATGTCGATGCTCGGGCTGAGCATCAGTTGCGCCGCTTCTTCGTCGTCGGACCAGAACGCCGCGAAGTGCCCTTCCTTCTGCTTGCGCACCAGGATATCGGCCAGCACATCGATCTCTTCGATGCTCATGTTGCCGATGTCCTTGAAGCTCGCCAGCCCCGCGCCCTGCACCGCCAGCGCGGCGTCGAGGGCACCGATGGCGGCGTCACTTTGCAGCGCGGTACGCGCCCCCCAGGCCGGGTCCAGCAGCCAGCCCCAGCTCTCGTTGGCGCGGTTGAACCCCTCAGGCAGGCGCTCGGGACGGTAGGCAAAACTGTCGGCGTTGTGGGTCAGGGGCAGCATGCTGATGCGTTCGGTGACGGTGCTGCCGAGGCTGCCGTCGTGCTGCACGAACAAGCGCTCGCTGGGCACACTGCCGCTGCCCAGGCGGTCGTTGGCAGACAGGCGGCCGCGCTTGGGCAGGTCATTGATCTCGTGCCACAGCGCGATGCGCCGGGTGTCGATCGGCTGGATCGCCCGCGCCGGCCACACGAAGTCGACGTTGTGAAACCACTGGTCGTAGAGGTCGTAGCTGTCGGGCTGCATCACCGCGATGCGCTGGGCCTGCTCGACGTCGTGCACCTGGTACACCAGGCGAATGCCCAGCTCCTGTTCGGCGCGCACACGCAAGGTTTCCAGCAAGGTCACCGACGTGCCGAGGACGCGAAGCGTGATCATGCGGCGAACCTTCTGGAGAACACTTCAAAGGAGCGGCGCAGCAACGCGGGGTCGAGGCCACGCAGGATAAACACCAGGCGCGATTGCCGGTCGGTTCCCGGCCAGGCGGGCAGGTGAACCGGTGCATGCAGGCAGTGCTGCACGCCATGGATAACGATGGGAGCCAAACTTGCGTTCACGTTGAGCAGTCCTTTGACGCGAAGAATACGTTCGCCGTGGCATCTTAACAGCATCGATAACCAGACCCCGAAGCCGACCCAATCCAGCGGCTGATCGAAGGTCAGGCAGCAGACCTGCGCCGCGCCATGGTTGGCGGCGGTGGTTTGATGGAGTTTCCAGCGGCTGACTTCCGCCGCCGGTTCGGCGCTGCGCAAGCCTTCGCCGAGCAGCAGTTGTTCACCGCTGTCGATATCGCAGGTGTTGAGGATCGGCGTACCGGCGTTCAGTGCCTGCAAGTGCGCGCGCAGCGAGTCGCAGTCTTCGACGAGGTCGGTCTTGCTCAACAGCAGGCGATCGGCGGCGGCCACCTGCGCCAGCCATTCCGGGTGCAGGCGTTCTTGCAAGGCAGCGTGACTGGCGTCTACCAGTGTCACCACCAGGCCGATATGAAAGCGCCCGCGCAGTTGAACGTCGTTGTTCAAGGTGGCAAGGATCGGCGCCGGGTCGGCCAGGCCGGTGGTTTCCAGGATCACCCGCTTGAAGGCGGGAATCTCGCCGCGCTCGCGGCGCTGCAACAGGCCGAGCAAGGCGTCTTTCAACTCGCCGCGAATCGAACAGCAGACGCAACCGCTGGGCAGCAGCACCGTGTCCGGCGCGACCTCTTCCAGCAACAGATGGTCGATGCCGACGTCGCCGAATTCGTTGATCAGCAACGCCGTATCGCCGAGGCTTTCGCCTTGCAGCAGGCGCTTGAGCAAGGTGGTCTTGCCGCTGCCGAGGAAGCCGGTGATGACGTTTAGAGCGATGCTCATATTTCTACCTCAATGATGCCCCTGTAGGAGCCCGGCTT